>CAIJKV010000359.1 GCA_903821335.1 uncultured beta proteobacterium
ACGCACACGCTCTCGGGCGGTGATCCCCTGCGCACAGTGGCCCTGGCGGGCATGATGGCGATCGTGTCCGGTGTCATATGCCTGCTTGCCGGGCTGGCGCGTCTGGGTTTTGTCACAGAACTGCTGTCCAAGCCGATCCGCTATGGATATATGAATGGGATAGCGCTGACGGTATTGATTGGTCAATTGCCCGCACTGTTTGGATTTTCCCTGGAAAATCTCGGGTCGCTCAAAAAACTGGTTGCGTTTGCACAGGCTGTTTTCGACGGAAAATCGAACGGGGTCTCTTTCATGATCGGGGCCGCGACCCTGGTCGTGATTCTGTTACTCAAACGCTATAAGCGCCTGCCGGGAATACTGGTCGCGGTCGTTGGCGCAACGCTTGGCGTGGCTGCCTTTGACCTGGTCGCACGTGCCCAGGTGTCTGTGCTGGGTGTGCTTCCCCAAGGGTTGCCCACCTTTGCAATGCCGTGGATCACAGCGGCCGATATTGTCCCTGTGCTGATCGGTGGGCTGGCGGTTGCCCTGGTCTCGTTTGCGGACACCAGCGTGTTGTCGCGCGGCTATGCGACGCGACACGGATACCACGTCGATCCGAATCAGGAATTGCTGGCCCTTGGGGCGGTCAACCTGGTGACCGGCTTTTTCCAGGGCTTCGCAGTGAGCAGCAGTTCTTCACGCACACCGGTGGCCGAGGCGGCCGGGGCCAAGACGCAGCTCGCCTGTGTGGTGGGTGCCCTCAGCGTGGGGGTGCTGATCGTGATGGCACCCAACCTGCTCGAGTACCTTCCAGACAGCGCTCTGGCCGCTGTCGTGATCGCCTCGGCGCTTGGCTTGATCGAGGTCACTGATCTTGCGCGCATCTATCGGATCCAGCCGTGGGAATTCTGGCTGTCAGCCGGTTGCCTCGTCGGCGTGGTCGTCATGGGGGTGATTCCAGGAATTGGTCTGGCGATCATTGTCGCTGTCATTCAGTTCCTGTGGGACAGTTGGCGGCCGCACTCGGCGACATTGGGGCGTGTCGATCACCTCAAGGGATACCACGATATCACCCGCTATCCCGAGGCGCGCCTGATCCCGGGTCTGGTCTTGTTTCGCTGGGATGCACCCCTGTTTTTTGCCAATGCCGAATTATTCCAGTCACGGGTGCTGCAAGCAGTCGGTGCGTCACCCACGCCTGTCAGTTGGCTGGTGGTTGCGGCCGAACCCGTCACCAGTCTGGATGTGACGGCGTCTGACATGGTGGCCGACCTTGACGAAATTTTGCGCAACGCTGGAATCGAATTGTGTTTTGCCGAGATGAAAGATCCGGTCAAGGACAAGCTCAAGCGCTTCGGTCTTTTTGCACAATTGGGCGAGGAGGTCTTTTTCCCGACCGTCGGGGCGGCCGTCAAACAGTATGTGGACACGCACCCTGTGGACTGGGAGGACTGGCAGGAGCGCGATTGATCATGCGCGTCCTGTAGGCCTGGCGACCCGGCGGTTACTGCTGCTCCATCGTGATCCAGGCGACCTGGATCGCTCAGCAGCAAGGCTGTCGAACCCACTGATCGACCTGCGGTTCGATCCTGTTTTGGGGTGCCATTTCCGTTTTTGTGGACACAAGGCGTCAACGCTTGAGATTGTGTACGAATGTATATTATTGTATGTGATCGTCGACGAAAAGTAAGTGTTGATTCGATAGTTGGTCTAAACTTGGCATCATGTTTTTTGCCAGGGGTAAATCGATGGTTAGCACAAAAAAATCCGCCGTCAAGACGTCTTTCGCAGCGGACAATCTCGAGAACCTGCCGAGAAGCGAACAGGTTTACCGCTACGTGCAAGAAGCGATTCAGGCAGGCCGTCTTAAGCCAGGTGACCGCCTGCGTGAAGCGGAATTGACACAGGTTCTTGGCCTGAGCCGCACGCCTGTCCGCGAGGCGCTGGCGCGCCTGGAGTCAGAGGGACTGATTGTGAATCATCCCGCACTGGGCCTGATGGTTCCTGAACTCGACTACAGCACAGTCACTGAACTCTATTTCATGCGCGAACTGCTTGAGGGCGCGGCTGCCAGGCTTGCTGCGCAACATGCGTCGGAGGTTGAGATTTCCATCCTTGAAGACCTGTGCGAGCAGTACAAGGCTGCCGCGGGTGACGAAGAAGCACTGGTATCCAAAAACCGCCAGTTCCACGAGACGTTGTGCCATTGCGCACACAACCGTTATTTGCTCAAGACCATCAACATGATGCACAACGCGCTGTCGGTACTCGGCCGGTCGAGTCTTGTGGACGCCGGACGTGTCGAACAAACCGTCGATGAGCATGAGCGCATCGTCGACGCGATCCGCAACCGGGATCCCGCAGGCGCGGATGCCGCGGTTCAGGCACACATTCGCGCAGCACAGAAAACCCGCATGAAACGTCTTTTTTCAGAACGATCGATGTAAGCCGCAGCCTGCATGCTCACAGCACTGGCCTGGCTTAATAAATCTGTCATCACTTCTCGCTAATATCCGCCCGTTCCTGAATGAACGCAAGATTGGGTTCATTTATCGCGGCGGTATAGAGAAGAGTGATGGAAAAATCTTTGTCAGTGCGCAATATTCTTGAAATTACGCAGTTGAACTGGGGCCTGACCCAAGCCACGTCGAGCCACGCAGGGGGTCCCGGGCCTGCCGAACGTTCGTTTGATCATGAGCATGTGCACACCACGCAAGGTGGCGCCGTGGCTGTTAACGCTGCGTATCCATGATACCTGCCCCGGGCGTGCCGGGCGCAAGCAACAACCGATTGATCGCGAGCAGGTCAGCCTCGGAAAGCATGCCGCTGTTGGCGCGCAGACGCAGCCCCGCCATGACAGTGTTGTAGCGCGTCAACGCCAGGTCCCGAAGGGTTGTGTAGAGCTGCTGCTGTGCATTGAGCACGTCGAGGTTGATGCGCACACCCACCTCGTAACCCGTGCGGTTGGCTTGCAGCGATGCCCGGCTCGACTTTTCGCTGGCTTCCAGCCCCCTGATCCGGGCAAGCCCAGAGGTCACGCCGTTGAAATACTGCTGCGATTGTTGCAGCGCCTGCCGTTTTGCGGCCTCGAGGTCAAAGACAGACTTTTGTTGCAGCTCCGCTTTTTCAACGATGCGTGAGTTGATGCCGCCACCGGCATAAATCGGCACGCTCAGTGTCACACCCACGACGTTGTCGACCGTGCGGCCAGTGTAATAGGGCTGCACGATCATGTTGCCCAGACTGTTGCTCATGGTCGAGGCATACAGCGTGACCGAAGGGTAGTTGCCACCCTTGGCGATTTCAATGTCGAAATCGGCGACGCGCGTCTGGAGATGCGCCCGGATCACCTCGAGGTTTGCCAATCTGGATTGCTCTGACCAGCTTTGAAGCTTGTCAGGCATTGGACTTGGCAGCGTCACACGATAGGGCAGAACAGACTGGGCCTCGGTGGCGTGACCGATAATGCGGGCCATCATGTCTTTCGCGTTTTGCAACGTGTTCTGCGCAGCAATGATGTTTGCGGCGGCCAGGTCAAAGCGGGACTGGGACTCGTAGGTGTCGGTGATCGTGGTGGTGCCCATCTCGAACCGTCGTTGCGCCGAGGCCAGTTGTTCACCAATCGATCGTTGTTCGGCCTCGAGCGCGGTCAGGGTGTCTTGCGACGCGAGCACATCAAAGTAGGCCTGCCCAAGACGCAGAATCAAATCCTGATGCGCCAGTTGCAACTGTATTTCGGCGCTGGCGACAATGAGTTTGGATTGTTCGAACGTTTCCCAGGCGGACCAGTTGAAAATTGGCTGGGACAGGGTCAGTGACCAGGCCGAATTCGAATTGGAGTACACCTGCCCGAACGCTGTGTTGGCCCGGCTGTCCAGGTAGCCGCCTGAGACGGAGGCGTTGACTTGTGGAAGGAGTGCTGCGCGGGCTTGTGGCGTTTTTTCCATGGCCGCGCGGTAATTGGCACGCGCTGCCGCATAGACGGGGTCATTGTTCATGGCAAGCTGCCAGCTTTGTGCCAGGTCGATCGCCCAGCTTGCTGATGCCGAGAACGTCATTGACAGCGCCAGTACCATCCTGGCGACAGAACGGCGTTTACTTGTCACGGATTTCTTGCTCGCCGCACGGACCAGGGTGATAGATTGCACGTTTGACTCCAGAACTCAAAATACGGTGGAAAGACTACTGACTTAGCAGCAGCCCTTCTTGCAGGATTGTCCTGCGTCCTTGACGCCGAGCATGCGCAACAGGCTGCCCATCGGACAAAAGTTGGTCAAACCAAATTGTAAAAGGTTCAGACCCACGAAGGCAGTGAAGGCAAGGGCCCATTTGCTCACGAACAGGGGGCTTTGTTCGACCCCCAGCGCCAGTGAAATCAGTATGAACAACCCTGCAAACACACGGATGTAGCGTTCAACAGTCATGATGGTTTCTCAAAAAAATCAGGCCGCAATATGGCGCTTGCGGTATAGCGCGTAGTAAAGCACGGGGATCACGACCAGCGTGAGCATGGTCGAGACCAGAATGCCGAAAATCAGGGAGATCGCCAAGCCGTTGAAAATCGGGTCGTCAAGGATGAATAGCGCGCCGATCATCGCGGCCAGCCCTGTCAGAGTGATCGGCTGGGCGCGCACGGCAGCGGACTGTATGACGGCGTCCTTGAAGTCTAGACCTTGCGCCACTTGTAGCTCGATAAAATCAACAAGCAGAATCGAGTTGCGCACAATGATACCGGCCAGGGCGATCATGCCGATCATGGAGGTGGCGGTGAACTGCGCCCCGAGTAAAGCGTGGCCCGGCATGACGCCTATCATCGTGAGTGGGATAGGGGCCATGATCACCAGCGGTGTGAGGTAGCTGCGGAACTGCGCCACAACCAGCAGGTAGATCAGGATGAGGCCCACGCCATACGCGGCACCCATGTCACGGAACGTTTCGTAGGTGATTTGCCATTCTCCGTCCCACTTGATGGCGTATTCCCGGTAAATGTCGCGTGGTTGACTGATCCAGTATTCCCCCAGGACTCCGGTTCCCGGCAGGCCTGCCGCCGCAAGTTCCGAGCGGATCGCGAACAGCCCGTACAACGGCGAATCAAGTTTGCCAGCCATATCGCCAAAGACATAGCTCAATGGTTTGAGATCCTTGGTATAGAGCGGCTTGTCGATCACGTCCCGGTCCACGTGCACGAGTTCGGACAGGGCGACCATGCGACCGCTCGCGGCGCGCAGTGGCAAGGCCAGCAGTGCCTCCAGGCCGACCTGTGCAGTGCGTGGCAATTGCAAGCGCACGGGAATCGGGTATTTGCTCAGGCCATCGTGCATGTAGGCGGCATCCATGCCCGACAGCGCACCGTTCACGGTCTGGGCGACAGCCGCGACAGAAATACCGAGCGTCTCTGCGCGTTGACGATTAATGGTCAGGTGCACACGCGGTGCGTTTTCTTTCAAGGTGGTATCGATTCCCACGATGTCCGGGGTGTTGGCGAACGCCTTGGCAATGCGTTGCGTCAGTGCCTGACGGCCGGCTTCGTCGGGACCATAGACCTCGGCCACCAGGGGGCTCATCACCGGAGGACCCGGAGGCACCTCGACCACCTTGATCCGTGCGCCGTATTGTTGACCAATTTTTTCAAGTTCAGGACGCAGTCGCTGCGCAATGACATGACTCTTCTCGCTGCGATGATGCTTGTCGACCAGGTTGACCTGCAGGTCGCCGAGTTCTGCGTCGCCGCGCAGATAGTACTGCCGCACCAACCCGTTGAATGTGATGGGGCTGGCTGTTCCCGCATAGCCTTGCAAGTCGCGTACCTCAGGCTGCCGGGCCAGGTATTGGCCCAGGGCGTGCAGCGTGGCTGCGGTGTTTTCCAGTGGCGTACCGGCGGGCATGTCGACTACGACCTGAAACTCGCTTTTGTTGTCGAAAGGCAGCATTTTGAGGACCACCCACTGCACCATCGTCAGACCGACCGACAACACGAGCGCTGCAATGATGCCACCGAGCAGGAACCAGCGCTTGCGCGCGCTGTCCAGGAACGGACTGAGCACGTGCTGGAACAGTTTTTGCAGCTTTGGCGCGAGTCCGGTTTCGACCGGGTGCGGGCTGTGAGCCACTTCGCCTGCAGGCTTGTGCGCCTTCATCAGCTTGAGTGACAGCCAGGGTGTGACGGTAAAGGCAATGGCCAGCGAGATCGCCATCCCGAGACTGGAGTTGATTGGGATGGGGCTCATGTAGGGACCCATCAGGCCCGAGACAAAGGCCATGGGCAACAGTGCTGCGATCACCGTGAGGGTCGCCAGGATCGTCGGGCCGCCGACTTCATCGACCGCACCGGGGATAATTTCACGCAATGTTTTATCTGGATATAGTTTTTGATGGCGATGGATGTTTTCGACGACAACGATGGCGTCATCGACCAGGATTCCAATGGAAAAAATCAGGGCGAACAACGACACCCGGTTGAGCGTGAACCCCCAGGCCCAGCTGGCGAATAGTGTCGCCATGAGCGTCAGAATCACCGCCCCGCCGACGATGACCGCTTCACGTCGACCCAGTGCGAAGCCGACCAGCAATATGACCGCGCCTGTCGCAAAAGCCAGTTTCTGAATCAGCTTATTGGCTTTTTCTGCTGCCGTTTCACCGTAGTCGCGCGTGACGGTTACTTCGATCCCGTCTGGAATGACCGAGTTTCGCAGCGTCTCGATGCGCGCGCGGACCGCAGCGGCCACGTCCACGGCATTTTCGCCAGGTTTCTTGGTGACGGTCAGCGTCACTGCGGGGTAGACCTGACCAGGTTGGCTGGCGGCCTGATCCTGTCCGGGCCGGCTGGTTTTTGTCTGAGCGTCGCTCTCATCGCCGGCCGCACCCGGCGTAAACCAGACATAGCGCTGAGGCAACCGTGCGCCCGCTTCGATACGGGCGACGTCGCGCAGGTAGATGGGCTTGGCTTTGGTCACGCCGACAATCAAGTCGCCGATGTCGTCGGTCGAGCGCAGAAATTCGCCTGACTCGACAACCAGCATCTGGTTTTTTTCGTCATTCACTTCAAGGACTGCGCCCGAAGGCATGCCGACGTTTGCCGCCGCAAGTGTGTTCTTGAGTCCAAGCAGGTCCACGCCGCGTTCGCGCAGTCGGGCGGGATCGAGCCAGATGTGAATGGCTCGACCGGGGCCGCCTATGGTTTGAATTTCCCGTGTGCCGGGGACTGCTTTGAGTTCCTGTTCGATGTTGCGCGCGACCTGTTCGAGCTCCATGCCTGACGACGGATTTTTGCTCCATAGCGTGACGGCCAGCACCGGCACATCATCAATGCCCTTAGGCTTGACGATGGGGGGGAGAGCCCCCAAGTCGCGCGGCAACCAGTCCTGGTTAGCGTTGAGCACGTCATACAGGCGTACCAGCGCTTCGGTGCGCGGCACCCCGACTTTGAACTGGACAGTCAGCACCGCGATGCCGGGGCGGGCGACAGAGTAGGTGTGTTCAATGCCAGCGATCTGGCTCAGCACCTGCTCGGCTGGCCGGGCCACCATATTTTGCACGTCCTGGCTGCTTGCGCCGGGGAACGCAATCAGGACATTGGCCATCGTGACATTGATCTGCGGTTCCTCTTCGCGGGGTGTGACCAATACGGCAAAGAGACCAAGAAGCAGGGCAACCAGCGCCAGGAGCGGCGTGATGGCATTGTCCTGAAACGCGGCCGCAATGCGGCCGGACACACCCAGAGTCGACTGTTTTGGCGTCACGTGGTTCATTGTGCTTGGCCTGATCCGGTGGGGTGGCCAGCAGGCACCACGACGGCTTGGCCCGGCCGAGCGCCGTTCAGGCCTGCCCGGATGGGGTCAATCGCAATGCGTTCCTCAGCGGAAAGCCCGGCGAGCACCTCGACACCGACTGACCCGAAGTCATTTCCTAACCGAATGACCTTGAGTACAAAGCCTGAACCACTGGCGACATAGACCGCCGTCAGCTCACCCCTGTGCAGCACGGCGGCGGCTGGAATCACCAGCCGACTGGCCAGACTGCCGATAAACCGAATGCGGACTTGCTGGCCGGGGACCAACTGGTTTTGATCACTTGGGCCCAGATCGAGTCGCCATTCAATCGTCTGGGCAACGGGGTCGGCCGCCGACAATACTTGCTGGCCCGATGGGCGCACCCAGTGCGTGGACCCGTGATCGTCGGGTAACTGGATTTCAACCGTACTGGCATTGCGCGCGACCGCCGACAGGGAAACCGGCACTTGCACGACCGTACGCAGCGGTGTCGGCGCATACAGGGTCATCAGTGGCTTGCCGGGAGCCGCCAGGTCACCTGCCTGGACTTGTGTATCCGCGATATAGCCGTCATAGGGTGCGGTGACCCGGCTGAATTCCTGAGTCAGGGTCGACTGCCGTACGCCTGCCGTGGCCTGGTCGCGTCCGGCCCGGGCTGCCTTGTATTGCATATCGGCCGTGTCCAGTGCAGCTTTGCTTAAAAAGCCCTCGCGCTGAAGTTGTCGTGTGCGCTCCAGCGTGGCTTGCGCATTGCGCAGTTCAGCATCTGCCTGGGCGAGTTGGGCCTGGCTGCGCTGGACGCCCGCCTGGACTTCACGATCATCAATGGTGATCAGGAGTTGATCCGCACGCACACGATCGCCAGCCTTGACGTCGAGTGTTGCAATGCGCCCGGAAATTTGCGCCGAGATGACGCTTTGCTTGACGGGTTCGATCACACCATCGAGTTCGAAATTTGACGCTGCGGACTGCGCGCGCAGTTGCAGCACCGGCACCTCGACCTGTGAGCTCGCCTGCGCCCAGGGCTCGCTCGTGAGCGACATCAGCATGACCACGCCTGCCAGGCTGCGTGACAAAAAATGTTGGTTGATTGACATGCTGATTTCCTGGCTTAAAGGGGTCGTGCATCAGGCGCAGTGCCGATGATGCAAAACTGACTGTGAAGTTCCCGGATGATCTCCAGCGCCTGCGTGCTGGAGATCTGGTAATAAATGCTCTTGCCCTCGCGCCGGGTATTGACGATGCGTGCCCGGCGCAGCACACCGAGTTGTTGCGACAGGGTAGGTTGCTGGATGCCAAGCTGTTTTTCGAGATCACCGACGCTTTTTTCGCCCGTCGTGAGCTGACAAAGCAGCATCAGGCGATCGGTGTTGGACAGCACTTTGATCAGGCGGCAAGCCTGGGTCGCAAGGACGGTCATCGAGTCAGGAGTGATTGACATGTGAACAAGGTTAAAACAGTTTGTTTGCCTATAATATATAAAAATATAGAATATGTAAATATATAATTATTTTTAACTCTGCTGACCCACACCTTGTTGCGCAATGGTATTGAGAAAACCGGCCAGTTTGCTGTCGACGTCGGTGATTGTTCTGCCCGCACGATGTTCATCGATTGCGCCGACTTCAAATTCTTCCAGACGGCGGCCGTAGCGGGTGCGCTCAGCTAACCAGTCGGTCGGCCAGGTCAAGCGATCGGATGGGTACTGCCGCATCCGTCGGAATATGACCCGAGATCTGCAAGGCCAGGTGGCGCAGGCAAATTACGCGCAGGAATGCGCTGAAATTTGCCTGGTCGAAGTGATCGCCAGATTCGGCCAGCGCATTTTTTTGGTTTCATAGGCCAGTTGTCAGAGCTCGATACGCGTGCCAAGCACTTTCAGGAACTGGCTGATCCAGGCAGGATGCGCCGGCCATGCGGGCGCCGTGACCAGATTGCCATCGGTCACTGCAGCGTCAATGGCAATTTCGGCAAAGGTTCCTTGTGCCAGCACGACTTCGGCGCTGCAGGCTGGATAGGCCGAGCAGGTGCGCCCGGCAAGGACTCCAGCGGCTGCCAGCAATTGTGCGCCGTGGCAAATTGCCGCAACGGGCTTATTGGCACTAAAAAAGTGACGCACGAGGTCCAGTACCTGGGCGTTCATTCTCAGGTATTCCGGGGCACGGCCGCCGGGAATCACCAGAGCGTCGTAGTTCTCGGCCAGGATGTCGGCAAACGAGGCATTCAGTGAAAAATTGTGCCCCCGCTTTTCCGAATACGTCTGCTGCCCCTCGAAATCATGAATCGCCGTGGCGACGCTATCACCCGCTTTTTTATCCGGGCATACGGCGTGGACGGTGTGGCCGACCGCCAACAAGGCCTGAAAAGGCACCATCACTTCGTAGTCTTCGACGTAATCACCAACCAGCATCAATATTTTTTTTGCAGCCATGTCTGTTCTCCTTGGTTTTCGGGCATGTGGAGCCATGCCATGGGCCATGATTACACGATTTCATGACAGTGAGGTGCTAGCCCGTTAACTCCTGGCCACATCGCACTGCACGCCCGCGGCAACCAGCAACTGCGAGAAAGGTGCGGGCGGCTTTATATCGGTAAATAATCGGTCAATCTCCCGCACGTTGGCTAACTCTACCATCGCCGGACGATTGAACTTGCTGCTGTCGGCCGCCAGCCATACCTGGCGCGAATGCTCAATGATGGCGCGTGAGACCTTGACCTCGCGGTAATCGAAGTCACGCAGTGTGCCGTCTGACTCAATAGCTGAAATGCCAATCAGGCCGATGTCAACTTTGAACTGCCGGATGAACTCAACGGTTGCTTCACCCACGATGCCGCGGTCACGTGCGCGAACAACGCCGCCCGCGATAATGACTTCGCAGTCCGCATTGTCGGAAAGGATGGCCGCCACATTCAGGTTGTTGGTAATGACCCGCAGGCCTTTGCGGCGAACCAGTTCGCGAGCAACGGCTTCAGTTGTTGTTCCAATATTCAGGATCAGCGAGCAACCATCCGGAATGGCATTCGCCACGGCGCGCGCAATGCGCTGCTTGGCCTCGGCGTTCAAGGTCTGCCGCTGCCGGTAGGCGATGTTTTCGGTCGTTGAGCTTGGCACGCGCACCCCGCCATGGAACCGCAGCAGCAGCCCAGCCGCGGCGAGCAGTTTGACGTCGCGCCGGACGGTCTGAAGCGTGACGCTGAAACGTTCTGACAAGGCCTCGACTGTGGCCGACCCCTGTGTTTGGACGGCGTCGATCAACTGCAGTTGGCGTGGGTTCGGTGTCATGTGGTGTTGGGATCCATGCGGCCTGAGACTGTGAAAAATGTAACGCCTGCCTGTCGGTGACTGATGCAGGACAACATAAAGGAATCGAAAAGAAAAAAATACGCGGGTTTTCACTCATAACTGGAAGCATAACGAAAAGGTTATAACCATAAAACGAACAATATAGAAAATAAATGTTCAAATGCGAACGCAATATGACGTCCTGGTGGTCGGCGGCGGTATCAATGGTGCCGGCATTGCACGCGAGCTTGCCGGTCGCGGGCTGAGTGTTGCCTTGTGTGAAAAGGATGACCTGGCGGCGCATACGTCGTCTGCCTCCACAAAACTGATCCATGGTGGGCTGCGTTACCTGGAATACCGGGAGTTCGGACTGGTGCGCAAAGCACTTCAGGAACGCGAGGTTTTGTTGCGCAATGCGCCACATATCATGTGGCCGCTGCGCTTCGTGATGCCACATGATGCGGGCATGCGGCCCGCGTGGATCATACGGCTTGGCTTGTTCCTGTATGACCATCTGGCACACCGCGAGGTGCTGCCAGCCTCCTGCGCAATCAACCTGGACGAGCATCTGGCTGGCGAGGCGCTTAAGCCTGGATTCAAGAAGGGGTTTGTCTATTCCGATGGATGGGTGGACGACGCCCGTCTGGTGGTGCTCAACGCCATGGACGCCCAGGAGCGGGGTGCCGTCATTCTGACGCATACGGAATGCGTGCATGTCGAGCGCGCAGCTGATTGGTGGACCGCGACCCTGCAGAGGCGTGGCGCGGGTGAGCGTGTTCCGGAGCAACCGATCCGGATCCAGGCCCGCGCGCTCGTGAACGCAGCGGGTCCCTGGGCCGCGCAGTTCCTGCAAGAACATGCACAGTTTCGAGACACGCGGTCGCTGAGATTGGTCAAGGGCAGTCACATCGTGGTGAAAAAGTTGTATACGCACCCGATGGCCTACATTTTTCAGAACACCGACCGGCGCATGACCTTTGCCATTCCGTATGAGGATGACTTCACGCTGATCGGCACGACCGATGTCGAGCACCAGGGCGCAATCGGCGGAGCCGAAATGGACGCGGCCGAATGTGCCTACATGTGCGAACAGGTCGGGCGTTATTTCAAGCAGCCCATTTCTGCGCAAGATGTGGTCTGGAGTTACTCAGGCGTGCGTCCGCTGCTCGATGATGCCTCGGGCAACCCGGCAGCGGTGACGCGTGACTATCGACTTGACCTGGACACCAGCCAGGCGCCGTTGCTCTCAGTGTGGGGCGGCAAGATCACCACGTACAGAAAGCTCGCCGAACAGGCGGCCGACCAGTTATGTCCGGCGCTTGGCAATCACGCGCCAGGCTGGACTGAGCATGTGCCGTTACCAGGCGGGGACATGGGGTCCCAAGGCAGTCTCTCGAAAAACCCTGCGGCGGATTTTTCGCACTTCCTGCAAGTTGCCCAACAGCGTTATCCCTGGTTGCCAGAAAGTCTTTGCCGGCGCTACGCCCGTGCCTATGGCACGCGGCTTGACGTGTTGTTGGCCAGCGCGCACGAAATCGCTGACCTTGGGCAGGAGGTCGCGCCTGCGCTGTACCATACAGAACTCCAATACCTGCTTGAGCAGGAGTGGGCACTCAGCGCTGCAGATGTCTTGTGGCGACGCAGCAAGCTCGGGCTGCACTTGTCCGCGCAAGAGCGTCAGGCTGTGGCCGACTGGTTTACTAAAAGAGGAGTCGGCGAGACATGCGCCTGAAACTGGAGCATATTGAAAAACGGGTCGGTGGTGAAACCCACCTGTATCCGCTGAGTATGGACGTACTGCCCAACGCAGTCACTGTGCTGCTGGGCGCCACGCTTGCCGGTAAAACCAGCTTGATGCGCCTGATGGCGGGACTCGAGCCGCCAACGGCAGGAAAAGTGCTGGTCGACGATGTAGACGTGACGGGCGTGCCAGTGCGCAAACGCGATATCGCCATGGTTTATCAGCAATTTATCAATTATCCGTCGATGTCGGTCTACGACAACATCGCCTCGCCCCTGAAATTACGTCGTGAAAAAAACATTGACGCGCAGGTACGGGCGCTGGCGTCGCGACTACACATCGACGCGTTTTTGCAGAGATTGCCTGCGGAATTGTCGGGTGGGCAGCAACAGCGCGTGGCACTTGCGCGTGCGTTGGCCAAACGAGCGCCACTCATTTTGCTGGATGAACCGCTGGTGAATCTGGACTACAAATTGCGCGAAGAATTGCGTGACGAACTGACCAATATTTTTGCCAATAGCGAGTCTACCGTTGTCTATGCAACCACGGAACCCGGCGAGGCGCTTTTGCTTGGCGGGAGCACGGCAGTGATGGATGCGGGGGAGTTGTTGCAGTACGGCAAGACAGCCGATGTTTTTCATCATCCGTCCTCGTTGCGGGTGGCGCGCGCGTTCAGTGATCCGCCGATCAATTTGATGTCCGTGCTGGTGACGCCGGTCGGGACCGCCGTGACGCTGACCGAGTCGTTGCGCATGCAGCTTGTGAATCCACTGCGATCCGGTCAGCGGGTGACGCTGGGTCTGCGTGCCAACGCGCTACGGGTGCAATCGCGACCGGGTGACGTCAAGTTGCCCGGGTCGGTCGAGCTGGCTGAAATTTCGGGTTCTGATACGTTCCTGCATGTCCGTACGCCCGTGGGCGACCTTGTGGCACAGTTGACGGGGGTGCACTATTTTGAAATTGGCACCGCCATCCATCTGTACCTGCATCCCGAACAGGTGTACGTGTTTGACGAGACGGGTTTGTTACTGCAGTCTCCTCGGCCAGTCAGTCAACCGACGCTGGAAGTGACCTGACATGGCACAGATCGAACTTGACCTTGCCCATGCTTATCGGCCAGATCCGCAAAGCGAGGCGGACTACGCACTGCTGCCGCTGTGCATGACGTTTCGTGACGGTGGCGCCTACGCGTTGCTCGGACCGTCTGGGTGCGGCAAGACCACCATGCTCAACATCATTTCCGGCTTGGTGATGCCCTCACAGGGGACGGTTAAATTTGGCGGGCAAGACGTGACGTCACGCAGTCCGCAAGCGCGCAACATTGCACAGGTTTTTCAATTTCCCGTGATCTATGACACGATGACAGTCGCTGAAAACCTGGCATTCCCCTTGCGTAATCGCGGGGTGCCACAGGACAGGATTGCGCGGCGCGTGGGCCAGATCGCTGAAATGCTGGATATCAGCGGCCAGCTCAATCATCGGGCCTCTGGTCTGACAGCGGATGCGAAACAAAAAATTTCCCTCGGCCGGGGACTCGTGCGTGAGGACGTATCAGCAGTGCTGTTCGACGAACCGCTGACGGTGATCGATCCGCACCTGAAGTGGCAACTGCGTCGCAAATTGAAGCAGATTCATCACGAACTGAAGCTCACATTCATCTATGTGACGCATGACCAGGTTGAGGCACTGACCTTCGCCGAGGAAGTCGTCGTGATGACGCGTGGGCGTGCCGTGCAAATTGGCTCGGCAGACGAATTGTTTGAACGCCCCAGCCATATGTTTGTCGGACATTTCATCGGGTCGCCTGGAATGAATTTCCTGCCGGCTAGGTTCGCGGATGGACAAATTCTGGTGGGCATCCATCGACTGGCATTGCCTGACCAAGTGCCGGCCAGCCTGCTCGAGAGCGCCGGGGACTTTGTCGTGGGGATCCGCCCCGAGTATCTACAACCGGTTGCGACTCCGGATGCGTATTGCATCGCCCTGCGCGTGACCCGGGTGCAGGACGTCGGCACGCACTGGATGGTGACCGGAGTGATCGATGCTGGCGCAGGGTTGAGCGACGAAACACTGGTGCGCGCGCGCCTGAGCCCGCAGACCCCCGTGCCACAATCGGGGGCGCTGGCCTGGTTTAAGTTGATGGGTCCAAACACGCGGTTCTATAAGAATGAGGAGATCATTGCATGAAGCCGGTCAATCAGAAAGCATGGTTTCTCGTGGCTCCGGTGATGTTGTGCGTGGCGTTTTCTGCCATATTGCCGCTCATGACTGTCGTCAATTATTCAGTCCAAGACATCATTTCACCAGAGCGTCGGGTGTTTGTTGGTACGGAGTGGTTTGTCAGCGTGATGCGAGACAGTGAATTGCACGAAGCGCTGTTGCGCCAGCTTGGTTTTTCCCTGGCGGTCTTGCTGGTTGAAATTCCGCTGGGCATCATGCTGGCGCTGTCGATGCCTGCGCGAGGCTGGCAGTCGTCCGCAGTGTTGGTGATCGTGGCGTTGTCACTGCTCATCCCCTGGAATGTGGTTGGAACAATCTGGCAGATCTTTGGCCGTAGTGACATTGGCTTGCTTGGGGCGACACTGGTTCGCCTGGGTGTGGACTACAACTACACCGGTAGTTCGCTCGATGCCTGGCTGACGGTACTGGTCATGGATATCTGGCACTGGACGCCGTTGGTGGCGCTGCTTTGTTATGCCGGTCTGCGCTCGATTCCCGATGCCTACTACCAGGCGGCGCGCATCGACGGCGCCAGCAAGTTTGCCGTGTTTCGCTACATCCAGCTTCCCAAGATGCGCGGTGTGTTGATGATCGCGGTGCTGCTGCGATTCATGGACAGCTTCATGATCTATACCGAACCATTTGTGCTGACAGGAGGCGGGCCTGGCAACGCGACCACATTCCTGAGCCAGTACTTGACACAAAAAGCAGTGGGTCAGTTCGACCTGGGTCCCGCCGCGGCGTTTTCGTTGATCTATTTCCTCATTATCCTGTTGCTTTGCTTCATTCTCTACAACTGGATGCAGCGTGTCGGTACCGCCGACAAGGAAGATGCTCATGCATAGCCCGTCAGCCTCGACCAGGTTTCAGAAGCGGACATTGTTTTTGATCGCTTATCTGATTTTTGCCATATTGCCCATCTACTGGATGGTCAACATGTCTTTCAAGACAAATGAAGAAATCCTGTCCAGTTTTTCATTTTTCCCGCAAGCATTCACCTGGAACAATTACCGCACGATTTTTACCGATCCGGCGTGGTATTCCGGCTACATTAATTCGATGATTTATGTCGCGATGAATGTCGTGATTTCATTGACGGTTGCGTTGCCTGCGGCCTACGCGTTTTCGCGCTATCAGTTTCTGGGTGACAAGCATGTGTTTTTCTGGCTGTTGACCAACCGGATGACGCCTGCGGCAGTGTTCCTGCTGCCGTTCTTCCAGTTGTACACGACACTGGGGTTGATGGACACTCACATCGCCGTGGCACTGGCGCATTTGCTTTTCAATGTTCCGCTTGCGGTGTGGATACTGGAAGGCTTCATGAGCGGGATTCCGCGTGAAATCGACGAGACTGCCTATATCGATGGTTATAGTTTCCCGCGATTTTTCCTGACGATATTTCTACCGCTGATCAAGGCCGGTGTTGGCGTGGCCGCCTTTTTCTGTTTCATGTTCAGTTGGGTCGAACTGTTGCTGGCACGCACACTCACAAGTGTCAACGCGAAACCGATTGTCGCAACGATGACGCGCACGGTCTCTGCGTCGGGCATGGACTGGGCGACGCTGGCCGCCGCAGGCGTGCTGACCATTGTTCCCGGAGCCATCGTCATCTGGTTTGTTCGCCACTACATCGCGAAGGGCTTTGCGATGGGACGCGTGTAGAGGAGATCAGACATGTTTGACTGGATGGCCTGGACCACACCTGTAACCGTTTTTTTTACTTGTATCGGCTTGATGCTCATCGGTTTGACGGTATGGGAAATCCGATCACCGACCGTGATGCGCAAAGGATTTTTGCCCATTGCGACCACACGGGGCGACCGGGTGTTTATCGGCCTGTTGGGTGCTGCCTACATCAACCTGGCCTTTGTCGGGCTGTCTGGCAAGTTCATGCAGTGGTTCGGCCTTGAGCAAGAGCCGTCGGTCTGGATCAGCTTTGTCTTGTCGATGTTGTTTGTTGTGCTGGTGCTGCGGCGCGGTTAGCGGCATGGACTGTTGGGTTTTTCGATATTCGGCCTTGAGCTTCCCTGGGGTCGAAATATTTTGTCAATAAACAGGGGAAAGTTGTCAGGAGACGATGATGAAACTTCGATACACCGCGTTTGCGATTGCAGCCGCATTTGCAACAGCGGGACTCGCCCATGCGGGTGAACCCGAGGCACAGAAATGGATCGATTCTGAATTTCAACCCTCGACGCTGAGCAAAGATCAGCAGATGGCGGAAATGAAGTGGTTCATTGAGGCTGCCAAGAAGCTGCAGGCAAGTGGTGTGAAAGAGATTTCCGTGGTTTCGGAAACGCTCACCACCCATGAATATGAATCGAAGGTACTGGCCAAGGCGTTTGCCGAGATTACCGGCATCACGGTCAAGCACGACCTGATTCAGGAAGGAGATGTGGTTGAAAAACTGCAGACGTCCATGCAATCTGGCAAATCGATCTATGACGGCTGGATTTCGGACTCGGACTTGATCGGTACGCATTACCGCTATGGCAAGATCCTTTCCCTGACGGACTACATGACCGGTGCCGGAAAAGATTTCACCAATCCTGGACTGGACCTGAAGGATTTCATCGGCACGAGCTTCACCACCGCACCTGACGGCAAGATGTATCAGTTGCCCGACCAGCAGTTCGCCAACCTGTACTGGTTCCGCGCCGACCTGTTCGCCCGCAAAGACTTGCAGGATCGGTTCAAGGCCAAATATGGCTACGACCTTGGCGTACCCCAGAACTGGAGCGCCTACGAGGACATCGCCGCGTTCTTCTCCAACGATGTGAAGACGATCGATGGCAAGCCCATTTACGGGCACATGGATTACGGCAAGAAGGATCCGTCCCTGGGTTGGCGCTTTACCGATGCCTGGCTGTCCATGGCGGGCGAAGCCGACAAGGGCATACCCAACGGGATGCCGGTTGATGAATGGGGCATCCGTGTCGCAGACGACAAGTGCACTCCGGTAGGTGCTTCGGTATCGCGCGGTGGCGGCACGAACTCGCCGGCGGCTGTTTACGCGCTGACGAAGTACATCGACTGGATGAAAAAGTACGCGCCCAAGGAAGCGATGGGCATGACCTTCGGTGAATCAGGCCCCGTCCCCGCACAGGGTCAGATTGCCCAGCAGATCTTCTGGTACACAGCCTTTACGGCTGACATGACCAAAGTAGGGTTGCCGGTTGTGAATGCCGATGGCAGTCCAAAATGGCGCATGGCACCCGGCCCGCACGGCCCATACTGGAAGCAGGGCATGCAGAATGGCTATCAGGACGTTGGTTCCTGGACTTTCTTCAAGGATCATGATGCCAATCGCACGGCCGCAGCCTGGTTGTACGCCCAGTTCATTACTGCCAAAACCACATCACTCAAGAAGTCCATCACCGGTCTGACCTTTATTCGGGACAGTGATATCCGAAGCGAGTTCTTCACCCAGAATGCCAATCGCTATGGCGGCTTGATCGAGTTCTATCGCAGCCCTGCACGGGTGGCCTGGACGCCAACCGGCACCAACGTGCCGGACTACCCGAAACTTGCGCAGCTGTGGTGGAAGAACGTCGCCCTGGCAGTGACCGGCGAGAAAACACCTCAAGGTGCGATGGATAACCTGGCCGAAGAAATGGATCAGGTGATGGCGCGCCTGGAACGCGCTGGCATGGCTGTTTGCCCACCCAAGCTGAATCCGAAGAGTGATCCGAGCAAGTGGCTGAGCGACGAGCACGCACCATGGAAAAAGCTTGCCAACGAGAAGCCTCAAGGCGAGACTGTCAGCTATGACAAGTTGCTGCAGGCCTGGAAAGAAGGGCGGGTGCAGTAAGCGCACCCGGCTGGAAGATCCAAGCGACCGGGCGTTCACTGCCTGGTAGCCAACGACCCGCTAGGCAATTCCTTGCGTAGTGGGTCGTTTTTTTGTCTGCGGAGCCCTGATGACCACCCCCTATCACTTTAAGTCCGGTACCTCTGCGCTGCTGATTTCCATCCCGCACCTCGGTCAGGAAATCCCCGAGGATCAACTGCAAACAATGACGCCTGCGGCCAGGACGCTGGTCGATACCGACTGGCACCTTGACCAGCTATACGATTTTGCCCACGAGCTTGGCGCTTCGGTGCTCAGTGCGCGATATTCCCGTTATGTCGTCGACCTGAATCGCCCGCCCGATGACCAAAGCCTGTATCCGGGGCAAACAAAAACCGGCCTGTGCCCGACCCTGACGTTTCGCGCAGAGCCGCTGTACCTAGGCGCCGACCCCGACACGCCAGAGATCGCGCGACGGGTCGAGACTTACTGGAAGCCGTACCACGCCAAACTGGCCGCTGAAATCAATCGCCTGAAAACCCTGCATGCAAATGTGCTGCTGTGGGAAGCCCATTCAATCGCCAGCGTCCTGCCCCGGCTATTCGACGGCAAGTTGGCAGACCTGAATCTTGGCACTGCCAGTGGAAAAAGTGCTGCAGGCGAGGTCATCGATGCCGTTGAAAAAAGTCTGGAAGGCACTGAATACACCTGGGTCATCAACGGCCGTTTTACTGGTGGCTACATCACGCGACAGTTTGGCGACCCCGCTCGAGGGATCCACGCCATTCAACTCGAAATGTGTCAGTCAACCTATATGGAGGAAACGTTTCCTTTTGGCTACCGGGATGACCTGGCCGAAGGCGTCAAGCCGGTCATTCGTGCCATGGTGATGGCGGCGCTGGGGCAGGTTACTTCCAGAAAACATAGCGTTTTTCCAGCGCGTTGACCAACCCAAAGAACAGCAGGCTGACGGCGGAACCTACGAAAATGGCGGACCAGACCTGCACAAAATCGATCTGCAACACGGCCTGGTAGATCGTCCAGCCCAGACCACCCGTGGCGCCCAGCATCTCGGTCACGATGGCAACAATCATGGCGCGCACGGTCGATACGCGCATGCCGGCAGCGGTGAGGGGGATTGCCGCGGGAATGCGCAGGCGCCAGAGTATGGCGGCACGATCCGCGCCAAAACTGCGCATCAGATCGACAATGCGCGGGTCGACACGATCGAGTCCGGCCAGGGCATGCAGGAAAACCGTAAAGCCAACCGCGAGTGACACCATGACGGTCTTGGACTCTGGTCCAATGCCAAACCAGAGCAGGATGAGTGGCGCGTACGCGACAACCGGGACCGAGTTCAGGGCCGTGGCCAGAGGCAGGGCCAGGCGCCGGATGGCCGGTAGCAGTGTCAAGATCACCGCAAGCACGAAGCCGGCCAGTGAGCCTAGAAAGAAGCCCGACACGGCTTCAGTAACCGTCATGCGGGCGGCGGCAAACAACAGGGTGCGCTGATCGTAGATGGACTGAAAAATCGCCGAAACGCTTGGCAGGATATAGGCGGGCAGATTCAGTCCTCGCGTCACGCCTTCCCAAAGCGCAGTCAGACCTAGCAACCCGATGGCCGCCCTGACAGTCGTGCGTGAGGGCATGAGCGATTGGGCACGCATCAGTATTCAACCTGCCAGAAGACAATCTTGTGTTCTGCCCAGGCCACCACGCCATAGAAAGTGGTACCGAGTAACCCAGACATCAGGATCGTCGCCCAGAGAGCCACCACGTTTTCGTTGTACATGGCTTGCAGCAACAACACCCCCAGGCCGACCGTATCACCAAACCATTCGCCTGCGATTGCACCCAGCAGACTGAGGGTGCATGCCAGGCGTAACGCCACGAAGATCTGGGGCAGGGCGCTGGGCAGCTGCAGCTGGAACAACAGCTTGAGACGGCTGGCGCCAAAACTGCGCAACAGGTCGACCTGTCGCGGATCGACGGCTTGCAGCCCGTTCAGCGTGTTGACCGTGACCGGAAAGAACGTCAGGTAAAAGGCGATCAGCGCCTTGGCCAGGATAGTGTTGCCAAACCACAGCACCACCAGGGCGCCAAAGGCGATGACCGGAATGGTTTGGGAAATGATGAAAACCGGAAAGATCAGTTCTCGCAATAAGCGTGAGCGCTGGAACAGCACGCCGTTGAAGACGCCGATCAGTGCACCCAGCGTAAAGCCCATGACGGTTTCGATCAGGGTTCGGAAAAAGCCGGCAACATAAGCCTCTGGAACGGCGGCGATGGCCCCCAGGATGATCGATAGTCGTGGCAGGTAGTACGGTTTGATATGAAAGAAAATGACCAGGCCTTCCCATAACAGGCCCAGGAAAATGACGACGGCCGCGCCTCGCAACGCGGTCAGGGCGGCTGACCAGAGCGATGCGGCCGCCGTGCTCATGGCAGGCGATCCGTGAGCGGAATCGACTGCAGAAAGCTGCCATCGAATGCCGTCGCGACGTCAACGGGCTTGGAGATCACGTTGTTCTTGAGCAGAAAGTCTTGTGCCAGCTGGATGGCTGCGGGATCGACCAGAAAGAGGCCTTCAGTTTTGGCTTTGCCGGCTGTCATGATGCGGTAGGCCTCGGTCAGCATGAATTCCTGATGCTTGCGGTCCAGCGTGGGCGCAATTTTCATGACAATGTCGACGGCTTGCTCGGGATGGGCCATCGCTTGTTTCCAGCCCTTGATCGAAGCACGCAGGAAAGCCTTCACCATTTCAGGGTTTTCTGCCGCGGTTTTTTTGGAAACAATCAAGGTATCGCGCGGGAAGGTAATGCCGTAGTCTTCCGCCACAAACAGGCGCAACTTGTCTTCACCCATGCGCTGCTTGAGGGTGTAGAGCTCGTTGTACCAGGTCGCCGTCACGACATCGACGTCTCCATTGACGAACGGTGTCACGCTGACCTGTTGAGGCTGGATATCGACTTTGGCACGATCGATTCCGTTATTGGCCAGCATGCCAAAGAGCACGTAATTCGCACCGGTGAACCAGGCGGTGACTTTCTTGCCCTCGAAATCCTTGAGCGTCTTGACCGGACCATCCAGCTTCGACACAAACACGAACGGTGTGATCTGATGGGCCACGCCAACGGAAACAATGGGCATTCCTTTGTCGACGGCTGCCATGACACTGTCGGTGCCACCTGACAAGCCGAACGTGTCGGCACCGGTCGCCACCAGGTTTTCGGTCAGCAGGTTGGGGCCTCCCGGGTTGATCGTCAAGTCGATCCCTTCCTCCTTGTAATAGCCCATTGCCAGGGCATAGTAGAAGCCGGCAAACTGAGTCTGTGGCAACCATTTCAGGCGTAGTGAGGCTTTCACGGGTTCAGCGGCGGCGGACAGGGCCGGCATGGCCAAGGCGGCAATACCAAAGGTGGCGGTCCACCCCATCAAGGTAAGCAAACGTCTGATGTTCATGATCGTGTCCTGATAGAGGGTTTGAGAAAACAATGTTGGCCTGCGGGGTCAGAAAGAGTGTTCAGAGAGCAGGGTTGGACTGCGGGGTCAGAAGGGCCGTGTGCCGGCCACAGTTGTACGGTGCATGACGCGGCGATACGTGTCGTCGTCGTAAGGTGTGGCGCAATGCATGGTTGAACGGTTGTCCCACACGACCAGGTCACCTTTCTGCCAGACGTGGCGATAGATACTGGCGCTGTTGATCGCGTGCGCATTGAGTTGCGCCAGCAAGGCATCGCCTTCAGCCTGCGGCAGTCCGTTAATCGCCTTGACAATGTCTTGCCCGACGTAAAGTGACAATCGCCCGGTGGTGGGATGGGTGCGCACAATCGGATGCACGACATCAGGTGTGCGGGCTTTTTGTTCGTCCGAGAGCGGTGCGCGGTCTGCAAAAGCCTTGCCGTAGTAGCCCAGGTAGGAGTGCGTCGCGGTCAGGTCGCGGATGCGCTCTTGCATCGCGATCGGCAGGCTTTCATAGGCAAGTTGCATGCTGGAAAACAGTGTGTCGGCGCCGACTGGCGGGACTTCCACTGCATACAGCAAAGAGCCCATGCTGGGCTCTTCAACATACGACAGATCGGAATGCCAGTTCCAGCCTTCCTTATGGTTGCCCAGGGGCTTACCGTCCTCCTGCACATTGGAAAGCACATAGATTTCGGGCAGATCCGTCGTCAGAAATTGCTTGAGCACGTGCGTGAGCAGAGGACCGAATTGGCGGCTGATCTCCACATGCCGCTGATTCGTGAGTGTCTGGTTGCGCACAAGAATGAGCGCATGCGTGTCGAGCATCCTGACCATTTCGTCAATCGCGGCAGCACTGCCCGGGCTCGATAGATCCAGACCCACCACTTCAATGCCGAAGCCCGGGTGTAGAGGGCGTGTGTTTAACATGTTGAACTCCTTGTTTGTCTGGTCGTTGTTTCAGGATCAGGTTCTGTAGGAGGGATCAAGACGATCGAGTTTGCGCAAAAAGCCTGGCCACTCCCGTTCACCGGCAATCAGGATGTCGCCCTCGTGTTCCCAGAACTGGCGCGCGGCCTTCTCGCAGACTGCGTGCGAGGGGGCGATGATCGGACCGGCGCCTCCGGCGACGGCCGCCTGCATATCGAGCTGGATACGTGCCGCGCGCTCAAAGTAATACAGGAGCATGAATGCTTCGCCCGGTGTGCGCCCTGTTGTGATGACGCCATGGTTGCGCAGCAGCATCACGGGTTGGGTGCCAAAGTGCTCGATCAGGCGAGTCTGTTCATCCAGGTCAATCGCCACACCCTCGTAGTCATGAAAGGCCTGGCGCTGGTAGAACCGCATCGCGAACTGCGACAAGGGCAGCAGGCCGTGCGCCTGGGCCGACACGGCAATGCTTGCGTCGGAATGGGTATGCAGCACGCACGCCGCGTCGTGGCGGTGGCGATGAATCGCGCCATGAATGACGAAGCCTGCCACGTTGACCGCGTAGGGCGATGGCGCGACCTTGTTTCCGTTAAGATCGATGCGCACCAGGCTGGACGCGGTGATTTCTTCAAACAGCAGTCCATAGGGATTGATCAGGAACTGGTCGTCGCGCCCGGGGACTCGCATGGAAATGTGGTTATAGATCAGGTCGTCCAGGCCCATGATGGCCACCAGTCGGTAACAGGCAGCGAGTGCCACGCGGGCGTCCCATTCTGCCGGGTCGATGTTTGCCGGGCGTGCGTCCGAGGAGTCAACCATGTTCATGCGTGGACCTTGCTCTGTGTAGACATGAACGACTTCATGCTTTCCTCTTCGATCGCTTCGAGAAGGAGGCGTTTGAGGGCGATGAATTCCGGGGAGGTGACAATGTCGGCCCGGCGCGGGCGCGGCAGCTCCACAGCCTGCTCAAGTTTGACGTGCCCGGGGCGTGCGCTCATGACCAGGACGCGGTCACCGAGGAATAGTGCTTCATCGACATCGTGCGTAATGAACAGGATGGTGCGACGATGTTTCTGCCAGACGTCCAGCAGCCAGCGCTGCATCATGCTGCGGGTCAGAGCGTCGAGTGCGCCAAAGGGTTCGTCAAGCAGCATCAAGTCACGATTAAACATGAAGGTGCGCATGAGGGCGACGCGCTGGCGCATGCCACCGGAAAGCTGGTGCGGATACTGGCTTTCGAAGCCAGTCAGCCCGAACTCCGGCAGCATTTCAAACGCATGGCGTCGCGCATCGCTGCGCCGCGCGCCTTCCATCTCGACGGCCAGGATGGCATTGTCAATCACGGTGCGCCAAGGCAGCAGCAAGTCGCGCTGTGGCATGAAAGACACTTGACCCAACAGATCGCGCGCCTTGCAGGATTTGCCCAGGAACTCAATCTGCCCGCCAGCGTCTGGCTCCTCAAGCCCTGCCACAATATTGAACAGGGTGCTCTTGCCGCAACCGCTGGGCCCGACCACGGTCACGAACTCTCCCGGTGCAATGGACACGCCCAGACCGTCCAGTGCCTTGACTGTGCCAAAGGTCTTGGAGATGTCCCTGAGCGTCAGCAAGGCATGCCGTCGCGACGGCGCTGGCGTGTCGGGGAGCATCCTGGCGTTCATGACGTTTTCATGATTTCGGCAGAGGCAGAACGCGGATCACGTGGCAGCCACTTGTCCTGCTCCACCATTGCCAGGAATTCTGAGACAAACTGATTGAATAGTCCGGGTTCTTCGATGTTCAGTGTATGGCCACTTTTCGCAATCACCGTCAGACCGCAGGCGGGTATGGTTTTCTTCAGGAAAATAGCGGGTTGCAGGCAGTGGTCATCTTCATCACCCACGATGACAAGCGTCGGGACGGGCATCGTGCGCAGTTCGGGTTCGAGGTCGTAGATCGAGGGTCGGCAGGCCTGTACACCACGCATGGTCATGGCCGACCCCACGGAGTCATGTTCGCCTAACTGCGTTGCAAACTCCTGCCAGCCGCGCGGGTCCTTGAGCTGGAACGGAATGCGTGAGGCGGCCAGCGCGTAGATCTTGGAAAATGCAGCAGCGCCCAGTGATTCGAACTTGTCGGCGACATCGCGTGAAACGTTGCGAAAATAGTCTTCGAATTCTTTTTCAGCACCATAGCCCGCGCCCGCCACGACCAGCGACCGCGCGCGTGACGCGTAACGCAGGCCAAAGTGCAACGTTGCGAAACCACCCATCGACAGGCCGACCACGTGTGCGCGATCAATATCCAGACCATCCAGGACGTCAGCAATGTCGTCGGTCGCGATGGCTTGCGAATAGTGTTCCAACCCTGCTGGCACATCGGACGGTGCGTAGCCGCGCGCGCTAAAGGTGATGCAGCGATATCGGCGTGAAAAATAACGCAATTGTGGTTCCCAACTGCGCCAGTCTCCGCCGAACTCGTGCACGAAAATAATCGGGGTGCCTGACCCGCATTCCTCGTAGTGCAGGCGGGTGCCATCGCGGGCGTTCAGCATGGGCATGGTGACGGATCCTGAAAAGTTTGAGTGTTGATCAACGGCACGGGCGCGTGTATCGACATGGCCGGGCCTGCCTCAGATGATTGAGCGTTTGGAAGCGATGCCGCCGTCGATGGTGACGATGGTTCCGGTGATATAACCGGCTCGCTCCGAGGACAGCCACACAATCAGGTCCGCGACTTCCTCGGGGCTGGCGGGGCGTTTGGCAGGGTATTTGTCAAACAACTCTTCCCAGCGGCTTTCGTCGCCGTACCAGTCCACCGCCCGCCGCTTCATGAGTTTGACCATGCGATCGGTGGCCACCGGGCCGGGGTTGACGCCTACGACGCGAATGCCATCATCGAGGCTGCGACCGCCAACCCCTCGGGTAAAGGCCATCATCGCGGCGTTGCCAGTCGTGCCGACGATGTAGTTTGCATCCCAGTTTTCGCCGGAATTGCCGATGTCATTGATGACGACGCCGGATCCGCGTTTTTTCATGTGCGCATACAGTTCACGGGTCAGCGTCACATAGGAAAAAATCTTCATGTCCAGGCTGCTGCGCCATTCCTGATCGGTCAGCTGATCCATCGGACCCGGCGTGGAATCAGCGGCATTGTTGACCAGTATGTCGACTGCTGCACAGCGTACAGCGAGTTCCATGACGTTCGATGTGATCGACAGATCCATCGGGTGGATATGGACACTGACACCATAGCGGGCCACCAGGTCGGCCTGGGCGGCCTGCAGACCGTCGACTGACCGGGCCGCCAGGTGCAGGGTGGCAATGCCTTCGCGGGCGAAACTATGCGCAGTCGCCAGTCCGATTCCCTTGGACGCGCCTGTGATCAATACCGACTTGCCTTGTAATCCGAGTTCCATCTGATATTTCCTGTTCGTTTGCTGCTGAATCGTTCAAAGCAATAAGCATGCCAATCGGTTTAGCTGGGGGGTCCAGAGGCGTCACGACTGAAATGCACCGCCAGAGTGCATATCCTCAGGTTTTTATGCTTTTTATGCGGTCAACCGAAAGTTTCATGAACTGATTGATGAGGCTTCACAAAACGAATTTCTCGCGCAACAAACGCGTAGCCTGCGAAACCGCATTGGAAGTTATCGCAAAGTTGTCACCCATCGCCCCAGTCGACGGTCGGCGACGCTCACCGAGCATGCCCAAGTGTTGCAATGCCTGGTCGCAGGCGACGCCGACGGCGCCGCAACTGCCATGCGCGAGCATGTCAACCTGCTGGGTGAAAAGCTGCTGGACTTTATTGCGGTCTTTCACAAACGTTCAACGGGTGACGCCGTAAGCTAGGCCTGGTGTCGTGACGGCCGCTAGGCGATGCGCACTTTACCCTGCTTCACAGCCTGGGTGAACGTTTCGAAATCGACGGCGTTCTGGCGCGCATAGGCAAAGGCGAAGGTACACATGGCATCGTCAAGTTGCGTGGTTGTTCCGCAATAGCCAGACAGGATAGCCGGGTCACCCGACCGTGCATGGGCGAGGGCCAACGCCCAGCCAAAAAGATGCGCATAGGCAGGAAACTCTTTTTTGCCCACACCTTCTGGCCCAAAGGAAATGCCACCTTTCATGTCGCGCAGTTGACGGACATAAAACTGCCTGGACTTGGTTTGACCATAACCCAGCAGCATATCCGGCGCCCCCTGAATCAGCCGTTGTCCTGCTGCGACGCGATGCCCCTGGTGGGTGAACACCGGGTCACCAAAGTAGGGTGCCAGCACTGAACTTTCTGCCTGCTTGTATTGCAGGAAGAGAGGGTCCTGATCATCGATGCCCGTCATGTACAGCATCAGGCAACTCAAGCCGACGCTGCCCACGCCTACGACTTGCCGCGCGAAATCAACCAGTCGATAGCGTTTGAGCAACTGTCTGCGATCTGACAAGAGTGAGTCGGCATAACTCACCAGGACCTGGTCCAGGAATTGTTCCATCGGGCCGCCGGTGTGGCTGATCTCGGCGCGCTCGATCAGCGGCGCACGATCAGTGATTTGACGCCGACCATTCGTCATATGGGTGAACTTCTTGAGTACTCCAAAATTGGTATTGTCCCGAGCGTAAGCAATCTGCTTGCGGATGAATTGCTGCGCCTGGCTGCCAAAGGGGCGTGCAGTGTCTCTCAGTCGCCTGTCGTCAATGTACTCGTGGGCCAATTGCAAATAGGGCATCTGCGCATAGTCGAGCAAATGGCGACGGTATGACGTGACAATGTTGCGCACGATGCCTTGGGCATACACTTTGTCGGCACCAATTGACTCAGCAGCGATCACCGCGCTCGCCACCAGTCTTTTTAAATCCCATTCCCAACTACCTGGCAGTGTTTCGTCAAAATCACTGATGCCGAATACCAACTGGTGCTCGGTCGTGGCGAAAAAGCCGAAATTCGATACATGCATGTCACCGCAAAGTTGCACGTGGATATTGGTGCAAGGACTCTTGGCCAGGTCGTGGGCCATGATGGCCGCGCCACCGCGGTAAAAGGCAAAAGGTGAGGCAGCCATGCGCTGGTGTCGTATCGGGACCAGTTCGGGGATGCGTGTCCTGGCCTGACGCAGCAGGATGTCAACGGGTTCCGGTCGTGACGGCGTCACGGCCCATACAGACTGCGCAGACCGACTGACTTGCTGGCGCGTGGCCTTGCCCAGTGCTGTGCGCTCCTGATAGGACGGGCGCATTTTCAGGTAGGAACGCAGGTGTGGAACAGGGGTGTGTTCGATCAGGTGAAGTAAGTTTTTCGCGCGTGGCATCAGGTGTGATCGCAAGGTTGCAAGTGATACAGACTCTTTTACTCCCTTTGTGGGGTTTTCCGGGTTTCCAGGCTGATGCTGGCAAGCATTCCGACGCCAGCCAGTCGCCGCCTATAATTAGTGACCCCATATTCAGGCGGCAATACTTGGCCCAAATCATGTCCGCTTTGCCCCTACGCGTGCTCTCAGTGATTGCGCCGATGACGCAGCTCAACACCCCCTATCCGTCGACCGCCTACCTGACGGGGTTTTTGCGTTCACGGGGCGTCGCAGCCTTTCAGGAAGACCTGGCACTGGCACTTGTGCTGCGCTTGTTGTCCTGCGCCGGGTTGCAACACGTGGCGGCGCGGGTCGATGCGTTGCCCGCCGCCCGACATACGGCGTCGGTGCAGGGTTTCGTCGCGCAGCGTGGCCGTTACCTGGCGACCATTGAGCCGGTGATTGCCTTTTTGCAGGGGCGAGACTCGACCCTGGCGCACCGTATCGTCAGTCGTCAGTTCCTCCCGGAGGGCCCGCGCTTTGACTCCCTGGACGCGTATGTCGACGACGAGGGCGGCGATCCTCTGGGCTGGGCCTTCGGCGCGCTGGGCCTGACGGATCGCGCCAAGCACCTTGCTACGCTGTACTTGAATGACCTGGCCGATGTGTTGCGTGATGCCGTAGACCCGCGCTTTGAGTTTGTACGTTATGCCGAGGCACTGGCCGCCAGCCAGCCCACGTTTGACCCGTTGGCCGAGGCTCTGGCGGCTCCCGCCAATCTGGTGGACGACACCTTAAACGACCTGACCCTGGACGCGATCGCCCGGCATTTGCCCACGCTGGTGCTCATCTCCGTGCCCTTTCCAGGGTCTGTCTATGCGGCGTTTCGCATCGCGCAGTCCATCAAGGCACATCATCCGCATATCGTCGTGACGCTGGGTGGCGGGTTTGTGAACACTGAGTTGCGCGACCTGGCCGAGCCGCGTGTGTTCGACTATTTTGACTTTGTGACGCTGGACGCGGGTGAACGTCCTTTGCTGGCCCTGATGGAACACCTGCGGGGCAAGCGCGGGCTTGCGCGCCTGGTGAGGACGTTCGTGCGTGACGCCGACTCGGGGCAGGTGCGTTACATCAACATGGTCGAGCCTGACGTTGCGTTCGACGAAGTGGGCACACCGACCTGGGATGGCTTGCGACTTGATCAATACCTGTCGCTGCTCGACATGCTCAATCCCATGCACCGGCTCTGGAGCGATGGTCGCTGGAACAAACTTACCATTGCGCATGGCTGCTACTGGAAGAAGTGCAGCTTCTGCGATGTGAGCCTTGATTACATCGGGCGCTACGAGGCCGCTTCGGCGACGGTGCTCGCGGACCGCATCGATACCATCGTGCGCGAAACCGGTCAGACCGGTTTTCACTTCGTGGATGAAGCCGCGCCACCTAAATCCTTGAAGGCGCTGGCGACGGAACTGATCGCGCGCAATACCGGCATTTCATGGTGGGGAAACATCCGCTTTGAAAAAACGTTCAGCCCCGAGTTGTGCGAGTTGCTGGCAGACAGTGGCTGCATCGCCGTGTCGGGCGGTCTTGAAGTTGCCTCCGACCGGTTGCTCAAACTGATGAAAAAGGGCGTTTCGGTTGACCAGGTCGCGCGCGTGACCAAGGCCTTCACTGATGCCGGCATTCTGGTGCACGCCTACCTGATGTATGGCTTTCCGACTCAGACGGTGCAAGACACCGTCGATGCCCTGGAATATGTGAGGCAGCTGTTCCTGAACGGCTGCATTCAAAGCGGTTTTTTCCATCGATTCACCTGTACGGTGCATTCCCCGGTAGGCCAGAATCCAGAGGAATATGGTGTCACGCTCAAACAGTTGCCACCGGTGACATTCGCTAAGAATGACATCGGCTTTTTCGACCCCACGGGTGTTGACCACGCCGCACTGGGCATCGGGCTGAAAAAAGCAATCTACAACTTCATGCACGGCATCGGGCTGGAAGAAGATGTGAACAGTTGGTTCGATTTCAAGGTGCCACGCACGACCGTTGCGCACAATCGGATTGAAAAAGCGTTACGCATGACGACTGGGGTCAATCGTCATGCGTAAGCCTGCATTCGGCGTCCATCCTGATGTGTTCAAGCTGGGTCTGGTCAGTTTTTTGACCGATCTGAGTTCTGAAATGATTTTTTCGGTCTTTGCTGTGTTCTTCACAACAGTGGCTGGGGCAACGGCTGCACTATTGGGACTCGTCGAGGGCTTGGCCGACCTGGCCGCGGCGTCGCTGAATTACCTTTCCGGCTGGCTCTCTGACCGAACCGGAAAACGCAAAATCCTGACCTTCGCTGGCTACGGCTTTTCTACCCTTGCCAAACTGATCCTGCTGATATCTTCGACCGTCACAGGCCTGGGACTTTTTCGGGTAATCGAGCGGTTGGGAAAAAGTTTTCGCGGTCCACCGCGTGATGCCTGGCTTGCGTCGGTGGCTGATCCACGCACCAGGGGCTATGCATTTGGCGTACACAAGGCGCTGGACAAATCTGGCGCAGTACTCGGGCCTCTTGCGGCGTATGGGCTGCTTTCCTGGCTAGGTGATACGGCGTCCACTTATCGCATTCTCTTTGTGGTTGCGCTCGTTCCGGCCGTTCTTGCGGTCATTGTCCTCGGACTTGTCAAGGAAGTGCCGGGCACGCCACATGAACATGAAAATATGGTCCAAACGTGGAACGTCCTGAGCCCGGACTTCAAGCGCTATCTCATCACTTCAGCCATCTTCTCACTGGCGTATTTCAGTTTCAGCTTTTTGTTGTTGCGCGCTTATCGCATGGGCTTTGCAGTTAAAGATGTGGTCTTGCTGTACGCGCTATTCAACATCTCTTGCGTGGTCGCCTCACCTGTTCTTGGCAAGCTTGGTGATCACGTGGGTCGTGGGCGAATGATCTTGCTGGGCTACACGACTTATTTTCTGATGTGCCTGGGATTTGTACTGGCTACGACACGCTGGCAGGTCATTGGTTTATTCGTGGTATTCGGCGTTTTCTACGCGATCGACGAAGTGCAAAGCAAGGCGTTTATTGCAGACCTTGAATTGAACCGGCGTGGCTCCGCCATGGGCGTCTATAACCTGGTCACCGGCATGGTGTACCTGCCGGCATCACTGATCGCCGGCGCTTGGTGGGCACTGAACCCTGACAGCGCTTTCCTGTTCGCTGCAGGAGTGAGTGCGATCGCACTGGCTGTATTTCTGGCCCTGCGGCCAGATCGCAGGCAAGTCGGTCGTCGACCCGCTTAAGTCAAACTCCGGCTTTTTCAAGCTCGGAATAAGCGTGGTTCATCCACATCTTCAGGCGTTGGCGCTCCATCAGTCCAAGGCTGGTTTCACTATTTGCCGAGGCATTCCTGGCTGCCCAGAAACTGACATTGTGTGTATCAATTTTTTGTACCACGGATTCATGCAGGCGCTTGATCGTGATGACCTTTGCGCCAAGTGCCTGCGCACGCTCAAGCTGGCCTGATTTTTCAAGTTGTGTGAAATCTCCGCCTCGAAGCTGGTTCAGAACCAGCACATGATTGATGCGTGAACCGAACCGGTCCAGCAGGCGGGTCAGCAGGTCGACCGAGTCGCGACCAGAGTCCATGACGTGCCAGTAGTGGAGGGTAAAGCCGGTTTGCTCGGCCATGTCGAGCACGCCGGATTCTTCCATCCATCGCACCAGAGGCTCGTGCGTTTGCGCCGCCAGGTCGACCAGCACGCGGCATCCGGGTTGCTCCACCGCAGTCTCGATGATGTGATCGAGCGCTTCGTAGCGGTCAATGAGCACCGGGGAAGCAAAATCAGCGTAGAAACGAAGCAGGGCACCATGCGATCGGTCCGTGTCAAAGCCAACAAAGGGCAACTGATGATCGATGAGAAACTGGGCAATCAGGCGGGCAACCATTGATTTGCCAACCCCGCCTTTTTCACCGCCAATAAAATGTACTTTTGATACAGCCTGCGGACTATCTGAAAAAATTTGCATGGTACGAACCGGTAATTTGCCTGAGATGAATTGTACGTTGCGGGCGTTGGACTATGCCGAAAAATTTTAAACATTCGCGCGGTGATGTTGACAATATTGTTTGGGATCTGGTCAGTCCGTTGACAATGCTTCCCATCGGTGCATGGGAAGCTCCCAGCCCCTGGCTGGATCACGCAATGCACCAATCTGTAGCATCGGCAACTGGGACGTCACATCACCAAAAATGGTTGCGAACGAGGCGTCCGCAGCATCCCGACCGGTTCCAAGTCTGACGAACCCCATGGGAATGGCGGCACAGGAAGGGTCAAATATATACCAGTGATGCGACAGGTAAACCTCTACATAGGCATGAAAGTCGGTCGGGCCCAACGCCGGATCGGCTCCATAATCAATCCCCGTGGTGTAGCGTGCAGGGATGCTCAGCGCCCTGCAAAGGGCAATCATCAAATGAGCAAAGTCACGGCAAACGCCAGAATTTTGCTCGAGTGTTTCAATCGCCGATGTCACGGACGTGCTGGCTTTCTTCCTGAAGATGACGTTCTGCCTGACCCAGCGCTGAATTGCATCCACGCGCTGGTAGCCACGTGGCAAGTGACCGAACTGTGACATGGCCAGGGTGGCGAATCTGTCTGACTGGCAATAGCGGCTGGGGTAAAGGTAAGGCAGAACTTCATCGGGCAGATCGGTGACGGGGATTTCAAACACTTCATAGGGGTTAGAGATCAGGTGCTCGATTTCGACCGTCGCGCTGTAGGTCAATGCCAGGGGACCCTGAAAGGCATTTAAACGAAAAATTCTGGTTCGGGTCGAGGCGTCTTCGGACGACCGGATGTCAACACGCTGATTGATGACAAGCGACTCTTCGAGCAGGTGTTGCCGTTGCGTTCGGGTTGCCTGGAGATTGAAAATAAAGTCCGCACCGGGGGACGTGACGTCGTATCGCAGGTCGATGGTGAAAAAAAGATGAACCATGTGACCTCAACCTGTTGATTGACTCTTATTTGCGCGTTACGCACAACCTGAAGTCTGCTTTCAGTCTAACTGATCATCTGTCTACACTATGATAGCCAGTCATCCGATCAAACATCGCAACCGGTATCAGGCCACGTTTCAATGACCCGAAAAATCTTGGGCGACGTCCCGCTTTGGAGTATTGCACTTCCCTTGGGTGCCTGCGTGATGCTCGCGGCGACCTGGGGGCACACGCCTGGCTGGCTGCTGATGTCGTGCGCCGCCGCTGCACTGATTGCGGCGGTCCTTGTGGCCGTGTACCACGCTGAGGTAATTGCGCTGCGGGTCGGCGAACCCTTTGGCACGCTGGTGCTGGCGCTGGCGGTCACTGTGATCGAGGTCTCACTGATTGTTTCAATGATGATGTCCAGTGGCACGGCTGCGAGCGCATTGGCGCGCGACACGGTGTTTGCGACGGTGATGATCATCTGTAACGGTGTCATCGGGCTGTGCCTGTTGATGGGAACCTTGCGCCACCGTGTTCTGGCCTTCAGGGTCGAAGGGACGGTGCCGGCGCTGGCCGTGCTGGCGACCCTGACGACCTTGACACTAGTTCTGCCGACATTCACCTCGTCGACTGCCGGGCCAACCCTTTCCAGCTCGCAGCTGGTCTTTGCCGGCGTGGTGTCGTTGACGCTTTATGGCGTTTTTGTCTTTGTGCAGACGGTGCGCCATCGTGACTATTTCCTGACCGAGAATGTCGAGACGGGGGAAGTGCATGCCGCGACGCCCACGGTCGCGGTGGCGGTGGTCAGCCTCTTGCTGTTGTTTGTTTCCCTGGTCGCGGTCGTGGGGCTGGCCAAGGTGCTTGCACCAGGCATCGAGAGTGCCGTGTCCGCCGCGGGCATGCCACATTCCGTGGTTGGCATCGCGATCGCGCTCATGGTCCTGCTGCCGGAAACGTGGGCCGCTCTGCGAGCCGCGATGCGCAACCGTATGCAGATCAGCCTGAATCTGGCGCTGGGTTCCGCATTGGCCACGATCGGTTTGACCATCCCTGCGGTGGCGACGACTTCAATCATTCTTGGGCTGCCGCTTGACCTCGGCCTGGCACCCAAGGAAGTGACGCTGCTGGTGCTCAGCCTGTTTCTGTCTTCGATGACCCTTGCAGGAGGGCGGGCGACTGTGCTTCAGGGGGCCGTGCACCTTGTCCTGTTCGCAGTATTTGTTTTTCTTGCCATGGTGCCCTGACCGGCGCGCAGACTGCGTGTGTTGCGCAGGCCGTGGACCAGCGTTTATTGAATCGCCGGGGGCGTTGGTGGCTGCAGCGTGACCAGTGCCTTGGCAATCGGATCGGGCGATATATTGGTTCCACCCATGAATGGATGGTCAATGATCAGTACCGCAGAAAACAGCACACTGATCAGCACAATCTGGGTGCAAAGTGCCAGAATCCGCATGGAGGTTGGTTGCATGAGTCTGAGCGAAGCGATAATGATGACGCCTGCCAGGCTCAGATAGTTCACGATCCAGAACAGGGTCGGCAGACTGCTTCGGGAGTTCAGAATTCTGGTGGCTCTTGAATGATAAATTTCATCGGACTTCCTGACGATATCCCCGTACAGGGAAACCTGGCGAGGATCTTGCGGTTTGAGTTGTTCGAGTTCCTTGAACAGGTCCTGCAATAAACCAGCGGTCTTTTTACTGCCCCGGCCTGAGGATAACATCGGCCATTCGTCGGTGACGACCGAGTCGGAATATTGTTTTAATCCGCCGCGCAACGCGGTGGCTTGTGGGCTGCCTTCGAGTACCAGCAGTCTGTCCATGCTGACGATACGGGTGGCCTCGGTCGTGACGTCCGATTCAAAGCGATCCGTGGTCCCCATGACCAGCACGAGTGAAAAGCCAAGGACAACAAAGGCACCTGACAAGGTGTTTTGCGTTGCGGTATCAAGAATGTCACCGTCGTAGTCATCGAGTTTCAGTTTGCCGGATATTTTGCGAAAAACTGAAACCAGCAATGCGATGCAAAGCAACGCACCGAATGGAAAGATCAGAAAAATTAGCCATTCAGGCAGTCTTGCCATCACAATATTAAACATTGAAGTTGCCTCGGTCGTGCCCGTTTGTGTGGAGTCGTGTGGATGGCACCATGAGGTGAATTTTACGCAATTTTTGTCACCACGCGTCCCGGTGCCCCAGGAACAGATTTCACCTTCAGGACGGGACGCCTGGCTCATCTGGTGAGACACAGGACAGGCATAATGTGCTCTGCAGATCTCCATGCATAAGTTGAGCCAATCTCCACAACCTCCGGTGCAGCATGTCACATACCTCCATTGAACCCGGTTTTATTGCGCTGCACAGCAATCAATCCGAAAGTCTGGCGCAAACGGTCGTTTCGTGGATTCAGGCTCACCCGCTCAACCCCCTGGAAGTCGAAGTCTTCCTGGCGCAAAGTAACGGGATGGCCGAGTGGTTAAAGATGGAGCTGGCGCGCATGAGCGGGGTGTGCGCGGCAACTCAGGTTGAGTTACCCGCACGGTTCCTCTGGCGAACATACCGCCAGGTACTGGGCCGCGGTGCTGTGCCAGCGGACTCCCCGCTGGACAAGATCCCGATGACGTGGCGCATCATGCAGTTGCTGCCCGGGCTCATCCATGATCCGGCATTCGCGCCAGTCAACGGATTTCTGAAAGATGACGAGCCGGACCGGATGCTGCAGTTGGCAACACGGCTGGCCGATCAGTTCGACCAGTACCAGATCTACCGTACCGATTGGCTCGAAGACTGGGCAAATGGCCGTGACCACCTGACGACGGTCCATGGCACGACGCTGAAAATTCCCACTGATCAGTTGTGGCAGCCAAAATTGTGGCGCGCGATCCTGTCCACGCTCGACACAGCCAGCAAAGAGGTGATTCGCCCCCGATTGCATGGACGTGTGCTGCAGCGGCTCGAAAGTGGTGAGCCGCTTGCGGGCAGGGTTGCGCGTCGTGTGGTGGTGTTTTGCGTCAGTCAGTTTCCTTTGTCGAATTTGCAGGCGCTGGCCGCCCTGAGTCGTCACAGTCAGGTCATTCTGGCAGTATTTAACCCGTGTCGTTTTTACTGGGGTGACATCATTGCCGGGCGGGAGTTGCTGCAGGCTCAGCGACGTCGGCAACCCAGCCGTCAGGGGCCAGACCTGGGCGCGCTACCGCTCGAAGCCATGCATGCACACGCCAATCCACTGCTGGCCTCGTGGGGTCGACAGGGCAGGGATTTTATTCGGCAACTGGATGAGTTTGACGATGCCGAGCAGACTCGACGTCAGTTCCAGAGCCTGCGTATTGACCTGTTTGATGAATCGGTCAGTGTCACCGACACCCTGCTCAAACAGGTGCAGAACCAGATTCGTGACCTTGACCCAGCTGTGCAGGCCGATTCAATCATTGCCAGCACAGATCGCTCGATCGTATTTCATGTCGCGCACAGCCTGGTGCGCGAACTTGAAGTCCTGCATGACCAACTACTGGGGTATTTCGCCAGTCCGCCCGACCAACAGGCGCTCGAGCCACGCGATATTGTCGTGATGGTGCCAGACATCGAGCAAATGGCACCGGCAATCCGCGCCGTATTTGGGCAGCTCAAGCGTCATGACAAGCGTTACATACCCTTTGATATTTCAGATCTGGGGGCCAAATCAGACAGTCCCCTGATCAATGCCGTCGAGTGGTTGTTGCGCCTGCCCCAGCAGCGCTGTCGCATGAGCGAACTGGTGGATTTGCTGGAAGTCCCAGCCATCGCAAAGACCTTCGGGATTGAACAAGATGCACTGCCCAGGCTGACACGCTGGATGACCGGGGCTGGCATACGCTGGGGCTTGAATCAGGCTCAGCGGGCTGATCTGCAGTTGGATGCCTGTGGCGACCAGAATAGCGCCTGGTTTGGTCTGCAGCGGATGCTGCTTGGCTACTGCAGCGGAGCAGGCGAGGCTAACGCGGGTACGCACAGCTTTGACGGCATTGACCCGTACCCTGAAGTGGGTGGACTGGACGCTGAGCTGGCAGGGGCGTTGTCGCACTTGCTGCACGCCTTGACGCGCTGGTGGTTGGTTGCAAAAACGCCGGCATCCCCAAAGGAGTGGGCACGGCGTGGCCGCATGTTGCTGACAGAAATGGTGCGACCTGCCGATGAAACGGATCGTCAGGCTTTGAACGCGCTGGGTGAGGCGCTGGGTACCTGGCAGGATGCCTGTGAACAGGCGGGCTTTATTGACCATGTCCCGTTAGTTGTGGCGCGTTCGTCCTGGATGGATGCCTTGAATGCCCCAACCTTGAGCCGACGCTTCAGGGCCGGGGGCGTTACGTTTTGTTCGCTGATGCCGATGCGCGTGGTTCCCTTTGAGGTGGTGTGCCTGCTTGGCATGAACGATGGCGATTACCCTCGCGCCTCTGTTCGCAATGATTTTGATCTGATGGCCCAACAGTCGACTGGCCGACCTGGCGACCGGTCGCGACGCGAAGATGATCGGCAGTTGATGCTCGAGGCACTGTTGTCGGCGCGCCGCGTGCTCTATGTCAGCTGGTGCGGCCGCAGTGTGCGAGACAACAGCGAGCAGCCGCCCTCAGTGCTGGTCGCACAGTTGCGTGACTATCTGTGTTCAGTCTTTGGCAAGGCGGTGGTCGATGCGCGAACCACACACCATCCCTTGCAGCCCTTTAGCCGCAGATATTTCGAGTCTGATACCGATCTGCTGACGTATGTCAGGGAATGGCGTGTCGCGCATGACCACGCGACCGACGATCAGGAGTCATGGGTGGCCGGCGCAGTGCTGGCCGGGCAGGGCATGCGATTGCCCCCTTTCGTGCCGGTCCCGGGCTTGCCCCTGACCATGGCGCAGCTCACCACTTTCCTGCGCAATCCTGTCAAGGCATTTTTCCGGCACCGGCTCAGTGTCGTCTTTGATGAGGACGAACAGGAAAACGTTGATGATGAAAGTTTTGACGTCGCCGGCCTTGAGCGGTATGCGCTGATCCGTGAGCTGCTCGAGGCATGCCCCGCAACGCTTGCCGCCGGTGGCGTGGATGACTACGTTACGCGCGCACTGGCACAGGTGCGCCAGGCAGGTCGACTACCCATCAAAGCCATGGGCGACCTCACGGAGCGGGAACTTTTCAATGTGATCGCCACAATGCTGCATAGCTGGGTCGACCTTCAGGCCGGCTTTGGGCCCCCGGCTGACCGGCAATCCCTGACTGTTGAGCATGCGGGACTGGCGCTTGAGGACTGGCTCGATCACTTGCGACAACCCAACGCCATGCAGTCGGATGAACAGCAGGCACCCCTGCATGATGTGGTTTGGCTCGACCTGGAGCCCGGTAAACTTTGCCAGAATACCGCTGCGAAAGATTTGCTGCCGCGTTACGACAAGTTGCTCAACATCTGGGTGCGCAGCCTGCTGTCGGGGGCGTGTGGCGTGCGTGCCTTGGGGGTGGTAGTGGCGCAAGATGTGGTGTTGACGATTGCGCCGATGCCGCAGGAGTTGGCTCGCAGCATGCTGGGTGGGCTGCTGGATCTTTGGCTCAGCGGCATGAATGCCCCATTGCCCCTGCCGCCAAGAACCGCGATCGCCACAGTGCAAGCCAGCAAGAGTCCGGCCGAGCAATATGAAGGCGGTGAACGCCTGCACGGTGAGGTCGAGGAACCGTGCCTGGCGCGCCTGTTCCCGGATTATGAGTCGTTGCAGTCAGATGGCAGGCTGGTTGCCTTGGCAGGTCTGATTTACAAACCCTTCCTGCAGTGGGCAACGGACTGTGTGCAGCTAACGGTTCAGCCATCTTTACGCAGCGACGCCACGGCGGGATCGTCATCGTCGGGTCAGTCTGGCCAAGGAGAACAAGCATGAACCAGCACGCCGCGCCATCCGATAGTCAGGCGCTGGTGCCGCTGAGTTTCCCGTTGCAGGGCAGTCGCCTGATTGAAGCCAGTGCCGGTACCGGGAAGACATGGACCATTGCCGCGCTGTATTTGCGCCTGGTGCTGGGGCACAATACGCAAGCAGGATTGACGCGCCCACTGCTACCTTCTGAAATTCTGGTGATGACGTTCACGCGTTCCGCTACCCGCGAATTGTCTGAACGCATTCGTGAACGGTTGCTGCAGGCCGCGCAGTGTTTCCGTGACCAGACGCCAGTCGATCCTGATGACAATTTTCTGGCCAGCCTGATTGCCGAGTACCCGGACGGCGTCCAACGCAGTCAGGCTGCATGGCGGCTGTCGATGGCAGCCGAGACGATGGATGAGGCTGCAGTGCACACCATTGATGCCTGGTGTCAGCGCATGCTCAAAGAACATGCGTTCGACTGCGGCAGCCTGTTCGACGAAGAGTTGCTGGCCGACGAAGATGGCATGCGCAGTGATGCCAGTACGGATTACTGGCGCCAGCAATGTTACCCATTGTGCGCCGAGGCATTGTCTGCTGTCCTGCTGGTCTGGAAGAGTGTTGCGGCGCTTATTTCAGACATGCGATCCCTGATCGAAAAAGACATCCCTGAGCATGACGGGCGCGGCACGCTTGCCGAGGTTGTGCAGCGTGTTTCAACCGAACGCACCCAGGCAATCGAAGCGCTCAAGGCCGCATGGAAAGGTCGCGCTCAGGAAATGCAGAATTGGCTCGACGAGCAACTGCGCAGCAGCAAAGGCGATTGGGACGGCAAGCGGCTGAGCCAGGGTCACTATACGAAATGGCTGGCCGCGCTTGAAAACTGGTGCCAGCGCGGCCACGACCTTGAGGTCCCCGAGATGGGTGCCGGCTGGCAACGGTTCACGCCCGCGGGGTTGTCCTATGCCCGCAAGGCCGCAGCAGCCCCGATTCAACTGCCAGTGGTTTTTTCAGAGTTTGAACAGTTCACGATTGTCTTTGATCATTTGCCGGATTTGCGTGACACCATCAGTCGACATGCTGCCTTCTGGATCGCGCGACGCATGGCCGACTTGAAACGGCAAACCGGCACGTTTGGTTTTGCAGATATGCTGCAACGACTGGATGCCGCGTTGCGTGCAGCGGGCAGTGGTGAGCGCCTGCGCAACCGGATTCTGGCCCAATATCCAGTTGCCATGATTGACGAATTCCAGGACACCTCGCCACTGCAGTACCGCATTTTCGACCAGATCTACCACACCGCCTCGAATGACTCAGCCAGTGCCTTACTGCTGATTGGTGACCCCAAGCAGTCGATCTATGGTTTCAGGGGTGCTGATATCTACAGCTATATCCAGGCACGACGCGCAACGACGGGCCGGCATTACGCGCTGGCGACCAATTTCCGGTCCACCCAGCCCTTGGTCGAAGCCGTCAACCACCTGTTTGCCCGAGCCGACGCGGCACCCAATCACGGTGCGTTCCTGTTTCGCGAAGGCGAGGACAACCCCTTGCCGTTCGTGGAAGTCCAGGCCAGGGGTCGCGCTGAACACTTGCGCGAGGCTCAGGGGCTGGTGCCTGCCATGACGCTGGTGCATGACCTTGCCCAATTGCGCAGCGGCACTGCGATGCGTGAGCGGTTCGCGGCATTGTGCGCGCAACAAGTTGTGACGTGGCTCAATGACGCGCAAGCTGGTTTTGACGTTGCCGGTCAACCATTTAAACGTATGCGTCCGACCGACATTGCCGTGCTGGTCCGCACGGGGAAAGAGGCGGCGGCCGTGCGACGGGCACTCCGGCGCAGGCGCGTGGCATCGGTATACCTGTCAGACAAAGATTCAGTGTTTGATAGCGACGAGGCGCGCGACATCTTGCGTTGGCTACGCGCCGTGTCCATGCCGCGCGATGTCCGCCTGGTGCGCGCCGCGCTCGCGACACACATGATCGGCTTGAGCGTGGACCAGCTGGGCTGGCTGGCCACCAATGAAGAAGCCTTTGATCAGCGCAGCGAAACACTGCAAGCTTTGCAGGGCACCTGGCAGGTTCAGGGTGTACTGGCCATGCTGCGCCAGAGCCTGCACCAGTTTGATCTGCCCGCGCGCTGGTTGCAACAGCCGGACGGCGAACGCAGGCTGACGAACTATTTGCACCTCGCCGAATTGTTGCAAACAGCCAGCGGCACGCTGGACGGTGAACAGGCGCTGATTCGCTGGTTACTCAATCAGAGGGTGGCTGGCGGCGTGTCGGGTGACGAACAGATTGTGCGACTCGAAAGCGATGACGATCTGGTCAAAGTCGTGACGATTCACAAGAGTAAAGGACTCGAATACCCGATCGTGTGTTTGCCCTTTGTGACCAGCTTCAGACCCTTTACCGAGCGAGATGCCACGTTTATGGACCTGCCCGACGACGACGGGCATCGCAGATTGCTTCTGACACTTGACGACGCTGCGGTGGCACGTGCCGATCGCGAGCGCCTGAAGGAGGATTTGCGACTGTTGTATGTCGCCCTGACGCGCGCACGACACGCCCTATGGGTTGGGTTCTCGAGTATCAAGATTGGCAATGGCAAGAGCTGCCAGTCTCACAGGAGTGCGCTGGGGTATCTGTTGGACGGTGGCGACGCCATTGCGCAGACAGAGTGGCTGCAAAGACTTCAGGACTTTCAGCTTGGACAGTCCGGGATCCGTCTGGTCGCGGCACCGGATGAGATCGCGCAATCCAGCCTGGCACGCACCGATTCTCTTTCGGCGCTGCAGGTCATTTCACCTTACAAGGCAGATTTTGATCGCAGTTGGACAATAGGCAGTTTTTCCGGGTTGACCAAGGATTTGATCCCGCAGGCATCGCAGCTTTCCGTGTTGAAAGCCCTGCGTCCGGCAGACGATGAAATCAGTGCGGACGATCCGGCTGCGCTCAGTGAAGGAACCGCTGTCGCCCGCAGTGCGGAATCGGTGTTGACGCCAATAGGCTGGCATCAGTTTCAGGCTGGCTCGGTCGCCGGTAATTTCCTGCACGAGCAACTGCAATGGCTGGCTGGTGAAAAGTTCGCGCTGACGACTCAACCTGAACTGTTGGATCGACTCAGGCGGCGCTGCGAGCGGGCAGGGCGTGAGGCGCAGGCGGACATCGTTGCTGAGTGGCTCACCGCTGTCGTGCAACTTGATTTGCCGGGCCCGGGTGTGGCGTTGAACAAACTGGAATGTCTATTGCCAGAAATGGAGTTCTGGTTGCCGGCACGGGCGATCGAGTCCAGAAAAATCGATGCCTTATGTCGTGAACATCTTCTCGACGGCGCGCACAGACCCACACTGCCAGATCGCGCATTGCATGGGATGCTGATGGGGTGGGCCGACCTGATCTTTGAGCATGAAGGCCGTTACTGGGTGCTGGACTACAAGTCGAATCGTCTGGGGCCGACAGACCAGGCTTACGACCGTGCGGCACTGGTGAAGGCGATGGCCGAGCACCGTTATGACTTGCAGGCTGCCATCTATATGTTGGCTTTGCATCGGTTGCTCAGGCGTCGCCTGGGCTCTGCCTATGACCCGGCGGGGCAACTCGGCGGCGCGGTGTATTTGTTCCTGCGGGGCATTCAGGGTCCCGAACAAGGTGTCTATATTGTTCCGCCTTCCATCCCGTTGCTCGAAGGGCTCGATGCGATGTTGACGCAAGAGACTGAGTCAGCATGAATACAGACGGCGCCATCGTGCGGGCTGCACTGACTCCCAGCCAGAGAATGCTGGAGACACTTTTTGGCTGGACCGAGAGGGGCTGGCTGCGACGGCTGGATAGCGCGCTCGCCAGTTTCCTCATGGAAATCGACGCGCAGGCCACGCCGGCACTATTGTTCAGTGTTGCTGTGCTGGCACGTGTGGAGGGCCAGGGGCATACATGCCTGCCGTTGCGCAGACTCGTCCTGAGTCCCAATGAGGTGCTGGGGTGGCCTGTGCAGGCGCACGAGGCACTCGAGGCTGCATGGCGGGACCTTCCGCAGCAAGTCAATGACTGGGTGGCCGCTTTACTGGCCAGTCCTGCGGTGCAGCAGATTCCATCTGGTTACGCCGCGATATCTCAGTCTGGCGCCCCGCTGGTGTTGGCAGGCACGACGGCAGACCCCGTCCTGTACCTGCGCCGTTACTGGGATTACGAGTATCGCGTGGCTCTGGACGTCTTGCGCCGCACTGCAGGCGAAGCGGGCGGGGAAATCGTGGATGCAGCCCTGGCACGTGAGAAGCTCGATCTCTTGTTTGCCGGACCTGCCCGACTACCGGACGACCGGTCGAGGATGGATTGGCAGAAGTTCGCCTGCGCGCTTGCACTCAGGGCGCGGATGACAGTGATTACTGGCGGTCCGGGTACCGGGAAAACCTACACGGCCGCTCGACTGCTGGCTTTGTTGTTTGCCATGCAGCCTGACCCTGAACGATTCAAGATCGCACTGGCTGCACCAACCGGAAAGGCTGCAGCACGCCTGCGGCTGTCGATCGACCAGTCGCTGGAGACGCTCAACGCTGGCCTGGGTCATAGCCTGGACCTTGGCCGGCTGACCAAGCGTATCGGGGCTGCCCGGACGCTGCATTCTCTGTTGGGTGCGTCTTCTGACACGCGCCGGTTCCGTTTTAATGCTGCGCACCCGCTCGATATTGATGTGTTGATCGTGGATGAAGCCTCGATGGTCAATCTGGAAATGATGTCTGCCTTGCTGCAGGCACTGCCACCTGAGGCAAAATTGGTGCTGCTGGGTGACAAGGACCAACTCGATTCTGTCGAGGCCGGTGCCGTGCTTGGTGATTTGTGTCGCGATGCCGTCGGTGGACATTACAACCCGCAAACCGTGGCCTACGCGGCCGAGGTCGCCGGGCAAGTGATTCCCGCGCAATTCTGCTCGAGCCAGTCCGTATCGTCTTGCCTGGCGCAGCAGACCGTCATGCTGCGCGAGAGCAAGCGTTTTGGCGCGGCGATCGGTGAACTGGCGGGGGCAGTCAATGCGGGCGACGCCCTGCAAGCCAGACAAGTACTGACTGGCGACACCACAGGCGCCGTCTTTGCGTTCACGCATTCAACACCCGAGACCGTATTCGAGGTTGCCGTCAACGGGCGCCCGGGCGCTGCGGCCTGCTACGCCGATTATCTGTCGCACGTGCATCACCGCAGCGCGCAACCATTCGCTGATGAGGCGGCTCACACTGAGTGGGTCAAGCGTGTGCTGGTCGCCTTTGATCGGTTTCGAATTCTTTGCGCCGTGAACGAAGGCGATTGGGGAACCCAGGCCGTGAATCGGTCTGTCCAGGCCGCATTGATTCAGCGGGGGTTGCTCGCCGGCCGAGGGGAATGGTTTGCCGGTCGACCCGTCATGGTGACCAGAAACGATCCGGACTTGGGGGTCTTTAACGGTGATGTGGGGGTGGTGCTGCCCAGCCACCTGAACCGGACTGCCTTGCGTGCCTATTTTCAGGATGGAGAGCGCCAGCGTTCCGTTTCTGTCAGCAGACTGGCGCATGTCGAAACGGCTTTCGCCATGACCGTTCACAAAAGCCAGGGGTCGGAATTTGAGCATGTCGCGCTGGTGCTGCCATCCGGTCGCAATGAACACCTGAGCCGCGAACTGGTTTACACAGGGATCACGCGTGCCCGTACGAGTTTTACCTTGATCGAGGGCCAGGAGGACATTCTGGCTCAGGCGATCACGCGGCGCTCCGCGAGGGCGAGCGGGCTGGGACGCTACTTTGAATTTTTTTCATGACGCATCGGCGGGTGTAAATTAGTGGGAAATGTTCACTGCAACGGGTGAGTAAAAATGAAGCTGTATCGTAGAGCGTTACCGATTTTTCTGTCATGGCTTATGGTTGCATGTTCCTCCACGTCTAGCTACGTGAAGATCGATCCGGAAGATCAGCGACTCATTGACGCGGCGAGTTGCAGCGAGTTGCTTGAAGAATACCCGGATTATCTGGCGGCAGAAACTGAACTGGCCGCTAGCCTGAAATCAGCAACACAAACCCAGGTTGCGACCAATTTGATCGGCGCGGCAACGCTTGCAACACTTGGACTGGGGCTCTTTAACCTTGATGATTATTCGGATGCGCGGGATGCGCTCGCGGAATTGCGAGACATCCGGATTGCACTCGATACTGCCATCAAGATACGTGGTTGCAAACAGTCGGTGCAGCGCTGATAGGTTTCGAGGCCGTACCCTCCCCGAGGGTGGCCAACGGCGCGATTTTTCAGGATTGACTGTTGCAATGCTGCATTGCAGCAATCAAGCCTGGCGCAACACGTTCCCGGTCAGGGTGTGTATATTGCGATGACAGGTGGGCAAACAAGTGCCCGAGTGGCTTTTCAACATCCAATAACCGAACAACACACCAACATGTTTGTCCCAAAACTTAGACTTGAAAATAAAGTGGTCATCGTGACTGGCGCGGGCTGCGTGGGGCCAGGATGGGGCAACGGCCGGGCGATTTCGGTTCGGTTTGCCCAGGAGGGCGCACGCGTTTTTGCTGTCGACAAGAGTCTGGACGCGATGACTGAAACGCGCGATATGATCCATGCGTTCGGTGGTGATTTCACGCCTCATGTGGCCGACGTGACAGATAGTCGCGCGATTGCCGAGCTCGTCACGGCTTGCATTGCCCGGTATGGCACCATCGACCTTCTGGTCAATAACGTCGGCGGCCCCGCGCCCGGTGGCCCGGTTGTCCTGAGCGAAGAAAGCTGGGATGCGCAGATTGACCTGAACCTGAAATCGGTTTTCCTGATGTGCAAGTATGTGATGCCGGTGATGGAATCACAGGGCGCCGGGGCGATTGTCAACATCGCGTCAATATCCGGTATTCGCTTTAGCGGGTCGCCGCAGGTTGGCTACGCGGCAGCCAAGGCGGGTGTCATTCAGTTTGGCCGGGTTGTTGCGGTGGAATATGCCAAGAAAGGCATACGCATCAATACGGTGCTGCCGGGGCAGTTGCATACGCCACTTGTGGATGCTGTGCTGGCGAATACGCAGAGTGGGGGCGATGTTGAGACACTGCTCAAGCGCCGGCAGGCTCGTATCCCCATGCCGTTCACGGGCGATGGTCGCGACACCGCAAATGCGGCGTTATTCCTGGCTTCGGATGAGGCAAGGTTCATTACCGGTACTGAACTGATTGTGGATGGCGGGATGACCGCGAAATGTGATTGAGTACCCGGTGCGAGTGGTTCGCATAAGGTGACTGCATGCACGCCGGTCGGGTGATAACAATCATGCGCCCGATGGCCGGTGAAAATATCTGACAAGGACGGAGACAACATGAATCATAAAAAAATACTGGCGGCTATTGCGGTCATGGCAAGTTTGCTCGGGTCTGCAACCCAGGCTGAGGATAAATTTCCCATCAAGACTGTTCAGGTGGTGATTCCCTTTGCGCCGGGCGATACCGACAACATGCTCAGGCCATTTATCGACAAGATGGGCGAATTCCTGGGGCAACCTGCCATCATGATCTACAAGGCGGGCGCAGGCGGCGGGGTCGGGGCGGGCCAGGTGGCGGCGAGCAAGCCCGATGGCTACACGCTCGTCGGCACATCGCAGGGTTCGCTTGTGGTGGTTCCCTTGTTCAATAAGGACATCAAATACACCACGGAATCCTTTGCACCGATCGCCTCGTTGTCCGAGGGCGGGTTCATGCTGCTGGTGGCCTCAAGTTCACCCTGGAAGAATTTGCAGGACCTGGTGGACTACTCGAAGAAATTTCCAAGCAAGATCAACTATACGACGTCAGGGGCGATGGGCGTGACACACCTGCTGGCCGAGATTTTTGCCAACGAGGCGGGTGTCAAATGGACGCATATTCCTGAAAAGGGAAGTGGACCCGCGATTACCGCGCTACTTGGCGGTCATGTGGAAATGGCGTCGTCGGCCGTGGCCCCCGCGCTTGCACACATCCGCGCCGGCACACTGCGACCGCTTGCGACGTTTGGGACGACGCGTTTGAAGGCGTTCCCCGATATTCCAACCTTCCAGGAACTGGGCTACAAGATTGCCAGCCCGGGGTATTACGGGATTTCTGCCCCCAAGGGCACGCCGAAGGAAGTGGTTGACGCGATTTATTCCGCAGCTGAAAAAGCGACCGAAAAATACAAGACACAAATTGCCGAGAACCTTGGCGGCTTTGGCGCTGAAATCAAGCTGCTCGGACCCAAAGAATATTCTGAATACCTCGACAGCCAGAACAAACTCTTTTCTGCTGCTAAAAAGGATCTGGATTTGACACAATAGTGACTGCCAAATCACTTTCAAGAGATTTCTGACAATGGTCCTGACAGCGTTCAAATGGATTCGGGTCTTTGTGGCTGTGCTGGTGTTGTCGCTGGGTGCGTCAAGTGCCTTTGGCGACACACTGCACCCACTCAAGCCGGCAGATCGTTCAAGTCCGCGCGCGGCGCTCGAGACGTTCTTCGCCTCGGCCGATTCGGTAGGTGATTTTCTGATTCATGATTACGTGCCTTCGCCCTCGCGCGTGAAGTACGAACACTTGATTCAGCTTTCAGGTGGCGTGCTCCAGAGCCTGGACTTGAGTGACGTCGCCCCTGCGGCGCGCCCCAAGACGGGGCGCTCAGTCGCGATGGCACTCTACGAAATCCTGAGCAAAGTTCCACTGCCGCCATCCGACGAGATTCCGGATGCGGATCAGATCAAGAAAATGCCTGCGGCGGATGCACAACGGTGGGTGATTCCCGATACGGAAATTGCACTGACGCGCGTACAAAGCGGGCCACACACAGGCGAGTTTCTGTTTAGTTCAGACACCGTTGCGCGAGCCGGCGACTTTTATGAAATGATCAGCACACAGCCCTACCTGCGTGCGGCCTCGTTCAAGGACATCTATAAAAATATCCACATCAGCGGGGGCTGGATGATTCCCCACCGGTGGATCGCGGCGATGCCGGCCTCGTTTCGTGAGACGGTAGCCGACCAGTCTGTCTGGAAGTGGATCGGGTTCGTACTGATTCTGCTTCTATTTACGCTTCTCCTGTTTGTGGCCTATCGCGTCTCGCGACTCGGGGGTGAAGGGCAACGACTCCTGCGTGCCTCAGCGCAACTGGTCATGCCGGGGTACGTTCTGCTGGCGGTGCCCACGGCGGCCTATCTCGTCCTGGTGCAACTGAATTTTCTGGGTTCCGCCGCCAGCCGGGTTGAAATCACGGTTGAGGCGGTCATGTACCTGGCCGGTGCGTGGATGGCGTGGCGTTTCGCCTCGGTCATTGCCGAGACGATTCTCGCCTCACCCCGCATCGCGACAGAAAGTGTGGATGCCCATCTCGTACGCCTTGGCACGCGCCTTTTTGGGGCGATTGCCGGGGCAACGATGGTCGCCATTGGCGCTGATCATGTGGGGGTGCCGGTGTACGGTATTGTCGCAGGGCTGGGGGTAGGCGGGTTGGCAGTCGCGCTGGCTGCCCAACCCACGATTGAGAACCTGATCGGTGGCCTGAATCTGTTCGCCGACAAGCCCGTGCGGGTGGGGGATCTTTGTCAGTACGGTCAGTCGTTAGGAACCGTCGAGGCAATTGGCATTCGTTCTGCCCGCATCCGTAGCCTTGACCGTACGCTCACCACGATTCCAAACGGAACCCTGGCCGGCATGCCGATTATTAATTTCTCGCGACGAGATCGGATCCTGATCCAGACTATTATCGGGCTGCCAGTCAAGACCACACCCGCACAGCTCAACATCATCCTCACGAAGTTTCGCGCACTGCTGAGCGCTGATCCGCGTGTCGATGCGGCATCGTCGCGTGCACGATTTGTCGGCATTGGGGCCAGTTCGCTCGACATCGAGGTGTTCGCGTATGTCGACACCACCCACTGGGATGCCTTCCTGGGCATTCGTGAGGAAATTCTGTTGCGAATGATGAGCATCGTCGAACAAGAGGGCATGACGCTGGCATTTCGTTAAACGAGGCTGAGCCAGATTTCAGCCGGATGCCCGGGGAATGCAAGCTTGCGTCAACAATACGCCGTTACTGGGCACTCAGGTGCCGCATGACCTCGTGCCAGCCTGATTCGGCAGCGAGTCCTACCTGGTCGAAAATGGCGCTCAACTGTTTCATCTGCGTGCCGGTCAGCTGCATTTCCAAATGTTCCCCGGAAGGAGTGAGCGCCAGTTGCCTGACGCGCCGGTCATGGTCGGCCGTGTTAATCGCGATCAGGTTCATTGCAATCAACTGTCGCAACGGTGCATGGAGTGCCTGCTTGCTGACGTTGAGTGTGGCCAGCAAATCATTGACGGTGGTCAGTGGATGGCGGCCGACAAAATAGAGAATACGGTGATGAACCCGCCCTAAGCCGCGACGCTCGAGAATCCGGTCGGGCAAGGCCGTAAAGGCGCGATAGCCAAAGTACAACTGCTCAATCGCTGTGCGCAACCCATTGTCGTTGGCAGTTGGCGCACTGGCACTCGCGGTGGACGCGTGTTGGGGTTTTTGTTGGTCAATCATATTGACATAATAGTCAGTTGCCTTTAACCTGTCGATAGGTCAAGTATATTGACATTTAATAGGCGCCTACTCATGCATGCATTTTCTGCTTCTGCCAGGACACAGCTTTCTTCTCGAATCGCTGGGTTACAGCCTTCACCGATCCGCGAAATCCTGGCCGTGGTCGACCGGCCTGGCATGATTTCCTTTGCTGGAGGGTTGCCCGCCGTAGAGAGTTTTCCTGAATTCAGTCTGGACGACATGCCTCCGCGGGTTTTGCAATATGGCGCGAGCGAGGGCGATTGGGACCTGCGTCAGCGCATCGCCCAGGACCTGCTTGAGGTCGGCTTGCCCTGCACGCCTGAACAGGTGCTGGTGCTGTCCGGATCGCAGCAAGGTATTGACCTGGTTGCAAAGTTGTTTATTGATCCTGGCACGCCCGTGGCGGTCGAAACGCCCACCTATCTGGCAGCCTTGCAGGTGTTCCGGTTTTTTGGTGCCGCATTGCTGGCCTACGATGCCCAGGCAACTGACGCCCAGGCCTTCAGTCAGGGCAAGCCCGCCTTTGCCTACGCGATCCCGACTTTCCAGAATCCTAGCGGCCGTTGCCTGACGCGTGAACAACGTGACACCCTGGCCCAGGCCTGCGACGCGACGCACACTCCATTGTTCGAAGACGACCCGTATCGTGATCTCGTGTATGACGACTGTGACCGCAGCCCGGTCTGCGCGCGACTCAAGACAGCCCCGTGGATATATCAGGGCTCGTTTTCAAAGAGTCTGGCACCGGGACTGCGCCTGGGTTATCTGGTGGCCTCACCCGAGCTCTTGCCGTTCCTGACGCGCCTCAAGCAAGCGGCGGACCTGCACAGCAACCGGGTCAGCCAATGGCTCGTACTTGGGCAACTCAATGATTCGAATCGTCAGTCGCGTCTGACAGAACTCGCTCAACGCTATCGACAGCGCAGGGATGCTTTCGAACGGGCGCTTGGCCGTCACTTTGGTCAGTTGGCGACCTGGCAGACTCCACCTGGCGGACTATTTTTCTGGATCACTCTCAATCAGTCGATCGACACCCGCAAGCTTCTTCCCCAGGCAATCGAGCGCGGTGTCGCTTTCATGCCAGGCGAATCGTTTTTAATAACAACGCATAGCGGTTGCGGGCAACTCAGGCTCAACTTCAGTCATGCGACTGAAGAGCAGGCCGACAGGGGTCTCAAGGTGCTGGCCGAACTGATCCAGCAAGCGTGTGCGATGCCGAAGCCATCGTTTGGGTGATTGGCGAGGGCAAGCGCAGGCGCTCGCCACCGTGCGCGCTATCCGACAAACTTCAGCCAGGGCAGGACAATGACGATCAGGCCCGCGAAGTAGATGAGTCCGAAGATCAACCCAAACTTCCAGAAATCTCTTTTGCCAATGAAGCCGCTTCCGAAATACATCGGGGCCGGCCCCGTCGCATAGGGCGATATGACCCCCATCAAACCGAGCGAATAGCAGCACAGCATGGTCAGCAGCGGCGCGGACACGCCCGGCACGCTCATGCCAACGGCCAGCACGACAGGCAAGACCGCAGCCGCATGTGACGTGATGCTGGAAAAGAAATAGTGGATCCAGAAGAACAATGCCACAAGCGCCACCAGGGCGACCGTGGCTGACGTGCCGGCGAGTGGCTTGGCGAATAATTCCGCGACCCAGCGGATGAAACCGATTTCATTCAGACCAGACGACAGGGTGAGCAGCGATGTGAAGTAAAAAAGGACTTCCCAAGCGCTTTTTTCGGCAACGATGTCCGCAAAGTCGACAACCCGCGTGATAAGAAGCAGTGAGATGATGACCAGCACCACCATCGTCGCATTGATATAGTTCGCTCCCAGGTAGGGCAAGCTGATGTTTGGATTCGATCCGGTGATCCATAAAAACATCGCCAGGATGACGAGCCCTGACATCACCCACTCGTTGCGTGTCAGTGGACCCATGCGTTTGAGTTCAGCATTGGCCCAGGTGACAACCTCGGGGCTTTCCTTGATTTCGGGACGGCAGATCAGATAGCTCAGTAAGGGCACCAGGATGAGCAGCAGGATGCCAAGCGGCGCAAAGCCAACAAACCATTGCGACCAGGAAATGTCGACATTAGTTGTTTTCTTCGCAATGGCAAGGGCCGCTGCATTGGGTGCAAGTGCGGTCAGGAAAAGTGAACTGGTGACGGCAGTGCTGGCGAACGCTGTCCACATGACATAAGTGCCGATCTTTCCTGCGGTGGGCCCGGGTTCGGATCCGAAAATCTTTGGAATATTGCTCACGATGGGGTAGATCGTGCCACCGCTGCGTGCGGTGTTAGAAGGTGTCGCTGGCGCCAGCACCAGATCAGAAAGCATGACGGCATAACCCAGTCCAAGTGTGCGACGTCCCAGGGCGCGTACCAGCAGGAGGGCGATGCGCTTGCCCAAACCGCTTTTGCGGTAACCGATGGCAAAGATGAAGGCACCGACGATCAGCCACACAGTGCTTTCGGAAAAACCTGAGAGCGCCCAGCGCAGGGACTTGTTTGGGTCGGGTTCGACATAGCCCATGACGGCGGCAAAGGTCAGGCCAATCAGGCCGACTGCCCCGACCGGCATGGACTCAAGTACCAGCCCTGTAATCACCGCCGCAAATATGGCGAAGTAATGCCATTGGTTTGCCTTGAGTCCCTCGGGAATGGGTATCAGGTAAAGGACCAGCCAGACGATTACCGGTGCTATTAATTTCAGGTTGATCTTCATGGTTGACTCTTCATTGTTCTTTCACCTGACGACAAGCCTTGAATATACATTTTTTTGAGATATTAATACCCGCCTGATTCACCCGTTATTACGATGGATCAAGTCGGCTTGAGCCGATCGGTTCAGATGTCAAAAACGTTGAATGAGTTCTCCCCAAAACACGGGGTTAAGCTTGTGGATAACTTTATGCATAAGTGCGAAAACCCGCGCCCTGATTCGGTCGTCACTTCACTGCATCAAAGTTGCTCATATTGGTGACTATTCCTGAAGAACCGGAGCCAGGACAGGTGGATCAAGACGATATTTCCGATTGGGTCACGTCATACGCCTTTCATATACCGTGTCAGCAGGGCAGTTTGACCGGATGGATCGACATGGGCTGGTGTGGGTAAATTCATAAAAAAACCAGACAATGTCAAGACACGATGAGCAAACCTGTATGAAATGTGGAAATTGTTGAGCAAATTTGGGCAGAAAATGCTGGTTGGTTTCGAACTGACGAAATCATTCAAACCATGCATATGACCGTTTGATGAACGCTTTGTGGCATCACGATCAGTCAATATGCGGCTGTCGCTGCAAACACCTTTACTTGGCTTGCCTTTCAGCCCTATATGGCTACTAAAGTGCGTGTTGACGGCCTGTGGACAACGTGGTGGATTCCGGTCTAGTTGGCCTTGATGTCACGCGTCTGGACCAGGATATTCCATTTGTTGACATCGTCAAGAATAAAGCGTGCAAACTGTTCGGAACTGCCTCCGACAGGCTCCATCCCAATGGCTGCAAATCGTTGCAAGATGTCTGGTTGCTCAAGAATGGCATTGACCTCACGGTTCAGGCGAGCCACGACTGCAGCCGGCATCCTGGACGGCCCCAGCAGCCCAAACCATGTGTAGACGCCGGTATCCGGATAACCCTGTTCACCAAGTGAAGGGACCCCAGGAAGCAGGGAAGAGCGCTGTGAGCCAAACACGGCGATCGCACGCAGCTTGCCGGCCTGAATTTGCGAAAGAGCCGCCACGATCGGATGAATCCCTGCCGTGAGCTGCCCGCCGATCAGGTCTGTGACCGCTGGCGCATCACCTTTGTACGGGACATGGGTCATATTGGACTTGGCAATATTATTGAACAACTCAAGCGCGAGATGGGGTGCAGTGCCGTTGCCTGGGCTCGATACATTCACCTGAGCGCCTGGTTTGCCCGCAAGTTCCAGCAAATCCTTGACCGACCGGATCGGGGAATTCGCAGGGACGAGCAAGAACAGGGGCGCGCGCACGACCTGAACGATGGGGGTGAAGTCGTTCAACGTGTCGTACGGCAGTTCACCATACAGGGCGGGATTGGTCGTGTGCGGTGCTGCCGCCATCATCAGCGTGTAGCCATCCGGATCCGACTTGGCAATCAGTGCCGACGCGATCCTGGTATTGGCGCCAGGTTTGTTTTCAACAATAACGGGTTGCCCAAGGCGGGCGGCCAATTTTTCGCCAACAACACGGGTCGCGATGTCATTGGAGCCACCAGCCGGGAAGGGCGAAATGATCCGGATCGGCCGGGCCGGCCAGGACTGAGCACTCGCCACGCCTGCGGCACCGAGTAACAGCACCGCGGCGATCATCATGCGACACGCGAATCTCATAGGGGTCTCCGTATTTTCTTATTTGAGCGTTCGAAAATTACTTCAAGATTCTTTTTGCAATATTCAATAAGTGGATCTGACTGGTGCCCTCATACAGGCGAAACAGGCGCACGTCCCGATATAGCATTTCGATGGGACCGCCAATATCGGCGCAGTACCCACCACCGCCGAATATCTGGACCACACGGTCTGCGACGCGTCCGCACATTTCGGAAGCAAAATATTTACACATGGAAGCCTGCAGGGCGACGTCCTCGCCGCGATCGCGCGCACGCGCGGTTTCCATGACCAGGGCAGTCGCTGCCGCAATTTCTACCTGACTCTCGGCCAGCATGGCCTGCACCAGTTGGAAGTCGGCGATGCGTTGGCCGAATTGCTTGCGCGTCTTGACGTGCGCAAGGGCTTCTTCAAGCAAGCGCATGGCAGGCCCGATGCACAGCGCTGCCAGGTTGATGCGTTGCTTATTCAGGGTCTTCATCGCTGTCAGGAACCCCTTCCCCGTTTCCAGACCGACGATATCTTCTGGCCTGACAGAAACTTGTTCCAGATAGACTTCCGACACGGGCGACCCGGCTTGCCCCATCTTGCGATGCTCCGGTCCGGTGCTCAGGCCTGGCGTCTGGCGTTCGACTAGAAAGGCGCTGATGCCGCGATGGCTCAGGTCCAACGGATCGGTGCGGGCGAAAACGGTAAATAGATCGGCGATCGGTGCGTTGGTAATGTAGCGCTTGGTTCCGCTGATCAGCCAGCGTGAGCCATCGCCGGTTTCGGTGAGCCTCGCGGACGTGCGCAGTGCCGTCGCGTCCGAGCCTGCCTCGGGCTCGGTGAGAGCCAGGCAGCCAGTCACCGCTCCGCTGGCCAGTCGTGGCAGCCAGCACCGCTTTTGATCCTCGGTGCCATCCTGTATGAGTGATTCGGCACCGATGCCGGTGTTGGTGCCGGCGCGGGCACGAAAGGCAGTGGCTGCTTTTGAAAGTTCGATGTTGGCCATGGCCAACTCTTCAGTCGTCAGGCCCTGGCCACCATATTCAATCGGAATGCTCCAGCCAAAATAGCCTCGCTGGCGCATGATCTCGACAATTGACGGTGGGATTTCGTTGGTTCGTACCACCTCGGCTTCCGCCGGGATGGCGATATCACGAACAAACTGTTGAATGTCGGCCAGGCGTTCGGCATTCTTGGCGGGTTGCTGGATCATGTGAGATTCCATCTGGTTCAGATCTGTATGTTCATTGATTTTGAATCGTGAGACAACAGATTTGTGAACTGTGCAGTTCGTCAAAATAGTTGTTTCTTTTTTTACGAATCTGCTCAACTATCGCTATTGACCCCATTTTCCTGATAAACCACGGCCACCTATGACTGATCGTTCGCCCTTGCTGCATGGAATAAAAATTCTTGACTTGTCAACAGTGCTGGCGGCGCCATTTGCCGCAACACTTTGCGGCGACCTGGGCGCTGACGTGACCAAGATTGAATTGCCTGATGGCTCGGACGCGCTCAGGGGCCTTGCACCCACGACCCCTGAACACGCGCTTTACTGGAAAGTCGTCAATCGTGATAAACGGGGTGTCACGCTCGACGTGCGCAAACCCGAGGGCCGGGCCGTGCTGCTTCGGGCGGTGGCCAATGCAGATGTGCTGGTTGAAAATTTCAGAACTGGAACACTTGATCGCTGGGGCCTCAGCCTTGATGCGCTGCATCAGGCCAATCCACGGTTGGTGGTGCTTCGGTTGACCGGCTTTGGCCAGACGGGTCCATATGCCACGCGACCCGGGTACGCCAGGATATTCGAAGCAATGAGTGGGCTGACGAATTTGATCGGTACGCCCGCGAGTGGCCCGCAGCACCCAAACGTTCCGATCGGGGATCTGATCTCGGGCGTGTTTGGCGCCTTCAGTATTGCATCGGCAATGGTATCGATGCGAACCAATCCAGGGCAGAAGGGCTTTGAAATCGACCTGTCGGCCACCGAGGCCATTTTCAGATTGCTGGATCCACTGGCGGTCGAGTATGAATTCCTTGGCGTCGAGCGCAGCCATGTTGGCAATAAGGCAGGCTACACAGCCCCCTCCAACATGTATCAAACCCAGGACAATGCCTGGGTCACGCTGGTGGCATCATCCAACCAGATGTTTCAGCGCTTATGCAAAGTCATGGATCGGGCCGACTGGCTATCGGATCCGCGATTGCAGACTAATCCTGACCGCTGTCGCCATGTTGATGAAATTGATTCCGCGATTGCGCTCTGGTTTGGTTCAATGCGCTTTTCGGACCTCGAGCGACGATTGACCGAGGCCGATATTCCGCACACCAAGGTCTACGGCATTGCCGATGTGATGGCAGATCCGCAAGTCAAGCACAGAGAATCCGTGATCCGGCTGGACGATCCTGATGTTGGCTCGGTGCCGGCACCCTGTGTCGTGCCCAGGGTAGAAGGCATCCGTCATCGACCGCGTCGAACTGGTCCAGGCGTCGGCGAGCACAACCTGGAATTTTTTACTCACCTGGGGCTGACACTGGAAGAGATACAAAATCTCCGGGTGTTAAAGGTGATATGAACGTCATAGCCACCCAAGCCGATCCTGGCTAAGATCCCTGCGGGATTTAGCGCCTGAGGTGGGTGACGGTTGCCTGTGCATTGCTTGAACGTGCCGCTGCGGCGACTTCCTTGTCAACGATTGTTTTCCCGATCGGCGCCAGTGCAATGCCGGCGAGCTTCAGGTGTTGAATCCCGAAGGGGATACCAATGATGGTGACAAAACAGCCGATCGCCCAGCATACGTGACCAATTGCCAGCCAGACACCCGCGAAAATAAACCAGATGACATTGCCCAATGTGCCCAGCGCGCCTGTCCCGATATCGTCCTGACGGGTCAGGTGCTTTCTGTTCACGGCTTCTTTGCCGAAGGGGAAAAAAGCAAACTGGCCGATGACAAAGCAGGCCTTACCCCAGGGGATGCCGATAATGGATATGTAGGCGAAAATGCCCACGATCCACCAGGCCAGGCCCATGAACACACCACCCAGCACAAACCAGAGAAAATTACCGATAGCAGACATTTTTCACCTCGGTCAATTGCGTCAAGCGCCACAGTAACAGTTTGTCAGACTTTGAACGGTCATGGGTGTTACTCATCGACAACCTTGGCATCCTTGATGACCTGACCCCAATGTGCAAAATCTTGTTGGACGAGTGCGTCCATCTTGGCGGGCGTCATGGGCATGGCGTCGTAGCCGTCTGCCTGGATGAGTTTGACGATGGCAGGGTCTTTCAGCGCGGCGTTAAAGGCTGGAACCAGCTTGGCCATGACTTCGGGCGGTAATCCCTTTGGGCCGACGATGGCGTACCAGATGGATGCATCAAAACCGGGGTAACCCGATTCGGCAAGCGTGGGTACCGTGGGCAACAGCACGCTGCGGTTCAAGGATGTGACGGCGAGGGGCTTGAGGCTGCCTGCCTCGATCTGTGTCGCTGCCGAACCGAGCGACGAGAACAGGAAGGGCACATGCCCGCCGAGCAACTCCACGACCGCCGGCGCGCCACCTTTGTAGGGCACGTGCGTGAGGTTCAGGTTTTCAGCGACCTTGAATTGTTCGCCAGCCAGATGGCCCACACCGCCAATTCCGGACGTGCCATAGCTCCAGTTCGCCGGGTTGGCCTTGGCCAGCGACACGAGCGTCTTCAGATCTTTCGCGGCCGAGTCCGGACGCACGAGGATCACCGTGCCACCACCGGCAAGCATGGCGACCGAGGTGAAGTCCTTGAGCGGGTCATAGCCAAGCTTTCTCATGTTGGGCAAGATCACCATGGGACCCGAGTCCGTGATGTGCAGCGTATAGCCGTCGGCGGGTGCCTTGGATGTGATGTCCAGCGCGATCGAAGCACCTGCGCCCGGACGGTATTCCATGATGAATGGCTGGCCAATGGACTTTGAAACATGATCGGCAATCGGCCGGATCAGTTTGTCAGCGGCTCCGCCCGCCGAGTAGCCGATGATCATTCGTATGGGCTTGTTGGGGTAATCGGCTGCCATCGCCGGCCCGCAGGACGCGGCCATGACGACTAGCAGTGACGTCGCGCGCTTGAACGTTTTGAACCATTGCATGTTGGTGCCTCGATCTCTGTTTATTGTTCTGAAAACCTGGTTACTGCGCAGAAAAAACTTGCTCGGGATCATCCATGCCCTTGACCTCAACGGCGTTGCCAGAAGGGTCGAACACAAGGAATACCGATTGTTCGCGGGGAGTGCCGATAAAAATACGATCGGGCTGCATGGCAAACACGGCGTTGGCCGTGCGCAGGGCAATCAGCATCTTCTCGTAAATGGCAGTTTGAACAATCACTCCAAAATGGCGCAAAGGATAAGGGTTTTTACCAATATTGACCGACACGTGCGAGGCCTCAACGCCCGACAGTTGGGCAACAAGGTGATGGCCGAAAAATTCGATGTCGACACGGTCGTCTATGACGCGTGAAACACTGCAGCCAAGAAGGTCGTGATAAAAAAACAGCGTGGACGCAATGTCCTTGACGGGTATTGACAGGTGTAAGGTGGCTTTATGCATGCCGATTGTTTGTCCCACTATTGTTGTTCTGGTTGACGCTTAAATAGTGTTGACCAGAAACCGGGCAAACGCAAGGTCGCCATTTCGAATTTGCGTGACTGGACTAGACTAGCCCGTCGTGCGCCATCTGGCCTGACCACAAGTCTGCACACAAAACATATAAGCAAGGACGCGTCGGCATGTACAAAAGAATTCAGTCAATCGCTGCGACGTTATTTTCAGTCGATACCCCGGCACTCTCGGTGGCCGAGCGATGGCGTTCTGCGCTCGGTGCTTTGCTGGGTGTCGGCCTGTGCGGGCTCATCCTGCACAGCATGCCGGTTGCCTCGCACTGGTTGATCGCGCCGGTCGGCGCCAGTGCCGTGGTGTTGTTCACGCTTCCACACAGCCCGATGGCCCAGCCCTGGTCGATCATGGGCAGTTACTTTTTTTCCACACTGGCAGCACTGACCAGCATGGCGCTCATTCCAGTGCCGCAGCTGGCTGCCGCCGTGGCGGTGGCAGCGACGATCTGGCTGATGGCCAGATTCAACTGTATCCATCCGTCGGGCGGCGCGATCGCGTTATTCATCGTGCTCGACGGAGAATATTCTGCCCAAAGAATCGGACCCACGCTCGGGCTGGTCGCGCTCAATGGGTTGGTCATTTTGTTGGCATCGGTGCTGGTGAATAATCTCGCACTCAAGCGTCGCTATCCCTACCGCCCGAGTCAGGCGCCCCAGAACATTCACTTGACCAAGGATGGCACACCCTTTGAGCGGGCAGGGCTGACGCATCCGGATCTGAAAAGCGCCATGAAAACGATGGATACGTTCGTCGACATTCAGGAAGATGAACTCGTGCGGATGTACAACCTTGCCATCGTCCATGCCTTTGAACGCAATGTCGCACTGACCTGCGCGCAAGTGATGTCCCGAGACCTGGTGACTGTAAATTTTGGTACCGATCTTGAAGAAGCTTGGAATTTGTTGCGAAAACACAAAATCAAAGCCCTGCCAGTGGTTGATAATTTCAATACGCTGATCGGAATTTTGACGATCGCCGATTATCTGCGTCAGATCGATGACACCACCACCGCCGGGATCGCAGTGCGTCTTCAGGGGTTGCTCAAGCGGACGCCAGGCACGCATTCGGAAAAGGCCGAAGTGGTGGGACAGATCATGTCGCGTGAAGTCTATGCGGTGCAAGGGCACACACCCATTGCGGATATCCTGCGTCAAGTCGCGGTAAAAAGCATCCGGCATATTCCGATCGTCGATGACAAGCGCAAAGTACTGGGGATCGTCACGCAAACGGATTTACTGGGTGCGTTGTATCAGCGAATTGCCCTGAAGTCGGCGTAAGGTGCGTGGTGCCTGAAAGGCGATTGCAGGACGTAACCATTGCGGAGCAACCATGAAAATGAAAATAAAGATGACGTCTTACTTTCAAATGGGCCTCTTGGTTACGGTGGCATGTTGTTGCCCCGCATGGGTTGGCGCCACGCCTGAACATTCACTCGAAAATCCCAGACTCAATCCCTGGCTGACGCCGCTCAACGACTGCATCAGCCACCCCGGCAGCTATGCGCTGGACATTGACATGGGTTTTTTGAACACGGACTACTCCTGCCAGATTACTGACAAGGCGGGGGTCCAGTTTGATACGCATACCGTGCAACAAGCCAGGAATGATGCGGCGCGGCTGGTGTTGAGCCTGGCAAATCAATGTAACCGGCTTGACTCGACCAGGATACTGGTCGGTGCCAGCCGGAATAATGTGGAGCAACTTAAAGGGTTGATACCAGCTTATGCCAGCCAGGCCATCGTGCTGATCGAAAAAAATAGCCAGCTGAAGACGCCAGACGAGACCCATGCCAAAGTTTTCCAGCTGGGCAATGGCGTCGACAAGTTTTTCACGGTCCATGGTTCACTGAATCTCCAGACGGTCGGCCTGACCTGTAAGGCCAACAACTCGCTCAGGTTCGTTGAAAAAACACCCGTGCTTTACCGACACTTTCGTCAGTTGGCCGATGCGGTCGAGTTCAACACCGGACATTCCAGATTTGCCGGGGGAACAGGCACCCTGAACTCCAGCGGGACGGCCTTGCCAGACGCAGCAATCGGGAATTATGTGGTTCAGTTCTATGCTGGCCGTTCGAACGGGTTTGTCGGGGGGACGACCGCTACCAACGATCAGAATTGGCCGGCGTACATCAATCCCGCCATCACGGGCCAGCATCAGGATGGCACGATAAATTGGTATGACAACGCCATTTATGACGCTGCCCGCCAGCTGCGGCAGGGTCGCTCGGTTCGCCTGGATGTACTGGTGTTCGAGGTCGGTGAAGAGAACGCTTTTGTCAATAATCTCTGGAAATTCGTGCGGCAGGGGTTTGCCACGCATCAGACGGAAGATAAAACCTCGGCCGAGTTGGTCGACGTGCAGTTTCCCGGAAACCTTCAGGTCCGGTTTCTCTATCAGTTCCAGAATCAGAAAGTGCAGAGCGGGCGAACCTTCAGCAACCTGAATGACGCTGCGCAAGTCCCGGTGCAGTCAGCCGCCAGCGGAAATCCTTACTCGCTGGTTTCAGGAAAGGTCTGGACCGTATTCAATGCGGCCGGCCAGGCTGTCGACCCCACGACCCCCTATGACATGCATAACAAGTTGGTGTTGCTTGATGTGGTCGGGCACGAGGAACTACGCAAACTGTATGTCACGTCATCGAACCTGGACGAACCGGGTCAAGGCAGTGGAAAACTCTGGCAGGCGGGTACGATCGTCAGTGCAAAACCGGGGTCCGATATCTGGAGCGGACCGAACATCGCCTCACCCAATCTATGGAATGCGTACCGAAAATATTTTGAGATGCTCTGGAATAACCGGGATGGGCAGCCCAACGCCGGTCAGGTCAACTTTCACCGGCAGATTTCGGCGCAACACCAGAACAATGCGATGAACTGGATTGAGACCATCCCTTCCCAATCCAGTACTGAAGGGACACGCGTCCAGGAGGGAATTGATGCCTTTTTCTTCCCCATTCCCTACGCGCCATCTGGACCAGACTCTTAGGGCGCGCCTGTCGTGATCGAAATTACTTGACCTGTTGCCAGGACGCGTCGGGGTTGAAGGTCGTAATCTGCTTGACCACACGTGCCGTGTCCGGGCCAAGGTTCTTTTCGTAAACCACGCCTTGGTGGTTGACGATGAAGCTCATTACGCCGGTTTCGTCATAGTCAACGGGCCAGGCGACCAGGCCAAAACCGCCGATCATGCGACCATTGACGACGTAGGACTGGGCACCACCTTGGGCGTTCTTGCCCTGGGCGGTGAGGATGCGGTAGTGATACCCATGAAAGCCCTCACGATCGATTCCGCTGCGTGCAGCCGCTTGGGCAAAGAGTTCACCCAATGGGCTTTGCGGTTCGCCGGCGTTGGTGGGCCAGTACAGGCCATCCATGCGTCCTGGCGTGCTGCGCACTTTCTGCGCATATTGCAGCACACCGTCGCCCAAGCGGTCTTTTTCGGCATATTCATTCTGAGCATCGTAGTAGGCCATCATGGTCTTGATGACCGCCAACTCGTTTGCCCCAATATTGAAAATCCGCACCTCCTCTTCGGCGGCGTCCATGTCAAAGAACCACCCGGCACGGATTTTTTCCATGGGAATCGGTAACAGCCAGCCGTCCCCACCGACTTCGATGTGGGCGCGGTCAGCCGAGTCCATCTTGAGGCTGTGCTGTTTGGTCCAGGCGGCGACAAACTTCTGGTAGTCGTCTTTGCTCACAGGAGGAATGACATCCTGATAGTCAGCACCGAGTATGGCAACCAGGGCCGCGGAGTCCTTGGCTTGCACAGCCTGGCCAAAGGCTTCCATGGCTTGCTGCGGGGTTTCAAAAACCTGCTGCAGTCGCTGGGCCGAGGCATTGGTTAATGCGACCAGCAAGCCGATGGTGAGGGCGAATGCGTTTAAAAGTCGTTTCATGGCATTTTTTCTCGTGAAGTTCGGGAAGGACCCGCTTATCAATTTAGGGTAGGGTGTGCTGTCATGTCAGGCGTTGTCGCTGTGTTAACGACCGCGTCCACCGCCCCCGCGGTTCCCACCGCCACCACCTGCACCACCGGCACCACTGGCACGACTGCCTGCGTTCGCTCTCTGCCCACCGCCCGCCGCCGCACCGCCGGACCGGTTCGCGGCCGCTGCGCTGGCTCGCCCACGGTCCGCCTGTTGTTGGCCGTTGCCTGAGCCGACGCCTTGGAAGGCATCGCCTCGCGCGGCACCCTGGGCACGGTTCTGACCTGCCGACCGATCGACATTTTGGGCACGGTTTTGCACCGCAGACCGATCGACATTCTGGGCGCGGCTTTGCACCGCCGACCGATCAACATTCTGGGCACGATCCTGGACGGCAGAGCGATCGACGTTTTGCACCCGATCCCTGGCTGCAGCCCGATCAACGGGTTGACCACCACCGGTACCGCCTGCGCCTGACCCTGCACCGGTTGCGGCACGTGCGGTGCCCTGCTGCCTGGCGCTGGCAATGTTTCCGGCGTTGCCCGCATTGTTAGCGGAGCGGTTTGCCGCATCGCCGTAGCCACGCGAGTCGCGCCTGGCATCCGAGCCAGCGACCCTGTTTGAGAACTGCTGGCGAGATGCCGGGTCACGATAGGCCACGGCACCGCGGTGCTGCGGATTGTGTTGCCAGTTATTGTTATTGCTGTTGAAGTTCCGGTCGTAGCGCCTGTAATTGTTGACGTTGACGTTGACACTGCCATTGCCGTGGCCGTTGCCCCAGTTGAAACCGCCGAACATGGCACCGGCCATCGCGACGCCTGCGCCAAACATCATGCCGCTGACGACCGCCTGCCCCGGATACCAGCCCATGACACCCGGGTAGTAGGCTGGCGGATAGGAGGGATAGGCCCATGACCCAAACACGATGGTGGGGTTGTAGGCTGGCACAAAGATGATTTCAGGCTGCGTGGGCTGGATGATGATGGTCTGGCCCTGTGCGACGACAGTTTGCTGTGCATTCGATTTGAGGTTTCCGGCACTCTGTGCCTGATGGCGCAGTCGCTGGATCGAATCAATCACGTCACCTTGCTGGGCAAGGAATGCGTCGCCAAGATTCTGGGTCCAGTCGAGCTGATCGCTCATCATGTTCAGGACATTCGGGAAGGCGACCAGGGATTTGACACTTGGATCCCAGGGTTGGCTGTCAACCTTGTTAACGGCTGCGTCTCCACCCTTGTTTGCGTTGGACTTTGACCAGCGCGCTGCCTGGACAACCTCCAGTGGGTATGTCGACGCCATCAGGATTTGTGCAAGCAGTGAATCCGGGTACAGGGCAATCGGTGCGAGCAACGAATCAAGTTGCTGGGTCGAATAAATCGGCGCGTTGGCGGTCTGATTCTGGCCTGTCGCAGGAGGTGCGACGGCTGGGGTGCCTTGCGACAGCGCGGCCGTGCTGCCTGCTGCCAGCACGGCGGCAAGGCTCACGACTAAATGGCGCGTTGCATTCATGTGGGATCTCCAGTTGATTCCAGGCTTGCGTGTTGGCAGGTTATCGCCGAATTAATATCTATTTTATACAAACCGGCCGTGGGTTTTTGCGTTTGGTCAGTCATTCCGCACTTTGTTGACCTGCTTCGAGCGGAAATTTGTTCAATTGAGCCACCGATTGACGTACATTCAACTATTGCAAGCAACGGCGATCCGCTAAATGCATCCCATTACCAATAGTTTTGGTGGTGTTCATCACATTTGTCGATTGTTCTTGATATTGAAGTTGCGCATACTCTGTTCGTAAAAAATAAACAATGAAGCGCCATGCTCTATAAAAAACGAAATCGCCGCCTGATGCTGGTGACCGGGTTGGTGCTGACGCTTGTGATTGTTGTGAACGCGTCGATTTTTACCTACGTGCTGCGACGCCTGACGATCAGTGACTGGTCGGAAAGAGTGGCAAGCCTGTCACTCATACTTTCCGAGCACACCGGCCAGATTATTTTTTCGGCCAATGCCGCGCTTGAAAGCATCGCTGATGTTGTGGCCCCGGAAAACTTGCAAAGCGAGCAGGCTTATCGTGATTTTGCAACGAAATGGGACCTGTACCTGCTGCTTTGGGAAAAAACCCGCTCGAACCCGATCGTTGACGTAGCGGCGTTTATTGACAAGGACGGGAATCTGTTGAATTACACGCGATCGTTTCCCGCGCCCAACATCAACGTGGCGGACCGGGAATACTTTCGATGGCTGAGAGACCACGAGGACAATGACACGTTCTACAGCGCTCCGGTGCAAAGCAGGGGTAATAGAAAAGAAGTCTTCTATCTTGCCCGCCGGTTGAGTGATCGGGATAATAATTTCCTGGGGGTGGTTCTGATTGGTGTGTCCGTCAGGGCATTTACTGACTTGTATGAGCAGATTGGTTCGAATCTTGGCAACGGGTCGGCACTGGCGCTTTATCGAAGCGACAAGACACCGCTTGCGCACTGGCCTTCAGGCGGGCTGACGGGCGATCAGAAACATATTCAGAATATTATCCGGCAGTCTCTGGAAAACTCTCAGGTCAACGGTGGGGTTCTTATTACCGAGGCCCCCAGCTTTACCCAGGGAAATACCCAGATTCATCGAATTGTCTCTTATCGTCAGGTACAGAATTTCCCGTTAATTGTGGGCGCCGCGGTCTCTGAAGAGCGCTACCTGTCCGGTTGGATGATCGCCACTGCCGGCGTGGTGATCGCTTCGATTTTTAACCTCTTGGTGCTATTTTTTGGTATGCGACTGTTGCGTATCGCTTATCAGAAGAATGCTGAAATCGAATACAACGCGACCCATGATCCGCTGACCAATCTTCCGAACCGCGTGCTTGTTTCAGATCGACTC
>CAIJKV010000360.1 GCA_903821335.1 uncultured beta proteobacterium
ATGCTGATTTTTGACGAGGCCACCTCTGCACTGGATTCAAAAACTGAACGTGCACTTCAGGAGGAACTATCGGGACTGGCTCGCAATCGGACGACGCTGATCATCGCCCACCGCCTGTCAACGATTGTGCATGCCCAGCAGATCCTGGTGATGGAACACGGACAAATCACTGAACGCGGCACGCACGACGCGCTGGTGGCGGCGGGCGGGCAATATGCACAGATGTGGCAGATCCAGAAGCGGCAATCGGATCAAGACTCAGTCGTCACGCTCAAACATCCCTTGGCGCATCTGTAATAGTTATTTAATGCAGGAAGATTTATAGTCCACCCTTGGCATTACATTTCCCCGACGGACTCATGACCGAACCACAGCAAGACGCCGACAGACCCGATGCAACAACTGGCAGTGCGAACGACCGTTCGCACGAATTTCGAGAGATCGGATTGCAACTCGAAACCGCGCGCACGGCCCAGGGCCTGAGCGTCGAGGCCGTCGCTCGCAAAGTCCTGCTTTCGCCCAACCAGATTCAGGCGCTGGAGTCGGGACGCCTGCCGTCGTTCTATGCGCCGAGCTTTTACGCGCAGTCGGTCCAGAAATATGCACATTTCCTGGGGATCAGCCTGGACACAACCCTGGCCAGTCGCCAAGCGGACAAGCCCGGTACCAGCCGGTCTGACGCCCGCCCACCGACTGATGACGCCTCGCAATCTGGCCGACTGGCGACCCTGGTCACCTCCGGATCCGGCATGGTACGACTTTCAGCGTCGGGCTATTCAGGCCCGAATCGCCTGCGTACGCTCATGATCATCGCCATATTCATTGTGGTGACCGGTATCGCACTGGTCTGGTTTCGTCAACATTCTGAAGAAAATGCAGACTCTGACACGTCGGGTGCACCCTCGGCGCAGTCTGATCAGACCGAGGCCGCGTCAACGCGCGCGTCGGAAAACACAACCGGGCAACAGGCAACGCCGACTGCCGCGCCGCACGCCACATCGTCCACCACGACGGGGTTGCCTGCCCCTGCAGGCCCGGCAGTGGCGGCACTGCCGGCTACAGTGAGCACTACCAGTGCAAGCAGCAGTTCAAGCACCAGTTCAAGCACCAGTGCAACGACGATTACGGCCGACCGGACAGCGCAGGCCGGTCAGGCTAAAGGTGCTGACCGACAAATCGTGCTGACCTTCACCTCACCCTGCTGGGTGCAGGTGACCCGGGCCAATGGCAGCACAACCGAAAAAATCTATTCCCCGCAAGACAGCCTGAACATCGATACTGACCAGATCACGTCGCTGGTCATCGGCAACGCTCGCTCGGCACACCTGGCAATCGGGTCGAACGCCATCGACATGGCCCAGTTCATGAAGGGCACCAGCGATGTCGCCCGAATTTCGGGATCTGTCCTGCAAAGTCTGGCTACGGCACCACGCTAACCCACCATGGCAGCGGTGGTTCGATAGCGCTCACGCGCTGTCAGCTTGAGGACCAGCGGGTTGACGCAGCCAAGCTGTTCAAGGAATTTTTTCTCTTCGCCCTCGGACTGAGTTTCGATCCACCAGGACTTCGGTATCGAGGCATCGCCTTTGTGCCAGCGATATCCGCGGGCTTTGGCATAGACACTGTTGTCAAAGGACAAGCCCAGTGCGTAGATGCGCCAGGAAGGCACGCGTGCGGACGCCAGCAACGTTGACAGCACACTCCGATCACTGCCTGGCACGCGCTGGTCCAGCAAGGCCGTCAGCATGTCCACATCTGCCCGCGCGCGGTGACCGGCATGAAACAGTCCGAAAGTAAAACCGAGATAATCCAGCTTGCTGCTGCTGATCCCCCACGCACGCCAGGGCACTTCATTAAACGTGCAACCAAAAAACATGTCCTTGAACGCTGGATAGCGCGCCTCGAGGAAGGGTCGGTCAAATCCCGAGTTGTGGCAGACGACCAGTCCGACACCCTGAAGGGCCCGGGCGATACCGGCATCGTCAATACGCTGGCCACGCACCATGTCATCGGTAATACCCGTGAGCGCCACGATCTCCTGGGGAATCGACTGTTCAGGATCTTCAAGGCCTTCGTATCTGGCCACCACACGATAGAGATTGCCCGTTTCGCGCCCGTATTCACAGGTTGCAATGGCGATATCGATGATCCGATCACCCGCTTCGTGATTAAAGCCAGTGGTTTCGGTGTCGATCACTGCCAGGAGACTGCAAGGCTCGCCGGAGGTGTTCTGGGCAAATACGTGCTCGTCGCCGATATTGACGCGACGCAATACCCGATAGTCGGGATGATCTTCGAGCAACGCAGCGGCGGCTGCAAGTTCCATGGTGTTTCCAGTCAGTTGAGGTGAGGGTCGCGTAAGCATCATTGAAAGGCCTGGTCACTCAAGCGTGAAAAAAAACGATTTTACAGTCGCCAGTCTACTGTGGCCGGACGTCCATTAACATTGAGCGAAGCCGTTCGCGCGGGCGTCGACGCGATACGCCGTCCGGCTTTAAACACGGCAAGACGTGTCGCACGCAGTCGGATGGCCTCGGCGGGTGTCGCGGCCTGCAACAACACAAAATCTGCACGACACCCGGGTGCCAGGCCATACTGTTCGAGTCCAAGCACACTGGCCGCGTTGGTGGTGACTGCCTCGAAGCACTGGCGCATGCCTGCCTGGCTGGTCATCTGGGCCACATGCAACCCCATGTGTGCGACTTCCAGCATGTCGCCAGACCCCAGGCTATACCAGGGGTCCAGCACACAATCCTGGCCAAACGCGACATTGATTCCAGCCTGCAAAAGCTCTGGCACCCGGGTCATGCCGCGACGCTTGGGATAGCTATCCTGACGACCTTGCAGGGTAATGTTGATCAGTGGATTGGCGACGACATGTAACTGCGCCTCGGCCATCAACGCAAGCAGCTTGCTGACGTAGTAGTTGTCCATGCTGTGCATGGATGTCAGGTGTGAGCCCGTCACACGTCCATGCAACCCCAGCCGGTGCGTTTGGTCAGCCAGTGTTTCGACGTGGCGCGACAGCGGATCATCGCTTTCGTCGCAGTGCATATCGACCGGCAGGCCAAGGTCGGCCGCAAGCTCGCACAGCAAGCGCACACTCGTCGCGCCATCGGCCATGGTGCGTTCAAAATGCGGAATGCCCCCGACCACATCCACCCCCATGCCGAGGGCGCGTTTCAGGTTATCGAGGGCGCCTGGCGCGCGCAACACACCGTCCTGGGGGAACGCAACCAGTTGAAGATCCAGATAGGGCCTGACCCGTGCCTTGACCTCAAGCAAGGCCTCGACAGCCAGCAAGCGGGGGTCACTGACATCCACGTGCGTGCGGATGGCCAGCAGGCCGTTGGCCATCGCCCAGTCACAATAGGACATGGCCCGGTCAATCACATCTTCCTGTCGAAGCTGCGGCTTTAATTCGCCCCACAGCGCGATGCCCTCAAGCAAGGTACCGCTTTGGTTGACCCGCGGCTGACCATAGCTCAGCGTCGAGTCCATGTGAAAATGCGGGTCGACAAACGGCGGGCTCAGCAGCTGCCCGGCCGCATCGAGGACTTCGCCGGCACCCGCGTGGCGCAGGGCATCTTGCGCGGATATTTCCTGAATCAGACCGTCTTTGACGCCCACGCTGACATCACGACGACCATCGGGAAGGTGCGCGTGAATGATGAGAAGATCAAACATTAACGTTCCCCCTTGCGATACGGTTTCATCAGTGCCTGCGGATAAGCGGCCCGGCGCGCGACCACCACCAGGGCGACAATGGACAGGACATACGGCAGCATCAAGTAGATCTGGTAGGGCACGACATCGGCGCCGGGCGTGGTCTGCAGACGCACCTGCAGCGCGTCGAAAAAAGCGAACAACAACGCGCCCAGCAGTGCCTTGCCTGGTCGCCAGGAGGAGAACACGACAAGTGCCACGCAAATCCAGCCTCGGCCATTGATCATGTTGATGAAAAAGGCATTGAAGGCGGAAAGCGTCAGGAACGCCCCCGCCACGCCCATCAGTGCAGAACCCGCCACGATGGCAATCGTGCGTGTCAGGCCGACCGACACGCCCTGGCCTTGCGCGGCATGG
>CAIJKV010000361.1 GCA_903821335.1 uncultured beta proteobacterium
AGCCTCGATTGCCGTTTGCAACACGTCGTGCAGGCGCACCCCGGGTGCGGTGCCGCGTGCGACCAGATAATCCTGCTTGCCATCGGATTCGCGCTCAAGGGAGGCGACATCCATGTTTTCCCAGCCTTTGGCTGCGAGTTTCTTGAGCAGTGCTGGCGTGGCAGCACCATTGGCGTCAAGCCCGATTTTCGCGGGCATCAGCTTTTCAGCGTAAGTCTGGGGTGGCGCCTGGGCCAGCACTGCGGTCAGGCGCACGGCCAGCCTGCGTGGGGTTGAAAACGGCACCACCGCATTGCCCGGCGCAATCAGGCCGTGTTGCTGCAAGGCGTCAAGCAGGCCAAGGGCGAAGGCCTGACCCAGCCGCGCGAGCGCCTTGGGGGGAAGTTCTTCGGTAAAAAGTTCGACGAGCAGAGGGCGCACGGACATTATTGTTTCCCCTGATTGGACTGAAGCATGGGAAAACCAAGTTTTTCGCGCGATTCGAAATAGGCCTGTGCCACGGCGCGCGACAGGTTGCGGATGCGGCCGATGTACGTGGCGCGTTCGGTGACGCTGATGGCGCCACGGGCATCCAGCATGTTGAAGGTGTGTGCCGCCTTGAGCGTGGCTTCATAGGCGGGCAGGGCCAGTGGCACGTCCATCAGGCGTTTTGCCAACGTTTCGTAATCTGAAAAATGCCGGAACAAGGTTTCGGCGTCAGCGTGTTCGAAGTTGTAGGTTGACTGCTCAACCTCGTTCTGGTGGAAGACATCACGGTAGAGTACGCGGCCTGTCGGGCTGTCGGTCCAGACCAGGTCGTACACGCTTTCAACGTCCTGGAGGTACATGGCCAGGCGCTCCAGGCCGTAGGTGACCTCACCCGTGGTCGGGCTGCAGTCCAGTCCGCCTACCTGCTGGAAATACGTGAATTGCGTGACTTCCATCCCGTTGAGCCAGACTTCCCAGCCCAGGCCCCAGGCGCCGAGCGTGGGGTTCTCCCAGTCGTCTTCGACAAACCGGATGTCATGCTCAGTCGGATGGATTCCCAGGGCCTCGAGCGACCCGATATACAGGTCCAGGATGTCTGGCGGCGCCGGCTTGAGCACCACCTGGTACTGATAATAGTGCTGCAGGCGGTTGGGGTTCTCACCGTAGCGGCCGTCTTTGGGACGGCGCGAGGGCTGCACGTAGGCCGCGCGCCAGGGCTCGGGGCCAATCGCACGCAAAAAAGTCGCGGTATGCGACGTGCCGGCACCGACCTCCATGTCGATGGGCTGGAGCAGGGTGCAGCCCTGTTTGTCCCAGTAATCCTGCAGGCGCAGGATGATTTGCTGAAAAGTGAGCATGAATAGTGATGACAGAAAGCGAATTGACCTGACATTTTAACGTGTGATGACGACACGGCTCCCGGGGGGGGCATGTTGGGCGATGGCGCGTGCGCGAATCGCCTATGATTGAGGTAACGGATTTCAACAGCTGCGACGCCTCATCGGCCATATTTTCATTTCGATAGGCGCCAGGGAAGGCACCGCGGCTTTTGCAGAGCAACGCAAGCCAGTCTGGCAAGGTAAATAGTTTTTCTCCTTTTTTCACTTTTTCTCGCTACAGGCACTCATATGTCCGTCATCATTCAGGAAGAAGATCTTATCCAGTCGATCGCCGATGCGGTGCAGTTCATCAGCTACTACCACCCCGCCGATTACATCCGTCACCTGGCTCGCGCCTACGACCGCGAGCAAAGCCCCGCAGCCAAGGATGCGATGGCCCAGATCCTGACCAATTCACGCATGAGCGCCGAAGGGCGCCGTCCGATTTGTCAGGATACCGGTATCGTCAATGTGTTCCTGAAGATCGGCATGGGCGTGCGCTTTAATTCAACCCGCAGCATGCAGGAACTGTGTGATGAGGGCGTGCGACGCGGTTACCTCAATCCCGACAACCCCTTGCGCGCGTCGGTACTTGAAGACCCCTTGTTCACACGTCGCAATACGCGTGACAACACACCCTGTGTGGTGAATGTTGAACTGGTGTCGGGCGAGAAGGTCGAAGTCCAGGTCGCGGCCAAGGGCGGTGGTTCTGAAAACAAGTCCAAGCTGGCCATGCTGAACCCCAATGACTCCATTGTCGACTGGGTGCTCAAGACCGTGCCGACCATGGGTGCTGGTTGGTGCCCGCCCGGCATGCTGGGGATCGGCGTTGGCGGTACGGCAGAGAAGGCCGTGCTCATGGCCAAAGAGGCCCTGATGGAAGACCTCGACATGTACGAACTGCTCGAACGTGGCCCTTCCAGCAAGATCGAAGAATTGCGCGTAGAACTCTACGAGAAAGTCAACGCGCTCGGTATCGGCGCGCAAGGCCTGGGCGGCCTGACCACCGTGCTGGATGTCAAGATCAAGACGTTCCCGACGCACGCCGCTTCGTTCCCGGTCGCCATGATTCCCAACTGCGCAGCGACCCGCCACGCCCATTTTGAGCTGGACGGTTCGGGCCCGGCCCACCTGCATGCGCCGTCCCTGTCAGACTGGCCAGACGTGCACTGGGCTCCTGATTACAAGTCGTCCAAGCAAGTTGACCTGAACAACCTGACACCCGAAGAAGTCGCCAGTTGGAAGCCGGGCCAGACACTGCTGCTTCACGGCAAGATGCTGACCGGTCGTGACGCTGCGCACAAGCGTATTCAGGATATGTTGGCCAAAGGCGAGAAGCTGCCCGTTGATTTTCACAACCGCGTGATTTATTACGTGGGTCCGGTCGACCCGGTACGCGATGAAGTGGTGGGTCCCGCGGGTCCGACCACGTCGACCCGCATGGACAAGTTTACCGAGATGATGCTTGCACAAACGGGCCTGATCGCCATGGTTGGCAAAGCCGAACGCGGTCCCGCCGCGCTCGAGGCGATTCGTAAGCACAAGTCGGCTTACCTCATGGCCGTCGGAGGCGCCGCCTATCTGGTGTCCAAGGCGATTCGTGGTTCCAAGGTCGTAGGCTTTGCCGACCTGGGCATGGAAGCGATCTACGAATTTGACGTGGTCGATATGCCTGTGACGGTCGCGGTAGACTCAACCGGCACGTCCGTGCATCACACGGGACCCAAAGAATGGTCTGCGCGGATTGCCGGTATTCCGGTGGTTGTGGAGTAACTGGACTGCGACGCGAGGGCCGGCTTATTGTGCCTTCGCGGATTGCTTTTTGAGTACCAGGACTTCACTGTAGCCTTGCTGGACGTTTTCGCCGGACTGATTGACCAGTGTCAGTCTGCGATCAATCGACCCCACGCGTGCGCTGGTGCCGGGATGGGTGCTGATGACATCGAGCACCAGGTGAATGGTGTCGCCCACAAACAGGGGTTTGAGAAAATTCCATTCACGTAGCGATAGCATGGCCACAACCGAGAGATGGAATATTCCCATTTCATGCATCATGCCGGTTGCTACCGCGATGCCCAGCGTGCCGTGGACCACGCGTTGGCCGAACCGCGTGGTGGCTGCGTACTCGGCATCCGCATGGATCGGATTCCAGTCACCCGAAAGCATGGAAAAGAATGTCAGATCCGTTTCGGTGATGGTGCGGCCGCTGCTTTTGAAAGACTGACCAGCCTGAAAATCTTCAAAAAAAAGTGAAGACATGAATGTGCTCCTGAGAGTGAACGATAGCTCTGTATTTCTGCGAAGGTCCTGTGCCCGCTGCAAGGTCAGATTGACGCGTGCACACGGGATCAATGCTATACATGTGTGTGCTTGACGGCCTGTTCTTTACGTAGGTTTTCCAGTGCCATGTCGCGCAGTCTGGTGCGCTGGAACTTCAGTCCGTTGGCACTTGCGGTGGCCGGAAACTCTTGCACGAACCAGAGTCGGACGGGCACTTTGAACGCCGCCAGTTCACTGGCAACCTGAGCCAACAAGGCGTCAGCCGACGGATCCGCGATAGCGGGGATGGCAAAGGCTACCGGTCGCAGACGACCCTCTATTTCAATGCCCACCACCTGCGCGCTGGCGATTTCCGGCAGTTCAGCCAGCACCTCTTCGATTTCGGACGGGTCGACCAAAAAGCCACCCAGGCGCATGGTGTCACCCATGCGCGCCTGATAGACAAAACTGCCGTCCGGCCTGACGTAACCCAGGTCGCCTGTCTTGAAGAAGCCGTCGTCGGTCAACGCGTCCGATGTGGCGCGCGGGTTGTTGAAATAACCCGTGAATCGCGTGGGTGAATGTATTTCAAGTTCACCCGCCACGCCAGGCGCGCAAATTGCCCCGGAATCCGGGTCACGTGCGCGCACCGAGGCGAGGGCGCCGCCCGCCGGCGTGCCACCACCGAGCGCGCGCTGCGCAATGGGCAAGTCTGCACGCTGCAAGGAGAACAGCGCATTGACCTCGCTCGAGCCATACAACCCGCGAATAGGGAAACCGCGCGGGATCAGGTTCTCAGCCAGTTCGACCAGGCCAGGGCTGAAGGCGGCGAAACCGAACAGTCTGAGATCCGGAAATGGGATGTCATCGGTGTTGATCTCAATCAGTCGCCTGAGCATTTCGTCACTACCAAAAATATGTGTGACGTGATGTTTGCGCAGCAGTTCGCTCGCGGTGTGGGCGTCAAAGATATCCATCAGCACGACAGGCATTCCCGCAGCAATCGCGGCCAGCACGCTGTTGAGGCCAAATACGCCGCATAGCGGCAGAGCCGCCAGCAAGACATTGCCGGGCGCCGCGAATCCAAAGCTCTGCGCAACATGGCCCGCGTGCGTGCTCAGGTTACGCTGGGTGTGCATGACCAGCTTGGGGCCCTTGGTGGTACCTGACGTGGTGAAGAACACCACCGGCGCATCCGCCACGCTCGCGGACAAAGATTCCGAGTCAGCAATGGGTGGCGCGGTCGTCTGGGCTGCCGCACCCGTGTGGACGACATTTGCCGCTGCGGCAAAAACAGGCTCGAATGCGACGACTGGCTTGCCCAGCAAGTGGCTCGGCGTATCGTTGTCAGCATCGATCACCGCGATTTTTTTCAGCTGCGGCAAGGATGCGGGATCAACCTGATCGAGCACGTCAGCAAAGTCAATCTTGCGCAAGTTCAACTGCAGGATCAGCATCGAGGCTTGCGAGTTGGACAGGATATATTGCAGTTCGTGCCCGCGATAGCGCGTGTTGACTGCAACCAGCGTGGCGCCCAGCCGGGCCAGTCCAAATAGTATGGCCAGCCACTCAACACGATTGACGACCCACACCCCGACATGATCTCCGGGGACGATGCCCTGGCCTGCGAGCCAGTCAGCCGTGCGTGCACAAAGCCGATCAAACTCTTCCAGCGAAACGGCCCGGTCATGTTCGATCAGGATCGTGTCAGTCGGTGCGCGTTGCAGGTGGGTTTGGTAAATCGAATAAAGAGTGCCAGCCTGCAACATCTCAGTACAGTTCCATCAGTTCGGTGTTATTGCTGAAGTCTGCGGGAGGTCCTTCGCGGATGAGTTCACCAGATTTCATGACAATGACGCGATCAGAAATTTTCAGCGCCTCGCGCACGTTCTGTTCGACAATCAGGATCGACATTTGCCGTTCCTGTTGCAGCGCGCGGATGGGGCCCAGCAGGTCCTGGAACAGTTTGGGCGCCAGTCCGATGGAGGGTTCGTCGAGCAACAGGCACCTGGGTTTGCCGAGTAAGGCGCGCCCAAGGGACACCATCTGCTGCTGGCCGCCTGACAGGGTGCCTGCACGCTGGTTGTAGAACCGCTTGATCGCGGGCAATACCGCCATGACCCAGTCCACTCTCGCTGCCTGCTCACCGGAGGCAATGCCATTGGCCCAGAATCCCAGACGCATGATCTCAGCCACGGTCAGGCCCGGGAATACGCCGCGACCTTCGGGAACCAGGGCGATGCCTGCCGCGTTCATTTTGCGAGGATCCGGTGCGTCGACGGCCTTGCCATCCAGGAATATGGTGCCGTCGGTCAGCGGTGTCAAGCCGAAGAGCGCCTTGAGCAGGGTCGATTTTCCAGCGCCGTTGTGACCGATCAGGCAAAGCACTTCGTTGTGCGCGAGGCTGATGTTGAAATGATCGAGCACGGGTCGTCCGCCATAGCCCACACGCAGGTTCGTTGCTTCTAGAAAATTTGGGACGCTCATGAGCGATCTCCAAAATAAATGGCGGCCAAATGCGGGTCCTTCAGAATGTCCTGCGAACTACCCTGCGCCAGCAATTTTCCCTGGTCAAGAAACGCCACGCGATCGGACAGTTTGATGACGATATCCAGGTTGTGTTCGATGATGCAGATCGTGATGCCGCGTGCCGCGTAGTTACGCAGCAACCCCACGAACCGTTCGAACGAGCGGGGATCCAGTCCGGACGCGGGTTCATCAAGCAGCCACAGTTTGGCTTTGCTGGCCATGATGCGGGCCAGGCTCAGGAACTTGCGTTCAGCGTAGGCCAGGTCAACCGCACGTTCGTGGCGCTTGTCGGCAAGCTGCGTCTCGGCAAGGATTTCACCGACACGTTGTAGTGCCGACGCCCGTCCGCCCTGCCAAAGCCAGGCGCTGCGCTCCATGACCGTCATGATGTTTTCTTCAACCGTCATCTGGCTGAACAGGCGCAGATCCTGGAAGGTGCGGGCGATTCCCATGCGTGCGATCTTCCAGGGCTCGATGCCCTTGAGAGATTGCCCCAGCCAGTGGACCGTGCCGCTGCTTGGGATGAGATGACCGGTGATCAGGTTGAACAAGGTCGTCTTGCCTGCGCCGTTGGGGCCCACCAGCGTGGTGATGATGCCGGCGGGCAGGTCCAGGGTGACATCCGAGATTGCCTGGAGCCCACCAAAGTTCTTGTTCAGATGACGAATCTGGAGCAGGATCTCGTGTTGATTGATGTCCAGGCTCATGCCGATTTCTCCCGACTGCGTCCGCCGACCAGTCCACCCGGTCGGAACATCATCAAAAGCACCATGGCGACGCCATAGATGATTTGCTGAATTGTGCCAAGTTCGCCAGGGGGCAGGAAGGGCAGGTACGTGAGCGCGGCGGGCAGCGACATGAGCAGCGCGGCGCCGACGATGGGGCCAAACAGTGTGCCCGTGCCGCCGATAATGACCATTGCCATCAGCAGGATCGACATTTCCAGCATGAAGCTTTCGACGTTGATGAAGCTCATGTAGAACGCGTACAGTGTGCCGGCCACGCCAGCCAGTCCGGCAGATACGGCGACCGACAGTGTTTTGACTGCGTTGACATGTTTGCCGTAGGACTGCGCTGCCGACTCGCTGTCGCGGATGGCCATCAGGCTGCGTCCGAAACTGCCGCGCACCAGCAAGGCCGTGATGCCCAGTACCGCCAGCAGCACCACGATCGCGAGCGCCAGGAACGCCCCGTCGTCATTGAAGGTGTAGCCCCACAGCGTGGGCCGCGGAATGCCGATCATGCCACCCAGCCCGCCCGTGGCCGATTTCCATTCGGAAAAAATCGTGACGCCAATGACCTGCAAGCCCATGGAGGCGGCCACGAAGTATTCACCCCGCACGCGCAAGGCTGGCAGGGCAAGTGCCATCGACAGCACGGCTGACATGGCGGCGGAGGCCGCCATGCAGAGCAGCAGCGAGTCTGTGACATGCAATGCGAGATAGGCCGTGGTGTAGGCGCCGACGCCAAAAAATATGGCGTGTGCCAGTGAAAAAATTCCGGCATACCCCATGATGAAATTCAGCGTCAGCGCCAGGATAGCGTTGATACAAAAGAGCACTGCAATGTTTTGAAGATAGGCAATCATGTTCTATTCCTTTATGACACGATCGCTCGCCCGTACACGCCGCCCGGACGGAACAGGATGAACAGGAACAGGATCACGAATGTCACGGCTTCGCTCCATTGAGGATCGATCACGGCCAGGCAAAGATTTTCGGCAAGCCCCAGCAGCAGTCCGGCGACTGCCGCGCCACGCAGGCTGCCTACACCCCCCACGATGGTGGCGGCGATGCTGATCAGCATGATGTGGTTGCCCATCGAGGGGTTCAGGCCCGAGGTTGCGGCAGTCAGGATGGCAGCAGGTACAACGATGACCGAGCCGATCAGGAACACATACTGCGAAAGACGGCGTGGCGTCAGTCCGTAGACTTCGACCAGATTGGGGTTCTCACCCAGCGCGCGCAGCGCGATGCCCAGGTTGGTACGGGTCAGCAAGAATTGCAGCGCGGCGAAACATAGCACCGCGCAGCCAATGATGACGACCGAGATCGGCGCGATGAACAGACTTGGCATCACTTCAAGGCTTTTACTCAAGGGCGTGGTGACGGTGACCATGCCCCGGCCAAAAACAATTGAAATCAGGTTCTGCACCACGATGGCTGCGCCGAACGAGGCGGCAAATACTGTGAAAAAAGAGCCCTCGTGGCGCTGGATGATCGCATAGACAAAGCGGTCAAGCAGCACCCCGAACAGCCCTGCGGCCGCGGCCGCGGCCAGCACGGCCACGGGCCATCCCCATTGCAGTACCGAATAAAACTCGTAGAAAATAAAACCGGCGATCGTGAACGTCGCCCCATGTGCGGCATGAAATACACGGGTCATACCGAAAATCAGCGAAAAACCAGCTGCGATCAACGCATACAGCGCGCCGGTCTGCAGCCCGTTTGCCAGTAGCTGGACAAAAAGCATGGGGCAGTTCCCTTTCGAAAATACAGACGCGACTTATTGGGCAGCTTTGACGATCTTGCTGACGCCGTCACCGACGATTTCATTAATCTGGATGGGAGCCTTGACAGTGCCGTCGTCTGCAAACGAGACGGTGGCGCCGACGAACTCAAACGTTTTGGTGGCTTTGCGCTGTGCCAGCAGGTTTTCACCTGTGACAGGCTTGCCGGCTTTTTCAAGTGCCGCTGCCAACTCGGCAAACGTCAGCACGGCGTTGTAATAGTTGAGCACATACATGTTGGGCTCTTTGCCGTATTTCTGTTTGTAGTCAGCCAACATCCGCTTGGTCAGTGCATCACCCTTTTCCCAGTTGACTTGCTGGCTGGTGTAGTAGACGCCTTTGGCTTCCGGTAGCGCCAGTACCGAAGGCATGGCCAGGGCGGAATAGCTCGCGATGGGTTGGCTCACGCCGTTGTCGCGCAGCTGCTTGACGAGCTGCACTTGCTGGTTGCCATAAGTCGCGATGTACACGGCATCGGGTTTAGTGTCGCGCACGCGAGCAGCCACGCCAGAAAATTGCTGGGCAGTCGTGGGGATGGAAAACGAACCCACCAGTTCGCCGCCAGCTTGCTTGACCTGGGCGCCAAGATCCGTGAGGATGGCCTGGCCAAGGGGATCATCCACATAGATGAGGGCAATGCGCTTGTAGCCTTTTTCTTTCACCAGGAAAGGCGCCATGGTGACGACTTCGAAGTTGGCCAGGGGAATCGTGTTCCAGAAGTACTCGCCCAACATGGCCAGGTCAGGCCCGACGCCGCCGCCGTTGACCATCACTGTTTTGGTGCGCGCGCCGATCGGGGCGATCGCCTTGGACACGCCGGTGAAGGCCGACAGTGCGTAGGGCACTTTGCTCACGTTGACCAGTTTGTTGGCCGCGATCACGCCTTGTGCAGGGAGCGCCTGGCTGTCTTCATAGATGATCGAGAGCTTGCCAGACAGTTTCTTGTCGGCATTGAT
>CAIJKV010000362.1 GCA_903821335.1 uncultured beta proteobacterium
AAAAATGCCTTTCCCGCAGCCGGGCGCGTGTCGCCTGATTACTATTGCATGGACGGCACGATTCCGCGTCGCCACCTGGGCCGGGTACTGACTGCGATCCAGGACATGGAAAAGCAGTTCAACATGCGCTGCGCCAACGTGTTTCATGCGGGCGACGGCAACTTGCATCCGCTGATTCTGTTTGACTCGAATATCCCCGACGAAGTGCGTCGTGCCGAGGATTTCGGCGCCGCGATTCTTGAACTGTGCGTCGAAGTCGGTGGCACCATCACGGGTGAACACGGTGTAGGGATGGAAAAAATCAATCAGATGTGTGTCCAGTTTTCACGCGATGAACTCGATATGTTCCTGGCCGTCAAGCGGGCCTTTGACCCGGCCTGTTTGCTGAACCCGGAAAAAGTCATTCCGACGCTGGCACGATGTGCCGAATATGGACGTATGCATGTCCACAATGGCGCGATCGCCTTTCCCGACTTGCCGAGATTCTGACGCAGCATGAATTACTCACTTGCAGAGTTATGTGACCAGGTTCTGGCTGCCCGGGCGAGTTTCCGCCCACTGTTGATCCGGGGCGGTCATACCAAGTCTTTCTACGGCAATCCGTTTCTTCAGAATGGAGAACCCCCTGTCGTTCTCGACACCCGGTCGTTGCGTGGCATTGTGAATTACCAGCCGACCGAGCTGGTGGTGACCGCGTTGGCAGGTACGTCCTTGAAAGAGGTCGTCGATACGCTGGATGCCTCGGGGCAGATGCTGGCGTTTGATCCGCCCGCTTTTGGCCTGGAGGCAACGATCGGCGGTTGTGTGGCCGCAGGGCTCGCGGGGCCCGGACGCCAGGGTGGCGGTCCGCTCAAGGATTACGTGCTCGGCGCGCATTTGCTTGACGCGCAAAGCCGGGTGCTCAAGTTTGGCGGCGAGGTCATGAAAAACGTCGCTGGGTATGATGTATCGCGTTTGCTGGCCGGTTCCATGGGCATGTTTGGCGTCATCGTCCAGGTGTCGCTCAAGGTCGCACCCAAGCCGGTCCAGACCTGCACGCTGGAATGGGACCTTGCAGAAGACGCAGCGCTGAAGTTTTGCCATGGCTGGCGGGCACTGCCGCTGCCGGTGTCAGCCAGCGCCTGGGAGCCGCACAGTGGGCAAGACGCACGCCTGCGCTTGCGCTTGTCCGGTGCCTCAGCGGCGGTGAACGCGGCACGGGTCAAACTTGGCGGACGGGGGGTGCCTGCAGACGAGGCCGCACGCTATTGGGAGGACGTGCGCGAGCAGCGACTGTCCTTTTTCAGCACACCTACGCTATGGCGCGTGGCGGTGGCTCCGGGTACCGGGCCACTCAAGCTGGGGCCCACTTTGTTCGAATGGGGTGGGGGGCAGCGCTGGATCGCTGCAGACTGCGACGCCCAGCATATTCAGGATGTTGCCGCACGCGCTGGCGGCCACGCCACGCTGTTCAGGTTTTCTGCAGGACAGGCGTTGCCCTCGCACGGGGTGTTCCAGCCAATGTCACCGGGGGTGCACACGATTGTCAAACGCCTGAAGCAGGAATTTGATCCACAGGGGCTGTTCAACCCCTCACGTTTGGTCGTAGGAGTCTGACGGGTGACGCATGCAAACTAATTTGGCCCAGTGGGCGCGTGACTCCAAGCTTGGACAGCAAGCCAATGACATTCTGCGCCGTTGCGTCCATTGTGGGTTTTGCACCGCGACGTGTCCGACCTATCAGGTGCTGGGCGACGAGCTCGATGGGCCGCGCGGTCGTATCTATCTGATCAAGGAAGTGCTTGAGGGGAATGAGCCCACGCGCGCGACCCAGCAACACCTGGACCGTTGCCTGACATGCCGCAATTGCGAAACGACCTGTCCGTCGGGTGTTCAATATGGCCACCTGATTGATATTGGTCGCCAGATTGTCGAGCAAAAAGTACAGCGTCCAGTGGTCGAGCAACTCATGCGCAAGGCCCTGCGCCGTGGACTCACGTCGATCCTGTTCGCACCCGCCTACAAGGTTGGGCAGGCTGTGCGAGGCTGGCTGCCCCAGACCCTCGCGCGCAAGGTGCTTGCGCGGCGCGACACGG
>CAIJKV010000363.1 GCA_903821335.1 uncultured beta proteobacterium
ATTCGTGACGTGGCACCGGGCACGATCGTGGGCGGTGTGCCCGCGAAGTGCATTGGCACCATGGACGACCTGGCGGAAAAAACCATGGCCCGGTTCCAGGAACTGCCCTGGCGCGATCATCCGCAAATGCAGCCTGGCGCCTCGTCCATCCCGGTATCGCCGTCGCTTGATGCGGCCAGGGTGAAGTATTTTTTTCCTGAAGATCAGGATTGATAACCAGATCATGAGTCCCACCAGTCCGATTCCTGTCCTGGCAGCTGTATTTCTGGCTCTGTTTACCGTTTTCCTGATCAAGAGCCAATTGAGCGTGAATGTGAAAGCGGGGCGCTACGCATCGATTGATGGTCTGCGCGGGTATCTTGCATTTTTCGTGTTCCTGCATCATTCCAGCGTCTGGTATTTCTATATCCAGACAGGTCACTGGGAAAGACCGGATTCCGGGTTGTATGACTATTTCGGAATGGGCAGCGTCAAGATATTTTTCATGGTCACGGGCTTCTTGTTCTTTGGGAAAATACTGGACAGCCGGACCAACGGAGTCGACTGGCTGAGGTTGTATGTGTCGCGGTTTTTAAGAATCGCACCGCTGTATCTGGTGGCCGTCGCAGCCGTATTCGCCATTGTCACGTTCCAGACGTGGGGGCACCTGAATCAGCCCGTTGACTCGCTTGTCATGAACGGGTTGAAGTGGTTGAGCCTGGGGGCTTTCGAAGCACCCGAACTTAATGGTGTGCCTGCAGGAATGATCGTGGCCAGCGTGCTCTGGACGTTGCGGTATGAATGGTTTTTCTATTTGATGTTGCCCATCATCGCCGCGACTGTGGGGGTGAAGTCCGCCGGAAAGTATTTATTCATTGCACTGCTGGGTATTCTTTATTTTTACGCGTCCAGCATGCTGGTCAGTATCCTGATCCCCTTCGTGACTGGTATCCTCGCCGCCGTCCTGGCGCGCAATGCCTTGGTACAGCGCGTGGCAACCAGCCCGCTGATGTCCCCGGTGATCATCCTGACGCTGGCGATTGCCGTGCTGAAATTTCCCAACCCGATGGGTGCTGCGCCCATTATTTTGTTGTCAATCGCCTTTGTCCTGATTGCCGCAGGCAATACGCTCTATGGCGCCTTCACGAGCAAGTTGTCCTGCATCCTCGGGGAAATATCCTTCAGCATTTATCTGCTTCACGGAATCTTCCTCTACGTGATGTTCAAGTTGCTGATCGGTCAGGAGCAGGCCAGGCTATTGTCGCCTGTTCAGTACTGGCTGGTGATCGCTGGCATCACCCCGGTGTTGATCGTCACTTGTTATTTTACTTACTCAAGAGTTGAACATCCTGGGGTCATGCTAACAACCCGATGGACAAAGTCCATCAGGTCGGTCGTGCAGACGTTCTCAAAAAAATCAGCGTAGTGCTGCGTTCAGTTTGTCCAGTGCCCGTGCACCCGGACACAAGTCCTTCTGCAGCAACGCGTTCAAAGGTGTCACGCACGTGTTGTGCGAGGCGTGCAGATCACCGGCGTCCGGATCCACATACAGCAATCCGGTCACGATTTCACCACGCGTGTTGTGATCATTGATGAAGCCCAGGGCACGGTAGCGGTCGCTCGCGTCATAGTCCTCGTTCAACTTGCGCAACCGAAGCACAGACCCATCGTGCTGGAGCACTTCAGTGACTTCACCCGGCGCGTATTGCGTCGTGATTTCACTGCGAGGCGTGATGAAGTCGATGCGGTTCACGGCTTCATTGTGTTCACGCACATAGTCGTAGCTCTTGGTACTGCCGGCGTGGTTGTTAAAGGTGATGCATGGACTGATCACGTCAATGAACGCGGCGCCGCCGTGCTCGATGGCTCCCTTGATGAGTGGGATGAGTTGCTCTTTGTCGCCCGAAAAGCTGCGTGCGACGTAGGTGGCGCCCAACTGCAGGGCCAGGGCAACCAGGTCGACAGGGCTGTCGTTGTTGATGACGCCTTTCTTGCTCTTGGATCCCTTGTCCGCCGTGGCAGAAAATTGGCCTTTGGTCAGACCATAGACACCATTGTTTTCGACGATGTAGGTCATGCGTACGCCACGCCGCATCGCGTTGGCGAACTGACCCAGGCCAATCGAAGCCGAGTCACCGTCACCGGATATGCCAAGGTACAGCAGGTCGCGGTTCGCGAGGTTCGCACCTGTCAGGACCGAAGGCATGCGGCCATGCACCGTATTGAAACCATGCGAAGCACCGAGGAAATAGTCGGGTGTTTTTGAACTGCAACCGATGCCAGATAGTTTGGCGACCCGGTGCGGTTTGATATCGAGTTCCCAGCAGGCCTCGACGATCGCGGCAGAGATCGAGTCATGACCACAGCCGGCGCATAGCGTCGAGATACGGCCTTCGTAATCGCGGCGTGTAAAGCCGACTTTGTTTCTGGTCAGCGAGGGGTGGTGCAGAGTGGGCTTGGCAATATAGGTCATGCGAGCTCCTTAACCTGTTCTGTGGCGGCGTCAGCGGCTTGCGCAGACTTCAGTTTTGCATGAATGGCGTCGATCACGAAGCGTGCGGTGATGGGGGTGCCATCGTAGTGCAGGACCTTAATCAGATGCGCCGGGTCAATGTGAAGTTCGTTGACCAGCAACGCGTGCATCTGGGCATCGCGGTTTTGCTCGACCACGAAAACGTGGTCATGCGCGTTGATGAATTCCTTGACGGAGTCAGGGAACGGAAACGCGCGCAGGCGCATGGCGTCGATAAAGATGTTCTCGGAGGCGAAGATGTCTAGCGCTTCATCCATCGCGGGACTCGTCGAACCGAAGTACAGCACACCGACTCGAGTCGGATTTTTTGCGGGGCGAAGTACGGGCTGCGGCACCATGGTCGCCGCCGTTGCGAACTTGCGCAGCAGCCGTTCCATGTTGTAGACGTAGTCTTGCCCTCGCTCGGAATAGCGTGCGTAGGGGTCGCGTGTCGTGCCGCGTGTAAAGAAACTGCCTTTGGTCGGATGGGTGCCGGGCAGGGTGCGCCAGGGGATGCCATCACCGTCCACATCCTTGTAGCGACCGAAGTCCTTGCCAGCTTCGAGTTCTTGCGCTGTCATGACTTTGCCATGGTCATAGACGCGCGAATCGTCCCAGTCAAAGGGCTTGCACAGGCGCTGGTTCATCCCGATGTCCAGATCCGTCATCAGGAATATCGGCGTCTGGAGCCGGTCTGCCAGGTCGAGTGCGGTCGCCGCATGTTCGAAACACTCGTAGGGATCTTCA
>CAIJKV010000364.1 GCA_903821335.1 uncultured beta proteobacterium
GTCATTGGGGATCGTGTTCTTGTTCACCGTGATGTGCGCCTGGCCGAGTACGGCTTCCGTTTGTTTTCCGGTCACGCCCTTGGCACGCAGGTCAACCAGCATGACATGACTTTCCGTGCGGCCGGAGACAATGCGCAACCCGCGCTTGACAAGGGTTTCGGCCAGCACCTGTGCGTTCTTGACGACCTGCGCGGCATAGTCCTTGAATTCGGGCGTTGACGCCTCAAGGAACGCCACCGCCTTTCCAGCGATAACATGCATCAGCGGGCCGCCCTGGATGCCGGGGAAGATTGCCGAGTTGATGATCTTTTCGTGCTCAGCCTTCATCAGGATGACGCCGCCACGGGGCCCGCGCAACGACTTGTGCGTGGTCGACGTCACGAAGTCGGCGTAGGGAACGGGGTTGGGGTAAGCCCCGCCCGCAACCAGGCCGGCGTAATGCGCCATGTCAACCATCAGCAGCGCGCCATTGTCATGCGCGATGCGTGCCAGGCGCTCGAAGTCCATGCGCAGTGAGTACGCCGAAGCACCCGCCACGATCAGCTTGGGCTTTTCGGTCTTGGCCAGTTGCTCGACACGGTCATAATCCAGGACCTCATTGGCGTCCAGGCCATATTGCAGGAAGTTGTACAGTTTGCCGGACGCGTTGACCGAAGCACCATGCGTGAGGTGGCCGCCCTCGGCCAGGCTCATGCCCAACGCAGTATCGCCTGGCTTGAGCACGGCCATGTACACGGCCTGATTGGCTTGCGAACCTGAATTAGGCTGGACGTTTGCGGCCTCGGCGCCAAAAAGCGCCTTGAGGCGATCAATCGCCAACTGTTCGACCACGTCAACGTACTCACAACCGCCGTAATAGCGCTTGCCAGGGTAGCCCTCGGCGTACTTGTTCGTCAGTTGCGTGCCCTGAGCCTGCATAACCGCTGGGCTGGCGTAGTTTTCCGAGGCAATCAGCTCGATGTGCTGTTCCTGACGCTTGTCTTCTTTCTGGATAGCCGCCCAGATTTCCGGGTCAACGCGATCAAGAGTACGTGTTCGATCAAACATGGAAGTTCCTGACGAAATAAATGCGAATTTTTGAATCCAATAGTGTAACGCCCCCGGCAGCCTGACCCGCAAGGCGGATGGCGGGCGGGTTCAAGGTCGGGCTCAGTCCAAAGTCAGGCCAGCCGTGGATTCAGTGTGTAGATACCGGTGAGGGATGCCTGATCCAGGATATGACCCGACATCGCGGCCAGTACGTCTGGCCCCGTGAACCTGCCCTCGAGTGGCAGAAAATCTTGGTCCAGCGCGTAGACCGTAAACACATAGTGATGCAAGATGGAGTCATTCCATGGAGGGCATGGTCCGTCATAGCCGAAATAGTCTCCGCGCATGTCATGGTCGGACGCGAACCAGTTCGTGTAGTCATTGACGCCCTGGCGCGTGTCAAAGGGTGCAATCGGGCCACCCTTGCCGCGTGGGCTTACCTCATGCGAATAGGCCCCTGCGGCAATCTCGTGCGTCGCTGCCGGTATGTCCACCAGAACCCAATGAAAAAAATCGATCCGCGGCAAGTCGGACGCAATCTCTCGCCCTTCCTGATTGACGTCTTCCGGGCTGCTGGGGACATCGCGGTCATGGCAAATCACGACAAAAGACTTCGTGCCGGCCGGAGCGCCCTCCCACTGCAGGTGAGGATTGGCATTGTCCGAAAGCGCCACATGCATTTGCGTCTCAATCTTGCCAAAAGCATGGCGTACCGGGATACGTGCCTGATCAGTAAAGGACTGACTGGACAATTTCATGGTGCCTCCTGATTAACAATGCCTACAGTTAAACCACGGTAACACGGGCGAACTTACGTTTGCCAACTTGCATGACATAGGTACCGGCTGCCAGCGCCAGCGACTTATCCTCGATCTTTGTGCCGTCCACACGGACACCACCCTGCTCGACGTTGCGCTGTGCCTCGGCACCTGACGCGACCAGGCCCGCCTCGCGCAAAGCCTTGAGAATGCCGATTGGAGCACCCTGGATACTAATCTCTGGCATATCGTCGGGGATGACACCGTCGCGAAAACGTGCCTCGAA
>CAIJKV010000365.1 GCA_903821335.1 uncultured beta proteobacterium
CGACCGGCTTCGGATGGCAGCATCCAGTTGACGCTCTATGTGGAGGGCCCGATCACGGCATTGACCCACTTTACCGACCGCAAGTTCAATCGCGTGACAACTCGCATCGCGCTGGAGACGGCGCTTGTGTACCAACCAGCAACTGGCGTCATCGAAACCGTTGTGTTGGGTGGAGCAAAAAACCACACCGCAGTGCTCGCGCTGTTCGGTAAACATGTGGTCGACCAGGAAATCACGCCCAAGGAAATCGAAAAGACACGATTCAGGCTCAACGAGTTGCGTAACGGCCTCGAAACCTTTGAAGATCTGTCGATACACGGGGTGGAGACAGTCCGTCTGCGCCGGGGTCAGTTCAAGCCTGTCGAGAGCACGGGGATCTCGATTCGCATCGAAGCGTCACCTGATCTCGATCAGGACGATGCGATTGCAGTCGCGCGCAAGACGCTCACCATTCGGCACACCTTCGAGACGGAATACCACCTTGATGGTGCGTCGTTCATCGTGCGCCTGTTTCCCGGAATAGGCAAAAAGCCAAAGCAGTTCAGCTTTGACGTCTATTCGACAGGCTCGTCCACGATCAAGAATCTGTCGCAGAAAAATCAAACGATTGCCAATGCAGTCTTGCAGTCGCTCAATGTGATCGAGGCCGAGGAGCCAGTCTCTTGAGCACCGCACAAATCAACGCCACGCATCTGCTGTGCCGCCTGCTTGAGCAGACCAAGCCCGAGGTCAATGGCGCTGCCCTGCTGGGCGGCGATCTTGGTCCGGGCGGTACCGATCTGATTCGGGAACGCCTGCTGGTCCTCGGCGCACCGCTCTCCTACGTCACCTGTCCCGAATGCGGCATCGAGATGGCGCGCGTGGTGCGCGAGATTGGGCGCGACCAGATCCTGCTGTATTGCGACGAATGCGGCGATGTCGACGCAGGGCGCGCACTGCAACAAACGTACAGGGTGAGTGTTGCGACTTTTATCGATCGGCTGACGATCGGGCTCGGCACGTTACCCAGCGCCAGGAAGGAAGTTCAGCCCGAGGCGATCTGGCGCCTCGGCGTTCTTGAGACTAACCGCGGTAAGGCCGTCACCTGGTATTTCGCCCGGCACCTGAAAAATCATGCAGTCGCCAAACGGCTCGCTGATCAGATCCGCCAGGACAAGGCAAGCCTCTCGGCCAAGGTGCTTACCAGCACTGACATCCCTCTACCGGACGGATCGCCTCTGACTGGTTTTGACGTCACCACTCTGAGCGCAGCCGGGCGCATCTCTCAAAACTACTTCCTGTTCTTTGATGATCGGGCTGCAGCACCCGTGTCGCAACCCACGCAAGAGTCGCTTCCCACCACCTCATTGGTCTATGTGCGCGACAAGAACTGGGCCTTCGTCAAGGGTGTGAAGTACGAGTTGGAGGGAACGCAGCAGAAGATCCTTCTAAGCTTGATCGAAGCGCATTCGCACAGATTGGAGGGCAATCAAATCGGCGAGCGCTGCGGGTCAAAGTCATTCCCGTTTCGACCAATCAAATATTTCGGTCGCAACATGGACGTCTACCGCGCATTTATCAAGTGGGACGCTGGCGACAAAGAGTACGAGCTCATTATTTCC
>CAIJKV010000366.1 GCA_903821335.1 uncultured beta proteobacterium
CAGCGCGGCATCTCCATGGTGTTGATCGACATGCGTCAGCCGGGCGTCACCGTGCGGCCGATCAAGACGCTTGATGGCGGCGTCGAGGTCAATGAAGTTTGGCTCGAGGATGTTCAGGCGCCGCTGGAAAACCTGGTGGGCGAGGAAAACAACGGCTGGACGTACGCCAAGTATTTGCTGGGCCACGAACGCACCGGTATCGCCGGCCTTGGCCACTGCCACCGCGAACTCGCGATCCTGAAGTCGCTGGCTGAGCGCACCATGGCGAGCGGCGAGGCCCTGAGCCTTGATCCGCGTGTGCGTGACAGCATCAATCGCATTGAGGCGCAGGTGCTGGCGCTCGAAATGCTGTTGTTGCGCGTCGCGGCGGATGCCACGTCCGAACCCGGACCCCAGGCCTCCATTCTCAAAATTCGCGGTTCTGAAATTCAGCAAGATCTCGCACGCCTGCAGATGCAGGTGGCAGGCTCTGACGCCTGGCCTTACGATCCGGACTGGTTGTTGGCTGAGTCCGATTTCCATGGCCCAGGGCCGGAGTATTCCGCAGCCGCCGCTGCAGGTTATTTCGACATGCGCAAGACATCGATTTATGGTGGGACCACCGAAGTTCAAAAGGGCATTATTGCCAAGCAGATTATCGGTGTCTAACTGACCTTCAGGTCGCGTCCAAACAATTTGACCGGGGTCACCCGGACCATACGGAAACATCATGGATTTTTCATACTCAGAAGAACAGCGCATGCTGACCGACAGTCTGCGGCGCCTGGTTGGCGACAACTGGACGTTTGCCAAGCGACGGGCGCGCCAGCAAGCGGGTGTGCTCGACGCTTCATCCTGGAGCAGTCTGGCCGAGCTTGGGGTGGCCGGCCTGATGATCCCCGAGGAATTCGGCGGTTTTGGCGAATCCCCTGCCACCATGCTTGCGGTGCATCGCGAGCTGGGTCGTGGGCTCGTCAGTGAGCCAGCGATACCCAGTGCCGTGATGGCGGTGACGCTGCTGGCCCACAGTACCAACGGTATCTTGAAAAACCAGTGGTTGCCTGCGCACGCCGAGGGCGATGCGGTGCTGACCATTGCCTGGCAGGAAGAAGGCGAGCGCTATGCAACGCGGCCGTTGTGCACCCATGTAGTGGCCACCGCGGACGGCTTCAGTATTGATGGCCGCAAGACGCTGGTCTGGCATGCAGCCGGTTCGCACGCGATCATTGTGTCGGCCTTGCTCGACGGCGAGCTGGCACTGTTGTTGGTGCCGCGCGACACCGCCGGACTGACGTTGGTTGATTTTCCGACGTTCGACGGCGCGCGCGCCGCGACCCTGACGCTCGATCATGTGGTCGTTGGCCGCGATCAGCTGATCGCCCAGGGTGCCGAGGCGCACGCGTTGCTGACGCTGGCGCTTGATTATGGCGTGACCGCGTTGTGCGCCCAAGCTTGCGGTGCGATGGAGGTGCTCACGCAAACCACCATCGAGTACCTGAAGGCACGCAAGCAGTTTGGTCAGCCACTGGCTGCGTTTCAGGTGCTGCAGCACCGTCTGGCCGACATGCTGATCCAGCAGGAAATGGCCTTGTCCATGACCTACGTCGCAACGGTTGGCCTGGCCGAACCGGATGCTGCCCGGCGCAGTCGCGTGGTCTCCATGACCAAGGTCGAGGTGGCGGATGCCGCCCGTTTCGTGGGCGAAAGCGCAGTCCAGTTGCACGGCGGCATGGGCGTGACCGACGAACTTGAAGTGGGTGACTATTTCAAACGGCTGACCTACACGGGCCTGCTGCTCGGGGACACCAATTTCCATCTTCAGCGCATGCAGGAACTCGACGCCTGAATGTAACGGCCTTTGCGCCAGACATGCCCGAAATCGGGATGTCTGCCGACCCTTTTACCTGAAGGAACATTGATGTCCACAACCGATCTCAGCGCGTGGCTGGGCAAGTCACAAACCATCACCGATCGCATGGACCCGAGCCATGCTGCCGGTATCGCCGCGACCCTTGGCGAACCCGCGCCCACGCCCGGCAGCGCCTTGTCCTCACTGTGGCACTGGGCATTTTTTCTTGAAACGGTTCCTCTCTCCATGACCGGGCGTGACGGTCATCCGGAGCGTGGTGGCTTTTTGCCCCCGGCGGACAACCGCAATCGCATGTGGGCGGGGGGGCGCGTTTCGTTCAACGGTTCGCTGCTGGTGGGTGTCGACGCCCAGAAAACGTCAACGGTCACGGCCATCACGGAAAAGCAGGGCCGCACCGGTTCATTGCTATTCGTGACAGTCAAGCACGATATCTTCCAGAATGGCAATCTCGTGATCAGCGACGAGCAGGACATTGTCTATCGGGAACCCAGCGCGCCCAAGCTGTCTGGCACGGAACTGCCGCCCGGGTCGCAATGGAAAGAGACGATCGATCCGACGCCGGTATTGTTGTTCCGCTATTCGGCTGTCACGTTCAACAGTCACCGCATTCATTACGACTACCCGTACGTCACCGAAGTGGAAGGTTATCCCGGGTTGGTCGTACACGGCCCGATGATTGCCACGCTGATGTGCCAGGCGTTTGCGCACGCGCACCCGCAGGCCACGCTGCGCCAGTTGTCCTATCGCGGATTGCGTCCACTGATCGCGCCGACACCCTTCGAGATAGCCGGCGCGATCACAGAGGCGGGCCAGGCTCAACTCTGGGCTGAACAGGATGGCACCCTGGCCCACCAGGCACAACTGAGGTTCGACGCATGAGCACCCAGGCACCACGTCCTCTGGATGGCATTACCGTTGTCAGTCTTGAGCACGCGATCGCCGCACCGTTTTGCACGCGCCAGCTGGCCGACATGGGCGCGCGCGTCATCAAGGTTGAAC
>CAIJKV010000367.1 GCA_903821335.1 uncultured beta proteobacterium
TGATCGTCTGGGTGAGCGACCCGGTCGACAATTTTTTCCTGCAAGTCCAGGGATCGGGGCGTGTGCTGCTGACGGACGGTCCAGGTGCGGGTCAGACCCTGCGCGTGGCCTATGCCGATCACAACGGCCATCCTTATGTGTCAATCGGGAAGTGGTTGGCTGACAAGGGTGAACTGCAGTTGTCCCAGACCTCGATGCAAAATATTCGTGAATGGGCAAAACGAAACCCCAAGCGTGTTCCTGAAATGCTCAATGCCAACCCCGCCCTGGTTTTTTTCAGGGAAGAGGTGATCACTGATCCAGAAAAGGGACCCAAAGGTGCATTTGGCATCGCGCTGATGGCGCAGCGGTCCATCGCGGTGGACACTTCGTTCGTGCCGCTGGGCGCGCCAGTCTTTTTGTCCACGACGCAGCCGGCCTCGCAGCAAGCCCTCAACAGGCTGGTATTTGCACAGGACACCGGCACGGCGATCAAGGGCGCTGCGCGGGCCGACTTTTTCTGGGGTTTTGGCGACGAAGCAGGTGCCCTGGCCGGTCGCATGAAACAGAGTGGTCAAATGTGGGTACTGTGGCCTAAACAGGCTGGGATGCCGTCTGCCAGATGAAAACACCGATTGCAATTTGCGGAAGTGGGATTGCGGGGCTTGCCTGCGCGCTGGCGCTCGCGCGCAAGGGCCAGCAGGTCACGTTGCTGGGGCCGCGATCATTGATTGCCGCTGCAGATTCGGAAGTATTCCATCCACGCGTGTATGCCATCTCACCTTCCAGCCAGAAGTTCCTCGCGTCGCTGGGTGTTTGGGACCTGATGCCTGCTTCACGTTTGACGCGCGTACAGGCGATGGAAATCCGTGGAGATTCGGGTGGACAACTCAATCTCGATGCCTGGCAGTCTGCCATGCCCGAACTTGCCTGGATCGTCGAGTCTGGTGAGATCGAGCGGGCGCTGTCGCAGGCGGTGCAGGTGTTTGGCATCCCGTGGGTCGCGGAAAAGCTGGCTTCCTACCGGGCGGGTGCGATCACGACTGATCGAGGCTCACAACTTGAGGCCGACTTGTTCATTGCCGCCGATGGCGCGCAATCACCATTGCGTGCCGCTGCCGGCTTGTCAGTGGACGTCAAACCCTACGGCGTCACGGCACTGGTTGCACATTTCAATTGCAGTGTCCCGCATCAGGGGACGGCACTGCAGTGGTTTGGCGAAGACGGCGTGCTGGCGCTGTTGCCCATGCCTGATACGCAGGCGGGTCCGCAGGTGTCCATGGTTTGGTCGCTTAAAGAGTCGATTGCGCACGCATTGCAGTCCATGCCCACTGAGGCGCTCGCCGCGTCCCTGTCTGCCCGACTGGCGGTTGCCACCGCTGGGCGACTGGGCACACTCATGCTTCGCAGTCCCATGCACGGATTTCCCCTGACGCTGAATCAAACGCCAATGATAGGCGAGCGCCTGGCTCTTATCGGCGATGCGGCGCATCGGCTGCATCCCCTTGCCGGTCAGGGTCTCAATCTTGGTTTGGGCGATGTCCAGGATTTGGCTGATATCGTCGCTGGGCGTGAACCTTTTCGTCTCGCCGGTGATCCGATGGTTTTGCGTCGGTATCGGCGTGCCCGCGCTGAACCCGTCCTGGCCATGCGCGTGGTGACGGATGGGTTGCATCGTCTATTTAACGTGCAGTCCGCCCCTGCGGTGTGGTTGCGTAATATTGGATTGGACCTGGTTGAAAAGCTGCCGTTTATCAAACGCCAGCTCGTCGCTGGCGCCTCCCGTTAGGAGTACTTATGTTTATGCTGTTTGACCGACTGATTTCCAGCCGCTGTGTCCGTCTCCTGGTCTCGCTGGCCCTGACCTGCGTGACGTCCTTGAGCCTCGCCCAGTCATCGCCTGATCCCGCGGTCGACAAGATCGACCCTGCAGCCCAGGCAGTACAGAAGCGCTTCGCCGAGCGGTTTGACAATCCGCCGGTCACGGCGGTGCGGCGCACGCCCTATGGACTCTATGAAGTGCAGATGGGCACTGACATTGTTTACACCAACGAGGATGTGACCTTTGTGCTTGACGGTGCGCTGATTGATGCGAAAACGCGTGTGGATGTGACGCGCGCGCGCATCGACGCGCTAACCAAAGTTTCGTTTAATGACTTGCCGTTTGAACTCTCCTTTAAACAGGTGCGTGGAAACGGCGAACGTAAAATCGCCATATTTGAAGATCCGAACTGTGGCTATTGCAAGCAACTTCGCCAGTCCATGAAGGGGATCGATAACGTCACCATCCACACCTTTCCGTTTCCGATCCTGTCACAGGATTCCACTGAAAAGGTGCGTAATATCTGGTGTGCATCGGATCGTGGCGCGGCATGGGATGCCTGGATGCTGGAAGGCAAGGTCCCTGCAAGTAATGATTGCGAGGTGCCGATCGCCAAGATGCTGGCCCTGGGCCACAAACTGATGGTGCAAGGCACGCCCGCGTTATTTTTTGCAGATGGAAGCAGGGTTGGCGGTGCGATTCCACAGGATGAAATTGAAAAACGTCTTAAGCAAGCAATGTAATTAAATATAAAAACTTGAAATGTTGGTTTTGGAGACAAACATGCGTATTGCCGTGCTTGACGATTATTTGAATGTGGCCCCCACGCTGGCGGACTGGAAGTCGCTTGGTGCGGACATCCAGTTTTTTTCCGACTATATCCAGCCTGATCAATCAGCATCGGTGCTCGCGCCATTTGACGTGATCGTGGCGATGCGCGAGCGCTCGGCCTTTCCCGAAAGTCTGATTCAGGCTTTGCCCAAGCTGCGCCTGCTGGTGACGACAGGTGCGCGCAATAATTCTATCGATATCGAAGCCTGTCGGGCGCAGGGCATTGTGGTTTGCGGCGCGCCGGGTGACCCCATCAGCGCCGGTGCCACGGCCGAACTGGCCTGGGCTTTGTTGCTGGCGCTCTTTAAGCGTATTCCACAGGAAGCCGCCAACATGCGGCAAGGCCTCTGGCAAACATCGATGCCGCCTACGCTTGCCGGCAAACGCCTGGGCTTGCTCGGTGTTGGCAACCTGGGCCAGCGCGTCGGACGCGTGGGCCAGGCTTTTGGCATGGAAGTGATTGCCTGGAGCCCTAACCTGACCGAAGAGCGGGCCAAAGAAGCCGGTGTGCGCATGGTCAGCAAGCAAGAGCTATTTAGCACTTCCGACGCGGTGAGTCTGCACCTTGTGCTCAGCGCCCGCACACGCGGCATCGTGGATGCCGCCGCCTTGCAGTCAATGAAGCACACGGCATATCTGATCAATACCTCGCGCGCCGGCCTCGTAGACCTCGCGGCACTCAGGCAGGCGCTTGAACAGGGCAAACTTGGTGGGGCAGGGCTTGATGTGTTCGAGCAAGAGCCCTTGCCCGCGAACGACCCGTGGCGCTTGGTGCCACGAACGGTACTGACGCCTCATCTGGGCTACGCCACGCCGGAAAACTTTGCTGTCTTTTATCCGAATGTCGTCACCGCGATTCAGGCGTGGCAGGCAGGCAGTCCGATCCGGGCACTGACCTGATGCCGCCAGTCCTTCCAGTTTATCTTGTTGCACGCTTTCTGCTGGTCTTGTTGCTGGCGGCAGGCGTCTACTTTTTCAGTGACTTCCTGGTACCGGCACTGGCTGCGCTGATCATAGGTTTCGCCAGTTGGCCGCTGTATTCACGACTGGTTCGCGTCTGTGGCAACCGCACCACGCTCGCCGCCAGCCTGGCTCTGGTTTTACTTGTGCTGGTGCTGATCGTGCCACTTTCGGTGGCGCTCTATTATTCGGTCAAAGAGGCTGGCAATTTATTTGCCTGGCTCGTCACAGCCAATCGGGTGGGCGTTGAGGCACCAGCATGGATTGTCGCGTTGCCGCTCGTCGGGGACAGGTTGGGTGGTTACTGGACGGACTATCTCCAGGAGCCGCATGCGCTGGGTGCCTGGATTGAAATGATCAGTGGCCAGCATATCGGCAATATCTACCGGATGGTGCTCTCGGCCACCGGCAACGCGTTTCACGTCGTGTTGACGCTACTGTTCATGCTGATCACGTTGCTATTCGTTTACAAAGATGGTCATCGGATGGTCGGTCAGCTCGACATCCTCGGCGAACGTATTTTGCCCGCGCGGTGGCAGCGGTTTTCACGTGTCGTGCCGGCCACGATCAGTGCGACGGTGACGGGCATGGGGTTGATTGCGATTGGCGAGGGCGTCGTACTGGGAACCGCCTACTGGATTGCGGGGGTACCATCGCATGTGTTGCTGGGTGTCGTGACGGCCTTCATGGCGATGATCCCTGGCGGCGCACCCCTCTGCTTCACGCTGGTCTCGCTGTATCTGGTGGGCTCTGGCAATACGATGGCAGGAGTGGGGCTGCTAGCCTGGGGAACAATAGAGCTCTTTATCGTCGACAAGACACTGCGCCCGCGGCTGGTAGGTGGCCCGGTGAAGTTGCCGTTTTTACCAACTTTTTTCGGTCTGGTCGGCGGGGTCAAGACCATGGGTCTGGTTGGGCTGTTTATTGGCCCGGTCCTGATGGCGTTGATTGTGGCGATCTGGCGAGAGATGCTGGTCGACGTCAGGCCCGACGCGACGCCGCCAGAATCAAACGATCACGGCTGACGCCGACGCTTCGGGACGCTAAAGCTGTTCAATGGTTGAATGTCCTGTTGGCACCGAAAATTTTGCCAAGTCAAAGGCTGACGAATCCGGATTCGCGGCGTCGGTCATGGCCCGCAAGGTGACTGTCAGTTGCTTAGGCGTGAACTCGGCAACGCCATAACCGCGCGACGCGGTGTTGGCAAAAATAAAGTGTGGATTGACTGCCAGGATGCGTGCAGCACGTTCGGGCGTCAGGTCTGGCAATGACGTGATACTGGTGCCGCAAAATTCAACGCCAATTTTGGCGCTGTGCGGGTTGGCATAGTCAGCCAGCACGTGACCCACCCAGTTTTCGTGCACATCGCCGCCCAGCAGAACCGGATTGGACAGTTGGGTCTGCATCATGGCATCAATCAGACGCTGTCTGGCGGCGGGATAACCATCCCAGCCGTCGTTCCAGTAGCGCTGGCCACCGTTGACGTCGAAGTTGCGTGAACCGAACAGCGTTTGTTGCCCGAGGATGTTCCATTGGGCAGTGGATTTTTCGAACTGCCGCCTGATCCAGCCTTCCTGTTCTTGCCCGAGCAGGGTTCGCTGGGGCTGATTCCAACTTGCACAGTCAGCAGGATCCACGCGGCCCCCGCCAAGACGATCACCCGGCGTGCAGGCCTGGGGATCACGAAACTGACGGTCATCAAGTGTGTAGAGCGCCGCCAGACGTCCGTAAGTCATGCTGGAAAAGACGCGCGCATTTTCGCCGCGACTCTCGATCAGTTGCGCAAAGCTGGCGCGCCTGACCGGCATATGTTCATAAAACGCCTGATAGGCAGCATGTCGGCGCGCCATGAAATCGGCGACGGGTTTGCCAGAATTACCCTGTTGCGTGCCTGCATAGTCATTCTGGACCTCGTGGTCATCCCAGGTGACGACCCACGGATAGGCCGCATGGGCGGCCTGCAGGTTCAGATCGGACTTGTGGAGCGCATAGCGGCTGCGGTATCCGGCAAGCGTGTTGATCCATCCACCGGTGGTTGGACGCACCTCGGTGGGACGCGAGACTGGATACTCATAGATGTAGTCGCCCAGAAACAGGACAAAGTCCAGTCTTTCGTCCAGCATATGCCGGTAGGCGCTGTAGTAACCGTTGCCCCACTGCTGGCAAGAGGCATAGGCCAGTCGCAGTCGGTTCACAGGCGCATCGACCGCGGGAAATGTCTGCGTCCTGCCGGTCGTGCTGACGGCGCTTGAAGCAATGAAACGGTAAAAGTAGCCGCGACCGGGCTCAAGACCTTCGACCTCGGCATGAACCGAGTGTGCCAGGGCGGGCGTTGCCTGTAACGTGCCGCGGGCCTTGAGGTCGGTGAACCGTTCGTCGTGGGCGATTTCCCAGACTACATCGACAGACTTGTCCGACAGGCCCGCCGCCTCGAGCGCTGTGGGGTCAAGCCGCGTCCACAGCACGATCGAGTCGCTGGTGGGCGAACCGCTCGCCACGCCCAGCCCAAACGGATAAATGCCCCAGGACTGCTGGCCCCAGCCAGCGCGAGGCAGGCTGATCAGCGCGGCGGACGCGACCCCGAATTGCAGTAAGTGTCGACGATGCAAGGGAACCCAATATCAGAGGATGACCGAACCCAACATGGCGAAAATGCCAAAACCCACTGCCACCAACCCCAGGCCACCCGCCAGCCAGGTGAGCATCACGACACTGGTGATAATACTGGCAGAGGCCAGGACAATGGCGACCTGCAACATGCCTGAAGATACTTCAAGGTTATGGTACTTGTGGTTGTTGATATCGCGCTGCTGTTCGGCTTTCTTGGCGCGTTGCATCAACTCCTTGCGGCCTTCGCCAGTTTCAGGTTCCGAGTCATAGCGACTGACAGCGGCTTTCCACTTTGCGACTGTTTCGGCCACTTTCGGACTGTCGGCGTCGCTGCTGAGAAGGGCCGTGTCGATCGCAAGGTTGGTCGAGGTTGACCGGATCGACTTGGCCTGGAAAAAAGCCCACAGGTTCGAGGCTTCGACCTGCTTAGTGATGACCTCGGTTTGGTACGCCTTGCTCAGTGTTTCGCTGATGGCCAGGCAAAGCGCCAGAATGGCGATCAAGAGCGCGACTTTTTTGTTTGAGGGGTCGATGTGAGCGTGTTCGGACACGTTGGCTCCTTAGAATGGATATTGGATAGTTAACAAAACACTAGCCGTGTATTCTAGGGCTTTCCGGTGCCAGGGAGAAAGACCTTTTACAGGCTGGTTTCTGCGACCTGCCCGTCTATCAGCGTAATCGTTCTGTCGCAGGTGACAGAAAGTCTCGGGTCATGGGTCACGACCAGTACGGCGCATCCGTATTGCTCGTTGAATTTTCTAAACAGTTCAAATACGCCGGCAGCTGTTTTAGTGTCCAGGTTGCCGGTGGGCTCGTCGGCCAGCAGTAACGCAGGGCGCGTGATGAGCGCCCGTGCAATCGCCACCCGTTGTTGTTGCCCGCCCGACAATTCCCCCGGTTTTTTGTCGGCATATTTTTCCAGCCCGACCTCGGCCAACAGGCTGCGCGCGCGATCCCGGGCTTCGGTGCCGGGTTTGCCCTGGGTGACCATCAACGGCATGAGCACATTTTCGATCGCGCTGAACGCGGTGATCAAATGATGGAACTGGAAAACAAACCCGATGCTGTTGCCGCGCACAGCGGTACGCGCGGCATCGTCCATCATGCGTGTTGGCTGACCCAGCAGGAATAATTCACCCGACGTCGGCTGGTCGAGCAGCCCGATCACATTGAGCAACGTGCTTTTCCCCGACCCCGAGGGGCCGATCAGCGCGGCAAAGTCTCGGCGACCGAGCGCGATATTGATGCCGTGCAAGACTTCGACCTCGTTTGGGGCACCGATGTTGTAGGACTTGCGCACATCCTCAAGTCGCAAGACATTTTCGTTCTCGTCAGACATAGCGAATCGCCTCGACAGGATCAAGATGTGAGGCGCGCCATGCGGGCGCCATGGCGGCGAGCACACCGGCCAGGGTGGCAACTGCCATCGCGGCAGGAATCAGGAGTGTGGGCAACGGAATGAAAAACAGCTTGGGGCCGAACGTATTGAAGAGCCAGACCAGCCCGCGTCCCGCCAGCCCGCCTGCCGTCGAGCCGACCAACCCGAGCACGGCGCCCTGAAAAAGGAAGATGCGCATCACTTGTTCCCGGCGCGTTCCCATCGCACGAAGTATGCCGATTTCGCGTGTGCGTTGTGTCACGCTGATCGCCAATACGCTGGCAATTCCGAACGCGACAGAGAGCGCCACGAAAAAAGTGATGATGGACGTTGAGACGCTTTGTGAACTGAGCGCGTTCATGAGCTGCGCGTTGGTCTCCATCCAGCTTTCCGCTTTAAGCCCGGTCAGACGTGAAATTCTCGTGGCCGCGACATCGGCGGCAAAAATGTCCTTGACCGTGACGTCGATCAGCGTGACGCCGCCATATAGGCTGAGCAGGGACTGTGCCTGTTTTAAATCGACGTAGACGGTGCGGGAGTCCAGCTCACGCACCCCCAGTTCAAAAATGCCGGCCACAGTCACGATCGCTGACTGACCCAGCCCTGTGTCAAGGCGAAGCTTGTTTCCCGCGCGCAAGCCCAGATCATCGGCCAGCAATTTCCCGATCACCGCGTCGCCGGCACCTACCCGGAATTGACCCGATACCATGTCCTTGCTGACAGGGATGATTTTCTCATAGCGCACCGGATCAATGCCTACCAGCGAGATTGACTTGAACACATCGCCGCGTCGGGCCAGCCCCGGGCCTGTCATGACCGGAGACACCGCAGTGACTTCTGGCAGGGTATCCAGTGTGTCGCGCACCTGCATCCAGTTGATGATCGAGCGCAGGCGCTGCGAACGCTTGTCCTCAAGCGTGAGGGTGGTCACGCCGTCCTGTGCAGGCGGCATGAGGTTTTTTTCATCCGGAGGTTGCACGCGAATGTGCGATTGGGTGCCCAGCGTGCGGCTGACGATGTTGCTTTGCAGCCCCATGATCAGCGCCGTAATGAACACAATGACCGACACGCCGACGCCGATCCCGACCAGGATCAGGACGGTCTGCGCCGCACCCTGGCGCAGAAATTTAAGTGCAATGGTTGATTCAATCCACATGCGTCAGTTGAACTTGACCGGTGTTTCTTTGCGTGTGCTGGGCGATGCCGTCACACCGCCAGGCAAATCCTGTTCAGCGACACGTACCCGCTCACCCTCGCGCACGGTGCTGCTGGTGAGTACCCATTCATTCTCTGTGAGACCTGAGGTGATTTCGGTCATGGCCAGGCCGCGCAGCCCCAGCTTGACGGCAACGCGCTGTGCGCGCCCATTGCGCCAGGCCATCACGGTAGCGTCCGTGCCCTGTATGCGGGACAGTGCATCATTGGGGACGGCCAGCGCCTGTTCACGGTGTCCTGTTTCAACATTGACTGAAATCGTCATGTCCTGGCGCAGGTAGTCGGGCACCGGATCGACTTTCAACCGGATGTCGACGGTACCGCGCTGAGGGTCCACGGTCGGTGCAATGAAGTTGACCACAGCGTTAAAACGCTGGTTTGGATAGGCATCGGCGATACAGGTGGCGCGCTGACCGAGCGCCAGGACATTGAGATTTCGTTCGTCCAGGGGCACCTGGACTTCCGTGTCACCAGCACGCGCAATTTCAAGCAGCGTCTTGCCCGGCTGGACCAGATCACCGGGTTCGACGTTACGTGTGAGCACGGTGCCTGCCACCTGGGAGCGCAGTGTGGTCTTGAGCAGCATGGCTTTGGCTGCGGCCAGCCGTTCGAGCAAGATGCTTTCTTCAGACTCGCCGGGCGCCAGCGACGCCACAAGCAACCTGGCCTGTTCAGCCGCCGCGCGGGCCGTGTTTTCCTGGTTTTCGGCCTGTTCTTTTACTTCTCGCGAAATTGAAACCGAGTCGAATAATGCGCGCCGGCGCTTAGCCTCACGGCTGGCCTGGCTGAGTTGAGACTCGGCCTGGCGCAAGGCCGCCTGCGCCTGCGGACGCCTTGCTGTTTGCAACTGCTCAAGCGCTGCTTGCGCTTCGTTTTGCTTGGCGACCAGATCATCGACGCGCAATACGATCAACACGTCACCAGGCTGGACTTTGTCGCCTTCGCGCACGCGTCGCTCAACCACTGTGCCGATGACTTCACTCCCCACTTGGGCGCGCGAGGTCGAGATGACACGTCCCGTCGCGACAACGTTCTGGATCAGCGGCGCGGACCGGACCTGATACGCCGGCAATACAGGACCTTGCCAGAAACGATACAGACCCAGCCCTGCGGCGAGGACGACCAGGACAACAAGGATTGATTTCCAGCTTTTGAAACGGTTGACGATCACCAGTGATCCTTGTGGCAAGCGCGGCAACTAGTCAGGCGTGACGACGTGCGACAAACCTGGCCAGGCAGGGCATTAAGTTGGATATGTTCCGGGAAGTAGCAGACTCTTGTCCACTGTTTCGACGTTCGTGTGGCCGCAGAAGGCCATGGTCAGGTCCAGCTCGTTATGGATGATTTGAAGGACTTTGGACACACCCTCCTGGCCCATGGCGCCCAGGCCGTACAAAAAGGCGCGACCAATGTAACAACCCTGAGCCCCCAGCGCGCGTGCCTTGAGCACGTCCTGACCGCTGCGTACGCCGCCATCCATATGGATTTCGATATCCTTTCCCACCGCGTCCACGATGGCGGGCAGAGATTGAATGCTGGAGTTCGCACCGTCGAGTTGTCGACCCCCGTGGTTGCTGACGATCAGGGCGTCAGCCCCGCTGTTCAAGGCCATGCGTGCATCCTCGACGTCCTGGATGCCTTTGAGGATGAGCTTGCCACCCCAGCGTTTCTTGATCCACTCGACGTCGTTCCAATTCAGGCGCGGGTCAAACTGCGAGCTCGTCCACTCGCTCAGCTTGCTCATGTCGGTCACGCCCTTGACGTGGCCGACGATGTTGCCGAACTGGCGGTTCTTCGTGCCCAGCATCCCCATGACCCACCTGGGCTTGGTCGCGATGTTGATCATGTTGGGGATGGTCAGTTTCGGCGGAGCGCTCAGGCCATTCTTGAGATCTTTGTGGCGTTGGCCCAGAATTTGTAAATCCAGTGTCAGTACCAGCGCCGAGCAACGCGCGGCCTTGGCGCGCTCGATCAGTCGCTCGATAAAGTCGCGATCTTTCATCACATACAACTGAAACCAGAAGGGGTGGCCATCCGTGCCTTTCGCCACCTCTTCGATTGAGCAGATGCTCATTGTGGACAGAGTGAACGGGATGCCAAACTGCTTGGCCGCGCGGGCAGCGAGGATTTCACCGTCTGCGTGCTGCATGCCGGTCAGGCCGGTTGGCGCAATCGCCACTGGCATGGCGACTTTCTGGCCGATCATGGTCGTCGCGGTGCTGCGATGCTCCATATTGACCAGGATGCGCTGGCGCAGCTTGATTTTCTGGAAGTCGCTTTCATTGGCGCGGTACGTACTTTCAGTCCAGGAACCCGAGTCGGCATAATCGTAAAACATCCGCGGCACACGTTTTTTTGCAAGCACTCGCAGATCTTCTACGCTGGTAATGACGGTCATGGCCTGAAATCTCCGTTGTTGGTTTGCCGTTGGGGACCCGTTTATCCGACGATCCTGGCATTGTCGCCAAGTTTACCGGGCATGGCTTGTTTTTGCTGGCCATTCCGCTTTAGACTTGGGGCGTCGCGGGCTCAGGCGTATTCCCCGCGCCGCAGCGCACTTGTCCGATCCATGAAGGAATCCCGATGTTCAAGCATAGGTTGTTCTTAACGATCTCCCTGTTGGCGACCAGCACGGTTGCGCTGGCACATCCTGGTCATGCCCAAGACTGGATGGCGGCCACCCTGCACCCCTGGATGGGTTGGGATCATTTGCTGGCCATGCTGCTTGTTGGCGTGCTTGCAGCCAGATATCAAGGCCGGCAGGGTCCCGTATTGCCGCTGGCTTTCGTGGTAAGTCTGGTCGGCGCGGCCGCGCTGGCTGCGCTTGGCAATATTGCCTGGCTGACTGATCACGTTGAGACCGTTGTGTTGCTGTCCCTGCTGATTTTAGGGGGGCTGGTCGCGGCACAAAAGCAACTTTCGATTCTGCCCCTGATCGCCATCGTGTCAGTGCTTGGTTTTGCCCATGGTTATGCCCATGGCCTTGAGCTCAAGGCTAGTCAGGCTATCGTGCTGCTTGGTATGGGCGCATCGACCGCGCTGCTGCATGCTGCGGGCTACGCGCTCTCACGCGGAATAGGCCAGCGGTTTGCCTGGACCTTGCGCGCGCTGGGCGTGCTGGCTGGTCTGGGAGGCCTGTCCGCGTTGTTGTTGAAAATGTAGGCGCGCACAAACCTTATCCGTCACGTCCCGGCTGGCCGGGCGGGCGTTACCGGTCTGCTTGGTCAATTGAATACTCTAGAGGTTAGGTCATGAAGCGTCTGCTTTGCGTTGGCATGCTGCTCGCGGGGGTCGCGACGGTCAGCGCCCAGGAAAAGGCGGCCAACCAGGAACTCCGTGCGCTTTCCGTGCAGGAAGTCCCGCTGGTGCTCAAAACACTTGCAAAGCTTGTGTCGATCGAGTCGGGTAGCCGGGATCTTGCGGGGCTCTTGACCATCCGTCAGGCAATTGAAGGCGAACTCAAGACGCTTGGCATACCCTACGAGGTCGTGACGACGCCCGCCGCCGACAAGACAGGTGCCATGATCCAGGCCTCGCTCAAAGGCAAGGGTGTCGCCAGGATCGCGCTGATTGCGCACATGGACACGGTGTATCAGCAAGGGGACGCGGCGAAACAGCCCTTTCGCATTGAGGGTGACAAGGCCTACGGTCTTGGCATCGCCGATGATCGCGCCGGCATTGCCATGATTTTGCATACGCTCCGGATGTTGTCCACGCTCAAGTTCGATTCGTTCGGCGAGATCACGGTACTGATCAACGCAGATGAAGAGATCGGATCGCCCAGTTCAAGACAGAGGCTGATACAGCTGGGGCGCGACAACGATCTGGTTATTTCCTTCGAGGGTAGCGGCGCCAAGAGTGACTACGTCAGGCTGGCGACATCGAGCATCGCACGCGCAAACTTATCAGTCAGGGGACGTGCCGCGCACGCCGGGGCCAACCCGGAGTTTGGTCGCAACGCGCTGGTCGAGTTGTCGCACCAGATCCTGCAGTTGAGTGACTTGTCGGACCCCGCGCGTGGCCTGAAGCTGAACTGGACGCTGGCACGGGCTGGCACCGTGCTCAATATGATCCCCCCCGAGGCGCACGCCACGGCAGATATTCGAGCGCAACAGGAGGGCGACTTCGATGAGGTCGAGCGCGTATTACAAGAGCGGATCAAGAATAAACGCGTTCCCGACACGCAAGTCAGCGTAGAGGTTGTGCGCGGACGTCCACCGCTCAATCCAACAGAAAAAAGTCGCGGCGTTGCCAGGCAGGCACAAGCGATTGGTCAGGAAATTGGCTGGAAGATGGATGTGCTTGAAAAAGCAACTGGCGGCGGAACGGACGCGGCCTACGCCTCGCTTGAGGCCAAGGGAGCGGTCATCGAAAGTTTTGGATTACAGGGCTTTGGCGCGCACACGGATGACGCCGAGTACATCCTGATCCCATCGATTCAGCCTCGCCTGTACATTACGACGCGGCTCATTGAAGACATATCGCGTTAGCCACCTGGGTCTGACCCGGTCAGCGCTATATCTTGACGCGGAACGGTGTGAAGTTGGTGTGCCGGTCGTAATAGTCTTCATGTTCCTTCCGCTTTAGAAAAGCGACGACGCGGTAGGTCAGTGGGGTGGCCAGGACTTCCCAGCCGGTTTTCAAAAAATACTGCGCAATGGCCACTGCAATCACTTGCTCTGTTTTCCAGACGCCATAAAACGCCAGCATGTAAAAGAGTGATGAATCGACCAGTTCACCCACCGCTGTCGAGCCGATGGTACGCATCCACAAAAATCTTCCAGCCGTGTAGATTTTCATTTTTGCCAGCACATAGGCATTCACCAGACTGCCAGCCCAGAACGCCAGGATCGAAGCCGCGACAATGCGCCAGGTGTTGCCAAAGACGGTTTCAAGGCCTTGCTGCAAGTGGGTGTTGTAGTCCCCGGACGCTGCGGGGATGTTTAAGACAATCAGCGACATGATGGCGGCAAAAACCAGGGCGGCGAAACCGCACCAGACTGCGCGCCGATCATGGGCGTAGCCATAGACCTCGGTGACGATATCCCCGAAGAGGTAGGAAATCGGGAAGAACAGTACCCCGGCGCCAAACACGACGGGTCCGAAAAAAGGCAGGTCGACCTGCGCGGCCTTGCCTGCGCCGATCAGGTTCGAACAAAGCAGGACGGTGACAAAGGCCGCAACGATCAGATCGTAATAACGATGTGGCCGCA
>CAIJKV010000368.1 GCA_903821335.1 uncultured beta proteobacterium
CGATTCGTCGCAGCTTCTGTATCGCGGGCAATTGCGCCTGGGCAACATCTTGTTCCACGTTGGAATTCTCGGGCTGTTTTTTGGCCATCTGTTTGGTTTGCTCACGCCACTCTGGGTCTGGGATGCGCTGGGCGTCACCCACGGGTTCAAGCAACTGGTGGCTGTGACAGCGGGTGGCATCATGGGCCTGGTCTGCCTGACAGGACTTTCGCTGTTGTTAGTCCGACGCTTGACCAACGCACGCCTGCTCGCGGTCACTCGCACGGGCGACAAGGTTCTGTTGCTTTGGATTCTGGGCGCACTGTTGCTGGGTCTGGCGACGATCACGGAATCAGTCAAACACCACGACGGCAGTGTCATGGTCCTGCTGATGACTTGGGCCCAGCACCTGTTGACCTTCCAGGGAGATGCGGCGACCTTCATGCTTGCTGCGCCCTTGTTGTTCAAGCTTCATATGTTCATGGGCATGACGCTGTTTGTGATCTTCCCCTTCACCCGCCTGGTCCATGTCTGGAGCGGGTTCGGGTCAGTCACGTACCTTGTGCGTCCATGGCAACTGGTGCGCAAGCGTTGAGTGAACCTGATCTTGTTCGGAGGTTGTCATGAGTATTCAGGTCAATGGTGTCGAAATCACCGATGCAGAAATCGATGCCGAAATGCGTCATCACCAGGACGCCAGTCGGCCACTGGATGCCGCACTACGCGCACTCGTGATCAAGCGCGTGGTCGTCGACCAGGCGTGCCGTGCGGGTCTGGATGTCAGCGACCCGGAACAAGCTGCCGCGCAGTTACTCGAACAGCATGTGGCCTGTCCGGTCGCCACCGAAGAAGACTGCCATCGGCACTACCTGCAGCACCCCGCGCATTTCACGGTTGGCGCCCTGGCCCAGGCCAGTCACATTCTTTTTCAAGTCACGCCCGAGGTGGATCTGGATCGACTGCGTCTCAAGGCGAACGCGGTGCTCGACGAACTCAAAGCCGAACCTGACCGCTTCGCAGAACTCGCCAAACTGTATTCAAACTGTCCGTCGGGTGCCTTGGGAGGCAATCTGGGACAATTGTCGCAGGGCGATACCGTCCCAGAATTTGAACGCGCCTTGTTCTCAGGTGTTGCTGGCACGCTGGTCGACTATGTGGTTGAAACCCGGTTTGGACTGCACGTTATCAAACTCGACCGCCATATTCCCGGCAAGCTGCTGCCCTATGATCATGTCCGGCAACACATCGCAACCGCTTTACAGGCGGCTAGCCAAGATCGTGCCACCAAGTTATATCTGGATGCGTTAGTGGCGCAGGCGCACCTTGAGGGGGTCAACCTGGCTGGTGCCGATGGCGTGCTGGCGACTGACTGAAGTTTGACGTCCGTCCTGCAATGGGATGGGCCAAAATGTTTGCAAGATTCATGGTTGATATGTCACCTTGTCTTTCCATGTTCGGTTTTCTTCTTGCCGCGGGTCGCGGCCACGTCGGAGTGGTAACGCCTGGTCATGTCGGCGATGTCCACGGTGGGCTTAGGCAATTCAAGATGCATCTGTTCGAGCGTATCGGCAATAATTTGTGAAATGGCCAGGTTCCGGAACCACTTGTGATTCGACGGAATGACATACCACGGGGCATGATTTGTTGAACAACGTGTCAGTGCGATATCGAACGCCTCGATGTACTCATCCCAGCGGTCGCGCTCGGAGTAGTCGGCTTCGCTGATCTTCCACTGGTGCGCAGGGTTCTTCAGTCGTTCCTTGAAGCGCGCAAGTTGCTCATCTTTCGAAATGTGGAGGAAGAACTTCAGGATCGTCGTATTGTTTTGTTGCGCAAGCAGGCGTTCCCATTCGTTGATAAACCCATACCGTTGCTCCAGCACTGCGTCGGGAACAAGTTTATGAACGCGGGCGATCAGCACATCTTCGTAATGGGACCGGTTAAATATGGCGACACGGCCGCGGGCAGGGGAGTGAGGATCAATGCGCCAGAGAAAGTGGTGACTGAGTTCTACTTCAGTCGGCTGCTTGAAGCCGTGAACCTCAACACCCTGGGGATCCATCGCGCTGATCACATGCCAGCACGTGCCGTCCTTACCGGCACTGTCAATGCCCTGCAGGACGATCAGCAGCGCGTGCCGATGGTCTGCATAAAGTTTACGTTGTAATTCTGTAATGCGGGCGAGGTTGCCGGCGACATGGGCCGCCGCCTTGGCCCCGGACGCATATTTGCCGTGGAACCCGGCGTCAATACTGTCGAGCCCGACGGTCGAACCCGGTTGGACTTTAAAGGCCTTGGTGATCTTCATGGTGGTGTCTCCCCTATCGAAGAGTTTATCCCTGAGTCAGAAGTGGCTGCGGTACATTTTTTACTCAATCGCCTCAAGCGAGCGTCAAGGTAATTGTTACGGGCAAGGTAAGACCTACTTTTTAACCTTGGGCGGGTATACTTTCCATGCAGCAATTCGACCTTAAGAGACAACGTATTTCGTCGAGCATAATGGCTAAAATCCAATCGTTACCACCCACGCTTCACATCGATGGTTTACCAGGTTTGACTGGCGCGATGAAGAGTGGCTGCCTTTACGCTATTGCGACGGGAGCATCGTCGATCAAGTTGTCGGTGATGGTGGCAAGCATAACCGCCAGCCTGGCGCAGGGCATCCATTGCGCACTGATTGCCGCCTCAGTCATGGATATTGAGAGTGAATCAGCCCAAGCACTTTGGGGTGACAAGCCTGCATTGAATACGGGGTGTGACGCTCTGCAGATCTTTATTGGACAAGATAATTTCAAAGAAAATATTGTTCAATTTGGAATCGAA
>CAIJKV010000369.1 GCA_903821335.1 uncultured beta proteobacterium
CGACGGCTTCTTCGAGAGAAGCACATATCTTGTCAAGCATGATTACTCCATGGAAAGCTTTGCAGCTTCAACGATTTGCTTCCAGCTTGCCCGCTCTTTGTCGATGAAGGCACTGAACTCGGCGGGTGTATTGCCGCCCGTCGTGCCGCCCATTTCAGTGAAACGCTTCTGCATGTCTGGTGCTTCAATGATCTTCTTGGTTGCTTGCTGGATCTTGTTGATGATCTCGGGCGGCGTGCCTGCGGGGGCCATGAGCCCGAACCAGGCCGTCACGACCATGTCCTTGATACCAGCCTCTGCCATCGTGGGCACGTCGGGCAGCTCCGGTGACCGCACTGCGCCGGTGATCGCCAGCGCGCGGAACTGTCCCGAACGAATGAACGCGATTGAACTGGGCAGGTTGTCAATCAGGAACGTGACCTGACCACCGAGCAGCGCGGCCACGGCAGGACCCATCCCTTTATAGGGAATGTGTGTCATGGTCAGGCCGGTGCGCTGCGCGAACATTTCCGAGGACAGGTGTGGTGACTGACCGGTGCCGGAAGAGCCGAAAGAATAAATGCCCTTGGGGTCGGCCTTGATCGCGTCAACCAGTTCTTTGACGGTCTTGTATGGGGACTTGCTGTTGACGACCAGGATGTTGGGCACCGAAATCACGAGTGTGATCGGGGCGAAATCAGAGGGCTTGTAGGGCAGTGTCTTGTACAGGCTGTAATTGATCGAGTTCGGCCCGATGTTTCCGAAATCAATGGTGTAGCCATCGGGCGCGGCGCGCACGAGCGCCTGCGATCCGATGATGCCTGCGGCACCGGCCCGGTTTTCAACCACGACGGTGGTGCCCAGCGCGATGCCGAGCTTGTCACTCAGTAAGCGCGCGGCGATATCGGTGGTGCCACCCGGGGCAGCCGGGACGATGAGCGTAATGGGTTTTTCCGGCCAGGCCGCGTGGACGGCAGGGCAAACGGTCAGGGCGGTCAGAGTCAGCAAACAGGCGCGCAAGGATATGTTCATGAATGTCTCCGGGTGTTATAGATGTTCTTGGCTTTTCCGGGATTGTACGGTCGCGCTAGTATCCATGAGCGGACTGGTTCTGGATATTTGCCAATCACGAAGCCCCTCTTCCGAACCGACTAAGCAAACGTTGCGCGCGTCGGGGGGGTTTTCCCTGCGCGGAATGCCGGCTTCCAAAATACGAGAATCATCCGGACGCATCGGGCGTTAAGATTACGACCATAGGAGAATACTTATGGATTTGACCTGGACTGCAGAAGAGCGTGCTTTTCGCGAGGAAGTACAGACGTTTTTACGTGAAAAACTTCCCGCTGACCTTCGCGCTAAAGCTTTCGCCCATCAGCGACTCAAGCGCGAAGAATATGTGCACTGGCATAACACCCTGACCGATCGCGGTTGGGGGGCACCGAACTGGCCGCGCGAACATGGCGGCACAGGCTGGAACGCTCTGCAGAAACTCATTTTCGAAATTGAAAGCTTCAAGGCGGGTGCTCCACGCCTGTTGCCGTTTGGCCTGAGCATGATCGGCCCCGTGCTGATCAAGTACGGCAGCGAGGCCCAGAAAGCCCGCTTCCTGCCGCGCATCCTGCGCGTCGAGGACTGGTGGTGCCAGGGCTATTCAGAACCCGGCTCCGGTTCGGATCTGGCTTCGCTGACCACGCGCGCCGATCGCGTGGGCGACCACTACGTGATTAATGGCCAGAAGACATGGACCACGCTGGGTCACCAGGCGGACTGGATGTTTTGTCTGGTGCGCACGGATCCCGCTGCCAAGGCGCAGCGCGGCATCTCCATGGTGTTGATCGACATGCGTCAGCCGGGCGTCACCGTGCGGCCGATCAAGACGCTTGATGGCGGCGTCGAGGTCAATGAAGTTTGGCTCGAGGATGTTCAGGCGCCGCTGGAAAACCTGGTGGGC
>CAIJKV010000370.1 GCA_903821335.1 uncultured beta proteobacterium
CCGTACACAGATTTTTTTCGCAACAGTTCCGACCATCCGCGCGCAAGTCCAGGAGGACCGCGTCAACGTCCTGGCCGTGACGTCGCGCACGCGTTCCTCACTCTACCCGGACGTACCGACCGTGATGGAAAGCGGCTTGAATGGCTATGACGTATCCACCTGGTGGGGGGTGGCGGCCCCCGCAGGTACGCCTGCCAACGTGGTCAATGCATTGAATGCGGCAATCAATGCCGTCTCGCCCGCGATCAAGGACCGGCTGCTGAGTGAAGGCGCGACGCCCTTTTCCGATAGCCCGGACGCGTTCGGTCAAATGATCTCAGCCGAACTCGATGATTGGCGTCGTGTTCTCAAGGCCGACGGTCAGGGCAAATGACGCGAGCCCTGTGCGAACAGGAATTCCGGTGCCTGCGCCGACGGTCATGGAAACGCGTGAGCGCCTGAAAAAGCCAGGTGCAGGGCTTGCACCTGCATCAACACCGTCTGAGGCATGACTTCCTGGCCCGACAAGAGGCGTTTGTAAAGTTCAGCAGTCGAGCCAGCCGAGATGTCGCCGGTATAGAGGACGGGTTCGTCGATCAGGCACGCTTCGGTGTGGATCACAACGGGTCCAATACAGATACCCAGCTCTGGCATGCGTCTGGGGCTAGCAACCGGTTCGCCTTCGTGCCCACGCATGGTGATGGCATTGGCGGGGTGTGCCAAGAAGAATTGTTCAAGAATTGCCGGGTAGGCGGGATGTGTGTAGTTGCAGACCTGGAAACTCAGCGATCGCACCGGATTGAGCAACTTGGCCAGGATGTGACCGCTGTTACGCAGCCCAAGGACCAGGCGCGCCGACAACAATTTCGCCAGGGGCTGGCATAGTACGGACACCGGGCAATAAACGATGCCAAACTGTTCCAGCTGTTGCTGCAATGATTCCAGGGAAGTGGCGACAGGCCAGCCCATGCAGGTGAACACCTCTTCAGAACTGGTGCGCGCGGGCTCTTCGTGCGCGCCATGCACAAGCACCAGGTAGCCCATGTCAGCCAGGAGTTTTGCCAGCAAGGGCGTCATGAGATGCGTCTTGCGCGCGCCGTTATAAGAGGGCAACAGGACCACGGGTTTTGTAAAGTCCAGCGCAGGCAGATGGGGCTTGAGCGCGTCGTAGAAGCCGGCAAGTTCTTCGCCTGTTTCCCCTTTCAGTCGCATGGCGATCAAGAATGCGCCAAGTTCCAGGTCGCTGACTTCCCCGCAAAGTACGCGATTCAACAGGTCAGCCGCGTCCCCGCGAGTCAGGTCGCTAGAGCCTTTGACGCCACGTCCAATTTGTTTGAGGGTTGCCTTAATCGACATGTTGACTGATCATTGTTTTAATTTCCGGAATGCATGAGCCGCAGTTGGTTCCACACGACAAACTGGCCTGGAGCTCTTGCAGCAATGCTTCACGGCCAACAGCTGTCGATTTAACCAGAAATTGCGAGATCGATGATTCCGGAACGTTAAAACAATTACATCAGTAAAGTTCACGGGCATGACTTGCATGCCGCGTCCCTGTGGTGGCGCCGCTTACCGCTTACCGCTTACTTAAGGGTCTCGATTTTCTTGAGCGCCCCGGCAATGGCGTCGCCCGACAGATTGATGGCGGGGATGCCACGGAACACAAAGGCAATGCCAGCAACCGCCTGCAACTCCTGGACGCTGGCCCCTGCGCGCAAGGCCGCCACAGCATGATTTTCGGCCGCCTGTGACAGGTTCATCAGCAACATGCCGAAGGCCATCAACTGACTGGTTTTCAAATCCAGCGCGTCTGGCTCGAGCAGTTGCGCACGCAGCGTCTCGACGCCCAG
>CAIJKV010000371.1 GCA_903821335.1 uncultured beta proteobacterium
GCCGAGATAACGCGTGCCCGCGATCACGTCCAGGTGGCCGGCTTGACCGTGCCACGCGCTGTAGCCACCAGCCAGTGTCCACACGTTGCCCGTCACCGAGGTCGAACTGCCCAGGTCGAGTGTGGTCGATAGTTGGCCTAACGGTCCGGTAATGTCCTTGAGGGCAGACTGCTGGTGACCGAGGCTCAGATGGATATAGTCGCTAAACAGTGACCATTCACCCTTGCGCACCTCACCTTCGATCATTGCCGCGAACTCGAGGTGACTGAGGACTGTATTGGAATCTAGGTTGGCGCTCACGCCCCGTGCGTTACCCAGGGGGCCTTCAAACGCTGTCGAGCCATTGGCGTTGGGCAGCCAGGCGTAAGGCGTCACGCTGAAATGCCATGCGCCGTCAAACATGTCCACCTCAGCCGTGGCCGGTAAGGTCATGGCCAGCGCGATCGTGCCCAGCAGTATCGAGGCGGTCTGTTTCAACAAGCGGCGTGGAGGTCGCATTTTTGATTGGCAATGATAATAATGGTCGTTAACGATTGAATTTCACGCATGCGATCCGGAGTCGCCTGCAGAAGTTGGTCATAATGCCATGACATTGCCAGTCAGAATAACTTGTTTTAACCCGCAACTCCACGCTGTTTGATAGGCGAGATGATTAGAATATGACACCACTTGACGCTGATGTGCTTGCTGCGGGTATTCGCTCGAGATTGATCCATGAGGTCAATGGCATCACGATGCACATTCTCGAAGCCGGCTATGAAACGCCTGGCCGCCAGGCTGTCCTGTTGCTGCATGGGTTTCCGGAACTGGCCTTTAGCTGGCGCAAGGTCATGCTGCCGCTGGCGGCAGCAGGCTATCACGTGATCGCCCCGGACGTCAGGGGTTATGGTCGCAGTTCAGGAACAGATGTCAAGCATCAGGATGACTTACGCCCCTTTGGCACGCTCAATAAAATTCACGACATGCTCGCACTGGTTTCCGCACTTGGCTATCACTCAGTCGCTGCAGTCATCGGGCACGATCAGGGCTCACCCCTGGCGGGGTGGTGTGCCCTGGCTCGACCGGATGTTTTTCATTCGGTGGTGATGATGAGCTCTCCGTTTCGCGGCGCGGTTGAGGCCTTGCCTTTCAATACCGCAAACGTGGCCGCGGTGCCCACGCCACCCAGCCGTATCCATGACGAGCTGGCGCAACTCGCGCCGCCAAGAAAGTATTACATGCGGTACTACACCACCCCTGAGGCCAACGAAAATATGTGGCATGCCAAACAGGGACTGCATGCTTTTCTGCGCGCTTATTACCATATGAAGAGTGCCGACTGGACCGCAAACCAGCCCTTTCCCCTGAAAGGACTTACTGCCAGCGAGTGGGAAAAACTGCCTCGTTACTATGTCATGGATCTCGCCTTGGGCATGGCTGAATCGGTTGCGCCTGAAATGCCTTCGGACCAGTCGATCGCGGCTTGCAAGTGGCTGACCGAGCGTGAGCTGAGTGTGTATAGCGACGAGTACCGTCGCACGGGTTTTCAAGGCGGCTTGCAAGGTTATCGGGCGAACCCGTCTGACCCGGACTTGCAGATATTTGCCGGGCGCACCATCGACGTGCCCTCGTTGTTTATTGGTGGAAAACAGGACTGGGGTGTTTATCAGACCCCCGGCGGACTTGAGCGCGTGCAGGGCGCACTCACCACACAGTTTCAAGGAACCATTCTGGTTGACGGGGCAGGGCACTGGGTCCAGCAAGAACAACCAGAAATTGTCAGTCAGATTTTTATCGATTTTTTAAAGAAAAACAGTTCAATCTGAATTGGGTCGACGCTATTTTCCTGTTGGCTGCAACAGACTGTAAACAAGGGTAAACAATGGGACTGCCATTAGAGGGCCTCAAAGTGCTGGATCTGAGCCACGCACTTGCCGGACCGTTTTGTTCAACCATGCTTGCCGATTACGGCGCACAAGTTATCAAGATCGAACCGCCCGTGCATGGCGACATTGCGCGCGCGTGGGGCACGCCGCTGCCCGGAGGCGAGACGGACTATTTCGTTGGTCTGCACCGCAACAAGCAAGGCATCGTGCTGGATCTTAAAACCCCGGAAGGAAAAGAGACATTCTTGCGCATGGTTGAGTGCTGCGACGTCGTGCTGGAAAATTTCCGCACTGGCACGCTTGAACGCCTGGGTCTGGATTATGAAACGGCGCGCAAGCGCAACCCCGGGATCATTTATTGTTCCATTTCTGGGTTCGGGCAGGATGGTCCCTATCGTGACCGCCCTGCGCTGGATCTGATTCTTCAGGCCGAGAGCGGCATGATCAGCGGCACCGGTGAGGCCGGAGGGCACGGCGTGCGCGCGGGGGTATCGATCGCTGACCTGACCGCTGGTATGAATGCTGCCTTCGGGATCATGGTGGCGCTGCGTGCAAAAGAGGTCAGTGGTGTGGGTCAGGCCATAGACGTATCCATGATGGAAGGCCAGCTCTCCTTGCTTGGCATCATGATAGGAAGCTATTTCTCGACTGGGGAAATCCCCGTCCCGATGGGCACTGGCTACAAGGCGCTCCTTCCGTACCAGACATTCCGGACCAAAACCCGCGACCTGGCACTTGCCGTGGGCAGCGAAAAACTGTGGCGCGCGTTCTGTCCCACGATAGGCTGCCCAGAGTTGGCGGATGACGTGCGTTTTCGCACCAATAGCGATCGCAATCAGCATCGCAAGGAACTGATCGACCGGCTCCAGGCGGTATTTCTGACGCGCAGCTTTGAGGAGTGGGAAGTGCTGCTGGTTCAAGCGGGTATTCCGATCGGAGCGATCAACAACATTGCGCAGGTCGTTGAACACCCGCAGGTCAAGGCACGGGGTTCTATCGTTGAGATGGATCACCCGCGCGCTGGAAAAGTGCGCGTCGTGGGCGTGCCGATCCGATTCTCCGAGACGCCGGGCTCTGTGCGCACGCCTTCCCCGGCGTTGGGCGAGCACACTGACGTGGTACTTCGTGAGGTGCTGGGACTGCGGGCCGACGAGATTGAGGCATTGCGGGTAACGGGCGCGTTGGGGTGACTGTTCGCGCGTTGCCGGGCACCCAAATTAAGCCGTGGGCAGCTTCAGTTCCATGCAGGTCAAATCCAGCCAACGACCAAACTTGGTTCCCACCTCAGAGAACGTGCCGACCACCCGGAATCCGAGTTTTTCATGCAGGCCGAGCGACGTGCTGTTTCCTGCTTCGATACCGGCGATCATCACGTGCTTGCCGGCAGTGATGGCGCGTTCGATCAAGCGTTTCATCAGCGCCGTGCCGACCCCGGCGCACCGAACGTTGCGATCCACGTAGACCGAGTGTTCGACTGAATGGCGGTACCCGTCAAAGGCTCGCCAGTCACCGTACGACGCGTAGCCCACGACACGACCATTGACCTCCGCAACAAGAACCGGGAAGCCCCCCTGACGCCTGGTCTCAAACCAAGCCCGACGGTTGGCGAGATCGACGACGGTCTCGTTCCAGATGGCGGTGGTATTGGCAACGGCATCGTTATAGATGTCACGCACCAAGGGTAAATCGGCATCCAGCGCGTCGCGAACGGAAATGATGTGGCTCATGGTCATGGTTATACAACGTTTGGTCCCATCCTGAAACTGAACGGGTGGCGAGGGTTGCGATGCAGTGCGTTGTCGAACTATGCTGTCTGGCGGGGTGACCTGCATATTCACTCAGATCATAAAAATTCTTAGATGCTATACGGAGACTTGAACCATGAAGCTGCCTACACGTGCCGCTGTGACCACGCTGCTTGCCCTGTCCTCATTGTGCGCACAGGCGCAGCAAGAGCAGCGCTTTGCCCGAATTCCGGTCGACCAGATGACCCCTGACCAGAAAAAATACTTCGACAACCTGATGGCGGGTCCGGTATCGGGCACTGGCAGTGCCGCTGTGGTTCAAGGCGCCAACAGCGTCGCGGCACCCTTCAACGTTTACCTGCGCAGCCCTAAACTGGCTGAAGCCTTGCGCCAGACAGGTGAACAACTACGCTTTCATAGCTCATTGCCCGCACGACTCAACGAGTTCGCGATACTGATCACTGCCCAGCACTGGAATGCCCAATACGAGTGGTACGCCCACAATCGCCTGGCCTTGAAGGCAGGGCTTGATCCCAGGATCGCCGAGCAACTTGCCAAGGGCGAACGTCCGACTGGCATGGGCAAGGAAGAAGAGGCCATCTTCAACTTTTGCCATGAATTGCTCAATACGCATCAAGTGAGTGATGCAAATTATGCTGCGGTGAAAGATTTATTTGGCGAGCAAGGCGTCGTGGATTTGATCGCGGTCAGCGGTTATTACGTCATGGTGTCGATGATTTTGAATGTCAACCGGACCCCATTGCCGGCCGGTGCGACGCCTGCCTTTCCGGGGCCTGTGACGGCCAAGTAATCAAGTGGCTGGGTCTCGGGGTGGGCGACGCGTCAAGCGTGCCCACGCCGGGCGACCGCCTAAATGGCGCCCATTGACATCAGAATCTTGAGCATATTGGCTTTTTGTCTGGCATGCGTCATGTCCACACGACTGATTTCCCCCGACTTGGACTTTGTTTGCGCCCACTGCTGCGCGACGACGTTTACGTCATTGCCTGACTTCGATGCGGTGAACTTCATCTTGTTCTCTGGCTTGGTGGCTATGACGGTTTCGGCAGGGATATTGACCAGTGCCGCATCCGTGTCACTCAGTCGCCTGGCGCACAGAATATAGTCCGGACTTTTTTCGGTTACCGCAGCACCGATCTGGCTGCATTTTTTTCCCAACTTGGCCAACACGACGTCAAGGCTGGTGTTGCGGAAAGTGACCTGGATGTCATCAGGCGAGGACGAGGTCCTGGTCGCGGGTGCAGGCGAGGCGCAACTTGTCAGGGCAAACGCGGCGAGAATCAAAAACAGGGCTTTCATGGCAACAAACTCTCACTGTGCTGAATCCGATGTGTGCATCCATGATACAGAAGGCGACCCGCGCGCGCATACCGTACACTGGCCGATGCCGTTATTCCTGTTGCAGTCGTCATGGTGTCACCGAAGGCCGGTGTCGCCCCGCTGGCGCAGCGTCGGCGATGGCCCACCTGGATTTCAATTCGTCAGGAGTTTTCATGAAAATCGAACGTATTCATCACGTCGCATACCGTTGCAAGGACGCCAAGGAAACGGTTGAGTGGTATGTCAAACACTTGAACATGGATTTCGTGCTGGCGATCGCCGAGGACCTGGTTCCCTCTACCAAGGCGCCAGACCCGTACATGCACGTTTTCATCGACGCCGGGCAGGGCAATATCCTGGCCTTCTTTGAACTTCCCACTGCACCCGATATGGGACGCGACGACAATACGCCGGACTGGGTTCAGCACATTGCCTACAAGGTTGACAGCGTGCAGACGCTCATCGAAACCAAAGCACGACTGGAAGCGGCAGGCATTGCGGTGATTGGGTTAGTTGATCACACCATTTTCAAGAGCATCTACTTTTTCGATCCGAACGGTCATCGCCTGGAACTGGCTGCTGATGTCGGCACGCCAGACATGTACAAAAAGCTCGACGACGTGAAGTGGGCGATGCTTGAAGAATGGAGCCAGACCAAGCAGGCACCGAAACACGCGGCATGGATGCACGAAAAGGAATTTGATGCCTGAGTCAACTGGCGAGTTTTAGCGCCAGGTCAGTAACCCGTCTTTCCACGTACAGGCTATTGCCGAGAATTTTTTTTGCTTCCTTTTTCGCATCGGCGGCAGCTGCTGAGACTTGGTGGTAGGTGGAATACGCCTCGCAGTCGACCTCCACGACACCGATGGAAAGCGTCACTAAGGGAACAAGAACTCGCTCCCCGCGGCGATCTTCAGCCATGTAACCCTGGCGGGCAATGTCTTGGATGGAAAAAAATGAACGGATATCCGAACTGAATGCATCCATGACGTCGCGGCAGGCTTGTTCCCACTCGGGGCTGCGAAATAGCACCATGAAGTCGTCGCCACCGATGTGCGCGACAAAATCGCTGGCTCCGTTGCAATGTTTGCACAGGGCGCGTGTCAACATCCGGATCGCGTCGTCACCCCGAGCGAAACCATACACGTCATTGAACGGCTTGAAGTTGTCCAGATCGAAATACGCGACCCGGAAAGGCTGGCGACTGTCCAGCCAGACGCTGAGCATGGTGTTTAACGGGTCGTTGCCGGGCAACCCTGACAGCGCATTGGCGTGACGTGCCGCATTAATTTGCATGCGATATGTCTCGCGTATCAGGTCATGTCCCGTGCAGACACCCCGGTAGTGACCGTTTTCGACCACAATGAAACCATCGGCAAGATGATTGGGTGCGGCATCGGCAACGATGCGACTGAGTTCCTGCAATGGGGTGTTGATCTCGATCAGCAGGGGCGTCGAGTTCATGATCCGGTGGCAGGGCTTGCGGCCAAACAGTTCACGGCTATAGGGGCGCGCCAGGTGGTCAATCAGTGCGTGGCGTCCGATGATCCCTCGGGGTGTACCGTGTTCGACAACGGGCAAGCTTTGCAACTCAGGGTTGTTTTCAAACATTGCATAGGCATCGTCAATGAGCGCCGTAGGCGCAATCGAGATGATCGACCGCATCAGAGTTTCAGCGGTTGCCCCGCGGTCCGGGGTCACTGCGGCACGCGACACAAAGCTGGCGGCGACCTCGTCGGCGATGGTGAAGGGGGGCTGCGCCGTCGGGCGAGTCAGATAGTAGCCCTGGCCACGCGCAATCCCGATTTCGCGCACGCAATTCAACTCCGACAGCGTCTCGATACCTTCGGCGATGACTTGGCTGCCCGCGTTGCGGGCAATCTCCTGGATGGAGCGCAGGAATTGTTTTTTGATTGAATCACCCTCGCAATGTTGCACGAAGTGCCGATCGATCTTAACGAACTCCGGGCGCAACTCAGACCAGAGTCTCAGGCTCGAAAAACCTTCACCGAGGTCGTCAATGGCGATCCGAAAACCCATTGCACGATAATGCTGCACGGCCTTGCGCATCAGATCGTAATCATTGGTCTGCTGCTGCTCGGTGAGTTCGATCACGATGCGTTTGGGGTCGATCCCCAGGTCGCGCATCATGCCCAACGTTTCACCGTGGTGGGTTTCTGGTTCGAGCAGGGAGTTCGGCAAAATATTGAGGAAGAGGTCGCCTGGCAAGCCAAGCCGCACGAAACTTTCAAGCGTCACGCGTCGGCACAGGTGATCGAGCGCAACATTTTGGTTATACAGCGCTGCAACCCGAAACAGCTCCAGTGGGGAATGGAGTGGGCTGTCCAGCGGCCCGCGGATCAATCCCTCGTAGGC
>CAIJKV010000372.1 GCA_903821335.1 uncultured beta proteobacterium
CGGAACTGGAACTCGATCGGCGTGCCAAAGGGGCCGACCAGCGTCGTGTGCAGGGACTGGTAGCCATTGACCTTGGGGATCGCGATGTAATCCTTGAATTTGCCGGGCACCGGGCGATACAACTGATGAACGATGCCCATGGCCAGGTAGCACTCTGGCAGCGTGTGCACAATCACTCGGAAACCATAAATGTCGAGCACGTCGGAAAACGACTTCTTTTGCTCAACCATCTTGTGATAAATGCCGTACAGCGTTTTTTCGCGTCCAGTGACCTCAGCCTCGATCCCGGCGGCAGGCAACGCGGTGCGCACGGTATCGTCGATTCGGGTCAAGACCTCGCGGCGATTGCCACGGGCAGCCATCACCGCGCGGGCAAGCACACGATAGCGGTTGGGGTGGATCGCAGCAAAACACAGGTCCTGAAGCTCGCGATAGAGTGCGTTCAGACCCAGGCGATGCGCGATCGGGGCGTAGATATCGAGTGTTTCGCGGGCGACCCGGCGGCTTTTTTCCGGGCTGACGGCCTCGAGCGTGCGCATATTGTGCAGGCGGTCGGCCAGTTTGATCAGAATGACGCGGATATCGCGCGCCATGGCCAACAACATTTTGCGAAAGCTTTCAGCCTGCTGCTGCGCTTTGGTGGCAAAATCCAGACGATCAAGCTTGGACAGCCCGTCAACGAGATCGGCGACCTCGTCGCCAAATTTTTCCTGAATCTCGTGCTTGGCAATGCCCTGGTCCTCCATCACATCATGGAGCAGGGCGGCGCACAGGGACTCAAGGTCAAGTTTCCACCCCGCGCAGATCTCGGCGACCGCGATGGGGTGCGTAATGTAGGGTGACCCGCTGGAACGAAACTGACCCAGGTGTGCCTGATCAGCAAAACGATAGGCATTACGAACCTGCGCGACGTCGGCGGGTTTGAGGTAAGTTTCCAGAATGCGCTGCAGATGCGCCATGGACGCCACGGCCGGTTCGATCTTTGTATCGACAGGCGTGGCGGAACCGGACACCGGAACCGGACTGTCAGGCTTGGGCGTGCGCCGGGTCAGGCGCGAACTGGCCTTGAGCGCGGCCAGCAACCCGGAAGAAGCGTACTTGAGTCCGGGAAAGGCCATCGCGGATTTTCCTGCTTAGGTCGGAACCTTGCGAAGCATTTCGATGCCGGTCAGACCTGCAGAAATTTCGCGCAAGGCCGTCACGCAAGGCTTGTCTTTAGTGTCCAGGCGCGAGGCGTGACCCTGAGCCAGCTCGCGAGCGCGGTAGGTGGCTGCCAATGTCAGCTTGAAACGGTTAGGGATGTAATCGAGGCAGTCGTCTACGGTAATGCGAGCCATGGTAGTCCTGTATGCAGTGAATGGTGAGCAGTATAGCGTTTAGGCCAGCAGGCCAAACGAAGCAAAGAGTGTCGGATGCCGGAACGCCTGGCTACCGTGGCGCAAACGCGCAGCACGGATGATCAGGGACAGCTCGTGGAGGGCAACGCTAAAGTCTTGATTAATAATAACATATTCACACTCTGGCGCATGCGAGATTTCGATGCTGGCGGCCTCAATGCGACGCCTGATGACGTCCTGGCTGTCTTGCCCGCGTTTTTGCAGCCGTTCTTCGAGCGTGGCGATGGATGGCGGCAGGATAAAAATGCCGATCGCGCTGGCAAACAGCGCCTTGACCTGGCGTGCGCCTTGCCAGTCGATTTCGAGCAACACGTCGCGCCCTTCGCGGATGGCCTCGTCGATCCGGTCGCGCGGGGTACCGTAGTAGTTGCCATGTACGGCAGCCGATTCAAGCAACAAATTCTTGTCACGCAAGGCCTCGAAGGCCGCGACGGTCACGAACCGATAGTCCTGTCCGTCGACCTCGCCCGCGCGTGGCGCACGTGTCGTACAGGAAACCGACAGGCAGATGGACGGGTCCTGGGCGAGCAGGGCGTTGACCAGACTGGACTTGCCCGCCCCACTGGGAGCCACGACCATAAAAACGTTTCCGGCAGCCTTGGACATGAGTGACAATATGCAG
>CAIJKV010000373.1 GCA_903821335.1 uncultured beta proteobacterium
GTCGGGTGTCTTTGGCATCCCGAACGTGCGATTCACGCCGCTTGCAGGTGTCGGCTCTGCCGACTTGCGCTGCATGTCGTAAAACTCCGCCGCAGTCTTGTGGTCAGGGATTTTCTTGTCCACCATCAGCTTTTCAATCGCCGGCAAGTCATCGCGGCTGATGCCAGAGACGGCCAACGCATCCTTGCGCGACTTGCGCACTCGATCTTCTGCGTCACGCTCCTGAGCTTGCTTCTCAAGCTGCGCCAGCCGGTCAAGCTGTGGTCTGAATGCGCTTGCGATGCTGTCTGGAATGTCGATTTCCGGGATGTTCGCGCCGGGGTTCGCCATCTTGGTCAGGCGAAGCATTCCAGCGCGGGTCTTCGGATCAGCCATGAGGCTGGACGAAAGCTCGGCCAATGCCGCGATTTCTTCTGGTGTTTTTCCTTCGAGACTCATGATGATCCTTCTGACGGTAAGGGTGATTACGAAACGAATGCCACGCCGTCACCAGCATCGGCGGTTGCGACGTTTGTCCGGCTCTGCGGGTTGCCGTTGATGTCAATGACCATGAGATTCAACGTTCCATCCGAAAGCTCTGCGGACACGATAGCGGCCAAAGGAGCGCCGTCGATGGTGGCAAGGCCATCGTTCAACGAGGGATGGTACGAAACCACCGCGCCAACAGTAGGAGCGCTCATTACTTGGTGCCCCCAGGCTTCTTGAGTGCGAGTTCGTGGTCACGCTGGTCGGCGTTGTTCTTGGTCATGCCACCCAATTCCGGCAGGCGAGGGGGATTGATGATATTGCCGTGGCGACGACCCACTTCAAGCGGGTGGCGAACCGGGTAGTTGCGCGGAGTGAAAGTTTTGATGTGACCATCTGTAGACATGATTTTTCCCTTTAGTGAGGCATTGCGCCAGGCTGCATCCCGCCCGGCATGGGTTGCTGACCCATGGCCTTGGCTTCGGGACTCATCCCGCCAGCTTGAGGCAATGAGCCCATGAGTTGCATAAGTTCAGCAGGGATCAAGTCCTTCGACTTAGTGCGTGCCGTTCCGAAATGTTTTCCGAGCTTGGTCAAGCAATCCATGACAGCCTGACCTTCTTCTGACTTGACGCCCAATCCTGGGATCGTGTGTGCCAGCAAATCCATTGCCATCGACACCGTGACAATCGCATTTTGCTTGTCACCCTCTGGAACTTGAGGATTGCTCATGGGCGAGCCAGCCGGACCCGCAGCTGGTCCTTGTGGGGCACCTTGAGGGGCTAGGCCACCTGCGCCGCCGCCACCCACGAGTTGCATCAGTTGGGGGTTCATTGGCATATCAGGGGAGCACGTCGGCCCACAGGTAAATGTCTGCCGTGGCCGCTGCGCCTTGCGCGGTGCCGACGCGGAAATACATCGTGTTGGCCTGGGTCGTCTGGTTGAAAACCGTGGTCGTGGCGGTTGCCGCCAAAGTGGCATTCAAATTGCTTGTTGCGGCAGTCAGGCCGGATAAAACGGCACCAGCAGTCACGACAGCGACACCGCCGCCAGAGATTGCCGAGAACACGCCAAACGTGGCGGTCGTCAAGCTGACGCTGGCATTGTTGACCGAGACGCCAGAAACGATGAAATTGCAGCCAGGAATCAGCAGCAATGGGATTGCAATGTCGGTGTTGGCCGAATTCATGTTCGCGCCGAGGACAACGCCGATCAGACGCCGAACACCGCAAACCAAGGAGTCTTGAGCAAACAGGTTTGACCTGGAGCTTCCTATTTGTTCGCCTGCTGTTGCTACTGGGTTCATAATTTGTTTCTGATTTGAAAACGATATGTTGTAAATGAACGGGGTCTGACGCCCCCGCCGGATAGCCTTGCGGGCAGTCTTTCGACTTAGCGCTTGGACTTA
>CAIJKV010000374.1 GCA_903821335.1 uncultured beta proteobacterium
ACACCGATCTGGTTGGTCTGGATCTCAAGAACACTGTGTATGCGCTGGACGCCACGACAATCGATCTGTGTTTGAGCCTGTTCGAGTGGGCTCCATTTCGTCGTGCGAAGGCGGCCATAAAACTGCACACCCTGTTGGACCTGCGCGGCGCAATCCCAGCATTCATCCACGTCAGCGACGGGAAGATGCACGAGGTCAACGTGCTGGACTTCATGCCCATCGAAGCCGGGGCGTTCTATGTAATGGATCGCGGATACCTCGATTTCAGGCGTCTGTATCAAATGCATCGCGCCGGCGCCTTCTTCGTGACCCGTGCCAAACACAACATGAATGCCAGGCGCGTTTACTCCCAACGAACAGACCGAGCCACGGGTATTATTTGCGATCAATCGGTCCTGCTCAACGGGTTTTATGCCGCGCAGCATTACCCCGAGAACTTGCGGCGCATTCGCTACAAGGATCCGATAACCGACAAGCCGCTCATCTTTCTGACCAACAACTTCGTGCTGCCGCCACTGACGATTGCGGCCTTGTACAAGAACCGTTGGCAGGTCGAGTTGTTCTTCAAGTGGATCAAACAGCACCTGCGTATCAAGAAGTTCCTGGGCAACAGCGAGAACGCCGTCAAGACGCAAATCTGGTGCGCCGTGTCGACCTACGTTCTGATTGCCATTGTCAAAAAGGAACTTCAAATTGATGCCTCGCTTTACACGCTTCTACAGATTCTTTCGGTGTCGGTTTTCGAGAAAACTGAGCTTTCAAGCGCCTTTCAAGGCGGCGAAATTGCGTCTGAACTACTCGACTCCGCTAACCAATTGAATTTATTCGGAATTTAACCGGACACTAGTGACCCAGATGGAAGACGAAATATCAGGGGAAGCTCAAAGGTTCTGATTAAAATGATTCCTGCTGTAAGTTTTTCCGTATATATTCGCTCAACTTTGCGCAGAATTTAGTTTGGGATCACATTTAGCCTGATGAATAGTCTAGCTGCTCTGATAGTTCAACGCTCCTGGGTGGCTTTGTCCGGGTTGACAACGGCTACGCTGATTACGGTGTTTTTAACTCAGCAGATGCAGGGTTGGTATTACGCATTTCTTAGTCTGGTCGCTGTCTACACGCTGTTTGACCTGGGGCTGTCCACTGCGCTGGTCAATGTCGCGGCTCGGATCGGTCATCAACTGATATGGATGCCTGGCGGTGTACTGGTTGGAAATGACATCGACCGGTTCAAGTCCTTGATGCATCAGACTGCAGTTCTTTACCGATGGCTGGCGATCATATTTGTCGTATTGATGATTCCTGCGGGGATCGTGTTTTTTATTCCCCAGTCACATTCGGATCAGTTGGCAATGTCTTCTTGGCTTGGGCAGTGGGTGGCCCTCGCTGCAATGACCACAGCGATGATTGCGTTGATGCCCTTTCTGGCAGTGATCGAGGGTACGGGCAAGGTGACCGAAGTGGTCACGGTCCGATTGGTCTACGGGGTGATCGGTTCGGTGGCTTGCTGGTTGGTACTGTGGGTGGGTGGCGGGCTGTGGGCCGCCATCATGATTCCTGGGACCAGTGTCATCGTGATCGTGACCTGGTTGTGGCGACGGTACCCGGCCTTGCTGGCTGCGGTGTGGGCCTCGTTGCGGGACTCAGTGAAAGATTCGCCGGCACCTGCTTTGAACTGGCGCCACGAGGTCTGGCCTCTGCAGTGGCGGTTTGGCCTAGGGTGGACGGCGAGTTATCTGCTCACACAGATATATACCCCGATCCTGTTTTACGTCAGTGGCTCGTCAGTGGCCGCGCAGATGGGCCTGTCGTTTTCGATTGCCAATATGCTGGCCGTGATTTCGCATGCATGGATCAGCAGGCATGTATCGGCTATGACACAGGCAGCCACGCGCAAGGACTGGCCTGTTCTGGACAATATGTTTAAAAAGGACTTGTTGTGGTCGACGGGTTTTTTTTTGACGGGCGCGGTGGGGCTGTGCGTGATGCATGTGCTGCTGCAGCACACGTTATATGGCCAACGTATCTTGCCGTTCTGGTCGTTTGTGGGCCTGCTGGGCGTGGCTCTGATCAATCACCTGACAGGAACACTGGGTGCTCAGTTGCGCTCATTTCAGCGTGAGCCACTAGTGTGGGTCACTGTGCCGGCAGCACTAATGATCGTGCCGGCTGCGTTCTGGTTTGCACGCGACCATGGCGCAGCCGGCGTAATCGGGTCGATTCTAGTGGTACAGGTCGTGTTTATGCTGCCCGCCGCAAGCGCACTCTGGTGGCTATGTCAGCGCAAATTTCGTGCCTAGGTAGGCATCTGCGTAAGAAGCTCCCTGGTGATGATTGTTTCAACTTGCTCGCGCAGGCGACGACTGCACCAGGCACCTCACGCCCCTATTTCACACATTCAAAACTCGCCGCCAGGTTGACATCGCCCGTGCCGCGATACCTGGCCCAAGTCGGGTAGTCACATAGTGGTCGCGTCCTTCCAGGCACGCCGATCGAGTCGGTGACGGTCAGGTTCTGAGGCGCCCGATCCTGGTCGACCCAGTTATCCAGTGCCGCCAATGAATCCCAGGCGGCATTGAAGATGGTGCTGAGTGCGTGACCATAACCGGGGATCTCGTAATAGCGGACAAACTTGTCGACTTTTTCACGACCCATGGTGGATTGAAGTCGCTCGTAATACTGGGCGGTCGCACGGGTGCTGACCAACACATCGGCCTGGCCATGCGCCATGAGCAGTTTGCCCCCGCGCATATAAAAGACCGACAGATCCGTCTTGTTGATATCCTGCAGCCCGGTCAGTTCGCTGATTCGCTGTTGCCACTTGCCGGGTTGTTGCGGATCAAGGCTCAGTGAATTGAAGTTGGGGTCGCGGGTGACAAAGTGTTTGACCCACTGGTCCCAGAACACACTGGCGTAGGGTGCTGCGTCAGGCATGGGGTTCGCGGGTGGCGCCGTGCCCAACGCCAGTGACGTGATGCGAGGCTGCAGCGCATGGGCATTGACCATGCCCAGGTCCGAGCCCCAGACGTTAAAGCCGGGATACTGGGTTTCACCGCTTTGCACCGGGTAGTTGAAAGTAAGCGGGGTATTTAACGTATTGAGCGCCTTGATTTGCGCATCGGACAGACATTGATCCCCCGTGTCGGCTCCGTTTGGACAGCGCAACGCCTGTCCGTTGAGCTTGGCCGTGGCGGGATTGAACTGCGCATTGCAAGCCTGGACGTTGCTGATCAGGCCGTCGGCCACGCCATCCAGTTTGTCGCAGGCTTGCATGGCCGCGTCAAACAGCGCGCGGCGTTTGGCCTGGTTGGGATAGGCGCCCGGCGCGGCAAAGGCGCGGGTGATGCGCCCGAACTGCAGATCAAGTGTGGCGGCATTCCAGGCGGGGTACATGGCGACTACGCCATCCCAGTCGGTTGGCCAGCGTTGCGCCACGGCCAGCGCTTCACGCCCGCCGGTTGATCCGCCAACAAAGTACATGCGCTGCGCGTGGTCGACGCTGTAGTGAAGCTTGATGAGTTGCAGGGCGACGTCGTGGGTTTTTTTCAGGGCGTCGGATGAAAAATTAATCACTGCCTCGGCGTTGGTGCCAAAGGAACCGTCCTGGCCGCCCAGTTTGTTGGCCTGATGGCCGGAATCGCTTGAAAACGTGGCATACCCTTGTGCCAACGGCGCGGACACGCCAACCGGGCCGGCCGGGACGTTGCCCTGGGTCGCCGGGATGGTGCCGTCGTAGCCACCACCACCGAGCATCAGGCCCTTGCCGTTCCAGTGTGTCGGCAGGTTGACAATGAGCTTGATCGTCGGGGCGCTGCGGTCCAGGGGAAGGATCGTGGCGCTGACCTTGCAGTAGGTGCCGACTGCCGCTGTGCCGGTGCCGGTTGCGGCGATAACTTCAGTGGCCGTGACCTTGGCGCCGGCCGTCGGCAGCGCGATCGATGCCGCAGTGATATCGGTCATGAGCAGGTCGGCGCAGGCAACAGGCTTGGGCGTGGCGGCGCTGGCGGTGACCGCGGTGACGGCCAGGGCACCCAGGATGCCCACGGCACCCAGCTGTGAGATCAGTCGTAAACGGCGGCGCTGGGAAAGGTGGCGTGTGATCACGACGGTCTCCGGTCTTGTTCTGGTTTCGTGATGGGTCAAGCGTCGTTTGGCTAGCCGTACTGCTTGCCGATCCATTTGCGATACTCGCCGCTGGTCACACCCTCAACCCATTTTGGGTTGTCCAGATACCATTGCACGGTTTTCTGGATGCCGGTTTCAAAGGTTTCCGCAGGCTTCCAGCCCAGTTC
>CAIJKV010000375.1 GCA_903821335.1 uncultured beta proteobacterium
CAAATTCGCCTGTTGGTCTTCATCAACCTGAACCTGGGTGTGCTGGCAGCAGCTCTTGGCGTAGGGGGCCGCTTCTGGCTAGGCCTGTAAAACATCCTTACATCACCGCCCCAATCTGCCATGGCACAAACTCGTTCTGCCCATACCCGTGCAACTCACTCTTGGTCTTTTCACCCGAAGCGACCTGGATGATCCACTCAAAAATCTCGGCGCCCTTGTCCTGGATGGAAACACCACCTTCGACAATTTCGCCGCAGTTAATATCAATATCCTCGCTCTGACGCAGCCACAGCGCATTATTCGTAGACAGCTTGATCGAAGGCGAGGGTGAACACCCATAGGCCGACCCACGACCGGTCGTAAAGCAAATCAGGTTGGCACCGCCGGCCACTTGCCCAGTCGCCGCCACCGGGTCGTAGCCTGGTGTGTCCATGTACACCAACCCGCGTGCCGTCACAGGTTGAGCATATTCATACACCGCCTCAAGGCGCATCGTGCCACCCTTGGCCACGGCACCCAGGGATTTCTCAAGAATGGTCGTCAAGCCGCCGGCTTTGTTCCCGGCTGACGGGTTGTTGTTCATCTCGCCCTGGTTGCGGGCGCAATAATCTTCCCACCAGTGAATGCGTTCGATCAGTTTTTCGGCGACCGCCGGGCTCGCCGCGCGGCGCGTCAACAAGTGCTCAGCACCATAGATTTCGGGCGTTTCGGACAAGATCGCCGTGCCGCCGTGCTGGACCAGCAAATCGACTGCGGCGCCCAGCGCCGGATTTGCCGAAATGCCTGAATAGCCGTCCGAACCACCGCATTGCAGGCCGATGGTCAGGTGGCTGACCGGGACCTCGGTGCGGGTGACCTGGTTGGCATGTGGCAACATGCCGTTGATCAGATCGATGCCCTTGGCAACGGTCTTGCGCGTGCCACCGGTTTCCTGAATGTTGAAGGTCTGGAACAACGGATTTTCAGACAGGTGTTCTGCGGTGAGCAGATCACTGATCTGGTTGGTTTCACAGCCCAGCCCGACCATCAGCACACCACAGAAATTCACATGACGCGCGTAGCCCGACAGGGTGCGACGCAGGACATCAATGCCTTCACCGGTACTGCCCATGCCGCAACCCGAGCTCATCGTCAGGGCGACCACGCCGTCAACGTTCGGGTAGGCGGCCAGCGCCTCGGGGTGGGTCGCGCGGTCAAAGTGACTGGCGATCGCGCGGGCGGCGGTAGCCGAACAGTTGACGCTCGTCAGGATGCCGAGATAGTTGCGCGTGGCCACGCGGCCATCGGCGCGCACGATGCCCCGGAACGTTCGCGGTGTCGTGACGTAGGCCGTAGGGTGGGCGTCCACGCCGATCGCGTAATCGCGTGCGAACGCGCCGCCCTCGGCACCCATGCCGAGATTGTGGACGTGCACGTGGGCTCCCGGTTCGATGTCCGCCGTGGCAAAGCCGATGATCTGGTTGTAACGGCGAACCGGATCGCCCTTGGCAATCTTGTGCGTGGCCAGTTTATGGCCAGGCGGGATCAAGCCGCGCACCGTCAGGTTTTCCGTGGCAATTTGCGCGCCGGAAACCAGTTGTTGGCGGGCAATGACGACATCATCCTGCGGATGCAGACGAATAATTGGTTCCATCATTATTCCTTTACTGATCCGGTCATCCCAGATACGTAGTACTCAACAAAGAAGGAGTAGATAAAGGCCACGGGCAGCGAACCCAGCAGCGCACCTGCCATCAGGGCCCCCCAATGGTAGACGTCGCCTTCAACCAGTTCGGTAATGACACCAACCGGAACCGTCTTGATCTCGGACGATGATACAAAAGTCAGCGCGTAGATAAACTCGTTCCAGGACAGCGTGAACGCAAAGATACCGGCCGAGATGAGCCCAGGGACGGCCAGTGGCAGGATGATGCGGGTCAGGATTTGCCAGCGCGACGCGCCGTCAATCATGGCGCACTCTTCGAGTTCAAAGGGAATCGATCGAAAGTAGCCCATGAGCAACCAGGTG
>CAIJKV010000376.1 GCA_903821335.1 uncultured beta proteobacterium
CGCGTCAACGCAGGTTTTCTGCAAGTCGTTGACCGGCACACGGCGCACCTGCGCGTCTACGAGCGCGGCGCGGGCGAAACACTCGCCTGTGGCACTGGCGCATGCGCGGCAGTCGCGGCAGGTATTCGTCGCGGCTTGCTGGATTCACCCGTACGCGTGCGCGTCCTCGGCGGCTGGCTCACGATTGCCTGGGATGGCAACACGCTGCGCATGACGGGTCCCGCTACGACCGTATTCACAGGCAGCGTCGACATTGATCATCTCGTTGCCTCGATCCCAATCCAACTCAGCACTGACACCTAGAGCACCGCCCCATGACTGAAGCACTGACTGCGCACGCCGTCGCCACATTCCTGCAGCAACACCCCGATTTCCTGGTCGAACATGCGGATTTGTTCTCGACACTCGAGGTTCCACATCCCCATCAGGCGCGCACGATTTCCCTGGGTGAGCGCCAGATCCTGACCTTGCGTGATCGCCTGCGCGATTTTGAATTCCGCTTTGCCGAGCTCGTGCGCAATGCGGCACTGAACGAAACAACCACCGAAAAGCTCACGCGCTGGTGCGAACGCATGCTGGGCGAACAATCCACGATCCGCTTGCCCGGAGAAGTCGCGCTTGGTCTGGCTGAACAGTTCAATTTGCAAGAAGTCGCCCTGCGCGTGTGGGGTCTTGACCTGCCAGAATCAGGCGTCGGCGCACCCGTCGCGCAAGATGTCCACGCCTTTGCCGACACCCTGACTGCACCCTACTGCGGAAACAACACTGAATTCATCGCAGCCGGTTGGCTCAACGCCAAGCCGGCGTCGCTTGCGATCCTCGCGCTGCGCACGAGTCCCCACGCACCCGCTTTCGGCCTGTTAGTGCTCGGCTCAGACGACCCGGACCGCTTTGCGCCGGACATGGGTACGTCCTTTCTGCAAACGGTCAGTCGCCTGGCCAGCGCAGCGCTTAGCCGGCTCAAGCCGGCCAGCGCCTAACCCACTGCCACCCGGCTTCGCGTCGTCATGACCCCTGGCCCCGACAGCCTGACCGCTACTGGGGCGCTGGCAGTCGTGCGCACTGCGCTTGCCGCATCACTTCCAGAGCCGGTTGGCCTGTGGCTTGCGCACCTGGCCTACAACCGCCGTTACTCACCCCACACCGTCGCGGCCTATCAGCGCGATTTGCAGCAACTCGTCAATCTGGCTGACGGCAAACCACTCGAGCAGGTAGTGAACGGCAACATCCGGCATTACCTGGCCCGCCTGCACGGCCAGGGACATGGCGCACGCAGCCTGGCCCGTATGCTTGCCGCCTGGCGTGGGTTTTACAAATGGTGGGCACCGCAGTCGGCCATGCCCACCAACCCTGCCGCTGACGTGCGGGCACCCAAGGCACCCCGGGGGCTGCCCAAGGCGCTTTCGGTGGATCAGACCCAGGCACTGCTTGATGCCCCCATTATGCGTGCCAGAACCGACCCTGCCTCGATCCGCGACCATGCCATGTTCGAGCTTTTTTATTCAAGCGGACTTCGCCTGGCCGAACTGGTCAGCCTGGATATCGACTACACACAACACCGCAACCACACCTCTGTCAGTTGGATCAGCCTGACCGAACATGAAGTGCATGTCCTGGGAAAAGGCGGCAAACGGCGCAGCGTTCCGATCGGCGCGCAGGCCATCGCCGCACTGCACCGCTGGCTCGACGCACGGCCGCAACTGGTGTCACCCAAGGCCACTGACGATGATGCCGCCGCACTTTTTATTGGTGTGCGAGGCAAGCGCATCAGCCCGCGGGTCATCCAGGCGCAACTCGCGCGCGTGGCGCAACTTGCCGGGCTACCGATGCATGTCCATCCACACGTATTGCGGCATAGTTTCGCCAGTCACGTGCTGCAATCCGCGCAGGACTTGCGGGCCGTCCAGGAAATGCTGGGGCATGCCAACATTTCCACCACCCAGCTCTACACCCGCCTGGATTTCCAGCACCTGGCTCACGCCTACGACGCCGCGCACCCACGGGCTGGACGTAAAAGTTAAGCAGCGTCCGGGCAAGTCTCTCCCTAAATTTCCAATCGTTTATACGCACTGTCTTGGCGCATAAATCACAGATAAAAATAAAACCTTTAATAATCAAATAGTTAAAAAACTTATTCGGGTATCAAGTTTTCATTTCAGCACTTGAATTTTTGAAAAAAGTCCCAATATGTCACTACTGTTACAGCCTGCGACCTACACTCTCGTAAACCCGTAGTCGAGAATGTTTGCCGTCTAACGTGGGCTGTGCTGTAATCCGGCGTTCGCCTCAAGGCTTAAGCTTGGGCTTGGTGCCCTGCACCCTCACCCGTTTTGAAGTTGATTGGCTCATGAATTCCCCGCGCAGTCTGGACGATATGGTCCCCGTCACGATCCTCACCGGCTTTCTCGGTGCTGGCAAAACCACGCTGCTCAAGCGCATCCTGACTGAATATCATGGCAAGCGCATCGCCGTGATTGAAAACGAGTTCGGACCCGAAAGCATCGACAACGAGTTGCTGGTTCAAGACCAGGAAGAAGAGATCATCGAGTTGTCCAACGGTTGCGTGTGCTGCACCGTGCGAGGCGACCTGATGCGCACGCTCAATGACTTGCGTAAACGGCGCGAGGCTGGCGAACTGAACTTCGAACGTGTCATCATTGAAACCACCGGCATGGCCAACCCCGGGCCGGTGTGCCAGACCTTTTTCATGGACGACGACATCTCCGAGTACTACCGGCTCGATGCCGTAGTCACCATCGTCGATGCCAAGCACGGCATGGAAACACTCGACACCCAGGAAGAAGCGCAAAAGCAGGTCGGGTTTGCGGACCGCATCCTGATATCGAAAAAAGACCTCGTCAGCGACGCCGAGTTCGCGACACTGCGCCGCCGCATCGTGCACATCAACCCGCGCGCCGCGATCGAAGCCGTGAACTTCGGTGAAACCGATCTCAAGCAGATTATCGATATCAGTGGGTTCAACCTCAACACGATCCTGGACATCGACCCCCTGTTTCTTGAGGACGAGCACCCGGACGCCGCGCACGAGCATGAGCACGAGCATGGACATGAGCATGAGCACGGGCATGTGCATGACGAGCATTGCGGACATGACCATAGCCACGACCATCACAATCACGCGCCCGCCCACAACGACGAGATCGGTGCCTTTTTATTCAAGTCCGATAAACCGTTCAATCCAGAACGCCTTGAAGAGTTCCTCGGTGGTGTCGTGCAGGTTTACGGCCCCGATTTGCTGCGTTACAAGGGTATTCTGTACATGAAGGGCATTAACCGCCGGATGCTGTTTCAGGGCGTGCACATGATGATGGGCGCTGAACCTGGTAAGCCGTGGGCGGCAAACGAAAAGAAAACCACAAAAATGGTGTTCATTGGACGCAAGTTACCGCAAGAGATTTTTACCAAAGGTCTCGAGCAGTGTCTGGTCAAGTAAGTCACGCTGCGCGTCTGCGTAGAAATTAAATTAACGGAGTTTTGCATGGCAACGAAGGCAGCAAAGAAAAAATCTGAGTCGACAGGCGATCTGTCGGAAAACAACCTGCCCACAGAAGCCGAACTGCTGAGCATGTCAGAATCGGACTACATGAATGAGCGCCAGCTCGGCTTCTTTCGTGATCGCCTGCGACAAATCGAGCAGGACATTCTGAGCAACGCAGGTGCCACGACGGAAAACCTGCGCGAAACCCAGTTCGTACCCGATCCGGCAGACCGCGCCACGATCGAAGAAGAACACGCCCTGGAATTGCGCACGCGTGATCGCGAGCGCAAGCTGCTCAAGAAAGTACAGCAATCCATCGTCCGCATTGATGGTGGCGATTACGGGTGGTGCGAAGAAACCGGGGAACCGATCGGCCTGCGTCGCCTGCTGGCGCGTCCCACCGCCACGCTATCACTCGAGGCGCAAGAGCGCCGCGAGATGCGTCAGAAAATGTTCGGGGACTGATCTGCGGCAATAGACCTTGTCGACAGATGGACAAGGCTATTTGTTCGCGCTCTCGAGGGCACACTCCATATTCATGCAGTGTGCCCTTGTTATTTTCACAAGCATCACCATAAGCATCAATAGACGCACTGAGAGAAGCATCAAGATGGAACAATTTCACGGCACCACAATTGTCTGCGTGCGTCGGGGCAACCACGTCGCGTTGGGCGGCGATGGTCAGGTCACGCTGGGCAACATCATTATCAAAGGCACTGCGCGCAAAATTCGTCGCCTGTATCACGACAAGATTCTGGCAGGCTTTGCGGGTGCTACGGCCGATGCCTTTACGTTACAGGAACGCTTTGAAGGAAAACTGGAAAAATACCAGGGTCATCTCATGCGCGCCGCAGTTGAACTGACCCGGGACTGGCGCACCGATCGCGTGCTGCGCCGCCTTGAGGCCATGCTGATC
>CAIJKV010000377.1 GCA_903821335.1 uncultured beta proteobacterium
CGCGACCAGTTTGCGCTGCGAAGCCTTGTGCGCGACCTGCTCGTGGTACCAGCGCCAGAGTTTGACGTAGGACAGGAATTCGGACTTGTCGTCGGCGAACTTGGCATGTGCCAGTTCTGCGGCCTCGCGCGCCTGCATGGGCCGGTCACGGGGATCCTGGACCGACAATGCGGCCGCGATGATCAGGACCTCAGTCAGGCACTGCTGGTCACGCGCGGCCAGAATCATGCGACCGATACGCGGGTCGACCGGCAACTTGGCCAGCGTCTTGCCGGTCGCGGTCAACGCACCACCGCCCTCGGAGTCGCCGCTCAGGGCGCCCAATTCTTGCAACAGGTGATAACCGTCGGCGATCGCACGCCCGGACGGAGGATCGACAAACGCAAACTGCTCGATATCAACCAGGTGCAACGCCTTCATGCGCAAGATGACGCTGGCCAGCGAGGACCGCAAGATCTCAGGGTCGGTAAAGGCCGACCGGTCACGAAAATCCTGTTCGTCGTACAAGCGAATACACACACCGGGACCGAGTCGACCGCAACGACCGGCACGCTGGTTGGCTGACGCCTGGCTAATGGGTTCAATGCGTAGCTGCTCGACCTTGTTACGCCACGAATAGCGCTTGACGCGTGCCAGGCCGCTGTCGATGACAAATCGGATGCCTGGCACCGTCAGCGAGGTTTCAGCCACGTTGGTCGCGAGGATGATCCGACGGGCATGGCTCCGGGGTTGGAAAATCTGCTCTTGTTCAGCCTGGGACAACCGGGCGTACAGCGCCAGCACCTGGGTGGAGGCCGGATGATGCTTGCGCAGGGCTTCGGCGGTTTCGCGGATTTCGCGCTCACCGGGTAAAAACACCAGGATGTCGCCTGGCCCGACCCTCGCGCATTCGTCCACGGCATCGACCAGGGCATTCATCAGGTCGCGCTCAACGTCACGCACATTGCCGCGGTCAGCATGTTGGGCGGCATTGGTTGGTGTCGCCGCCGACGCATCGGCCTCGGGGTCCTGGATCGGTCGGTAGCGAATGTCAACAGGGTAGAGTCGGCCAGACACCTCAATCACGGGGGCAGGCTGGCCGTTCGCGTCGGCAAAGTGCTGTGCGAACCGCGCGCTGTCGATCGTGGCAGAGGTAATGATGACTTTCAGGTCCGGGCGACGCGCCAGCAACTGGCGAAGGTACCCCAGCAGGAAATCAATATTCAGGCTGCGTTCGTGGGCCTCGTCGATGATGATGGTGTCATAACGACGCAGTAACGGGTCGCGCTGCGACTCAGCCAGCAAGATGCCATCGGTCATCAGCTTGATGGCGGTGACCGCGCTGCTGCGGTCCTGAAAGCGTACCTGGTACCCGACCCACTCCCCAAGCGGGGTCTTGAGTTCGTCAGCAATGCGTCGAGCCACCGAACTGGCCGCCAGACGCCGGGGCTGGGTGTGACCGATCATCTTGTCCAGCCCGCGGCCCAGTTCCAGGCAAATCTTGGGCAACTGCGTGGTCTTGCCCGAACCAGTCTCGCCGCTGACGATGACGACCTGATGCCGGTCGATCGCACGTGAGATCTCCTCGCGCCGCGCACTGACGGGCAAATCTTCCGGGTAAGTGATTCGGGGGGGCTGGCGTGGGGAAATGACAACGCTTTTGGGCGTTGTTTCGCCAGTCTGCTGCGATTCGGGCATATTTTCTGATCCGATTAACGTGGCATTATAAAATTTCCTGCTCAACTACACTTTCCAGTGTCATTGGACAGACTTTTATTGCTGTTTAAATACACTTTCTTTTTATACGCACCACCTTTCTCGAGGCCCGCCACGCAGCCCACCATGTCCGATATCCAGGAACCCGACACCGTATCCGCCCAGGAAGCCCCTGAATTCGCTGCTGCGCAGTTTGTGCGCTGGTTCCGTGAGGTAGCGCCCTATGTGCATGCCTTCCGGGGAAAGACCTTCGTCGTGGCCTTTGGTGGCGAATTGGTCCAGGCCAACGTCCTCAATACCCTGGTACAGGATTTATCCCTGCTCTCGGCGCTGGGCATCAAGCTGGTGCTGGTGCATGGTTCTCGCCCACAGGTTAACGAGCAACTGCGGCTAAAAGGCTTTAGCCAGCAATTCGACCGTGGTCGCTCGCCCATGGACGCCGCCGCCCTTGAGTGCGCCAAAGAGGCTGCCGGCGAAATCCGTTTGGATATCGAAGCGGCCTTCAGCCAGGGCCTGCCCAACACGCCCATGTCGCACGCCCAGATTCGAGTGATTTCGGGCAACTTCGTCACGGCCCGCCCGACCGGGATCATCGATGGCATTGACTACCAGCACAC
>CAIJKV010000378.1 GCA_903821335.1 uncultured beta proteobacterium
ATATCCCAAAACAGGCCCGCCATTAACTGCAGCGATTCACGAGCCACCGAGCCAAGCAGGTGTTCGTTGGGCGCGTGTTGCGAACATGCCGCGTAGGAATGCGGCACCCAGATGGTCGGCAACCCCAGCACATCTGAGAAGACATCATTGGGCAAACTGCCGCCGAGGTTGGGCAACAGGTCGACCGCTTTGCCTGTCGTGGCGGCGATCGAGGCCATTGCCAACTTGACCCAGGGGTTATCAGGATCGAGCCTGGTGGCGGGCGCGATATCCCTTGCGGGAACCAACGTAATGTCGGGGTACCCCGACGCGTCGAGGTGGTCGCGAATATGTTGCACAAAGTGCGCATGGTCACTATCGACCACGTACCGCAACTGGCAGTAGGCAACAGCATGTCCTGGAATCGCGTTGACGGGGGCGTCCGGATTACCGGTCTTGAACGCCAGCACTTCGAAGGTGTTCCAGCCAAATACTTTTTCAGCCGAGGTCAGTCCGGGCTCGCCCCAGTCCGGATCAATTTCAGGATCTTGCGGCCCGCCGCCCACCTCGATGCTTGCGAGCGCCTGCCTGACGTTGTCAGGCAGCGAGGCCGGCAGCAAGCCAGGCACGAGTATGCGCCCGCTGGCACTGACCATTGACGCGATGGCGTTGGCCAGGCGCACCCCGGGGTTGCTGAGCAGTCCGCCCCAGTTACCTGAATGATGACTGCCCACACGTTCAGTCAGGCGCAACTCAAAATTGAACGCACCCCGTGAACCAAGAAAAATCGTCGGTCGCGATGCGGACACGCGCGGCCCGTCCGAGGCCACGAATACATCTGCGGCGAGGGCTGTTCGCTCGCGTTCACACACTTCGCGCAAGCCAGGCGACCCGGTTTCTTCGCCCATTTCAATAATCAGTTTGATGTCATAACCCAACCGACCGCCTCGCGCGGCGATCACTTGTTCGAGGGCGGCAAGATTGATCGTGTGTTGCCCCTTATTGTCGGCAGATCCCCGACCGTACCAACGGTCACCTCGAACCTGCAACTGCCAAGGATTGAGCCCTTCCAGCCATTGCGACGCATACCCGCGCACGACATCCCCATGGCCGTAGCTCAGCAGCGTCAACGCGGCGTCCGGTTCGTGCCGGTGCGCGATCAGGAAAGGCGCGCCGCCCGGGATGGGGTTGGGCACGATGCGGCACACAAAGCCGAGCGGCAAGAGCGCCGGGACAAGCTCATCCGTCAGGTAACTCTTTAGAATCTCGTCACGTCCAGACTCCTGACTTTCGGTTGCAAAGGCAACCCGACGTTCGAGGATGGCCTGAAAGCGTCCCTCGTCAAATAAGGCAGTGGCTAGATCAATGGCGTGTTGACGGCTCATGGCTTGACTCACATTTAAACGAATATTGAAGTTTTAACCTAGAATTTACGCAATGATTTCCAGGTAATGTCCCTTTTCAAGGTTTTTCCATGCATCGCACACCACGTCTTGCACTATTTCTCTTTCTTGGCCTGCTGTCGCTTGACGCGACCATACCCACGCACGCGCAGACCTACCCGTCGCGTCCGATAAAAATCGTGGTGCCCTTCGTGCCGGGCGGCGCCACAGACCTGATCGGCCGAGGCTTGAGCGAACAGATGCAAATCTATTTCGGTCAGCCCGTGGTCGTGGAAAACAAACCGGGCGCCAGCACGATCATCGGCACGCAAGCCGTGATCAATTCGGCTCCTGACGGCTACACGATTCTTGAATCCGGCTCATCAACCTATACCGTGGTTCCGGCGCTCAAACCCAATCTGCCCTACGATCCTGAGAAAAATCTGGCGCTGCTCGGCATTGTCGCCAAGGCACCCATGGTGCTCGTCACCACGCCCGGGACATCCATCAAGACCGTTGCCGACCTGATTGCGCAAGCCAAGGCCCACCCCGGCGAGGTCACCTATTCAAATTATGGTGCGGGTTCAGCACCGCACCTGGCCAGTGAAATGTTCGCGCTGGCCGCCGGCGTCAAACTGATGCCGATCCCGTACAAGGGCAGCTCGCCTGCGATGCTGGCTGCGATGAGCGGCGAGATCAACATGGCCGCTGAAACCCTCGCCGCCGCCTTGCCGCAAATCTTGGCAGGCAAGCTGCATGCGCTGGCCATCATCAGCGGCGAGCGCACCCCCCTGCTGCCAGAGGTGCCGACGCTGGCAGAGTCTGGCTTGCCAAGCGCAACGTTCGAGGGCTGGTACGCCGTGTCGGCCCCAGTGGGCACACCTGCCGCCATTCAACAAACGCTGGTTGACGCGTTGACCCACATCATGGCGCTGCCGGCGTTTCGCGCGAAACTCCAAGCCGCGGGACTCGAACCCGTCATGATCGGGCCTGTGCCTTTTGCCGAAAAAGTCAAAAGCGAAATTTCCGCCTATCGGGCCGTCGCGCAGCAGGCCAGCATCACTCTGGAATAACAGTTGGGGTTTGAAGATGATGGCGGTAAACTTTTCAGCATGAACATCAAAAAACTGACTGCGGCCGTCTCCCTGTGCCTGGTGGTTGTCCTGAGTGCCGGCTGCTCAACAGTCGCCGGATACCAGACCATGGCTCAATCGTGGACAGGCCAGACCGAGCAGGCCCTGGTGGCCGGCTGGGGTGCGCCTAACGGTGTATCGGACGCAGGCGGTTATCGGGCCATCACCTTCACACGCTTCTTCGGCTATCAGTATGCCTATGGCTACTATGGATACGGCTACGCTTATCCGCAGTCCTGCACCACAACATTCACGCTGCAAAACGGCATCGTGCTGGGTTCAAGTTTCCAGGGTAATTCCTGCACAGCGCCGTGACGCCCGCGTTATAACTCGGTCAGATAACGCCTGAGCATCTCTTCTTGTGGCTCGGCAGGCGCATTGCTGTGGATCTGATCCTTAAGCATCTGTCCCATGGTGGGCAGTATCGACCGCTCCACTTTGTTTGGTGCATCCCAGAGCTCGGACCGCATCAACGCCTTGGCGCAATGCAGATAGGCATCCCGTACCGATACCCGGATGACGAGTTTGGGGCGTCGTTGCTCGGTCGCCCCCAGGTCCAGGTCAGCCTGCGCAGTCGATAACCGGGCGCGACCATTGACACGCAGCGTCTCGTCCACGCCCGGAATCAGGAACAGTAACCCGACCTGCCCCGTGCTGATAATGTTCTCGAGCGTATCGAGCCGGTTGTTGCCCGGAGAATCCGGGATCAGCAAAGTCTGCTTGTCGAGCACCTGTACAAAGCCAGGCGCACCGCCTCGTGGCGAGGCATCCAGTGCGTGATCAGCACTGCCACTCGCGATCACGAGGAAAGGCGACAGGGAAATAAAATGCTGGCAATGCGCATCGAGCTCCACAAGCTGCTTGAGGACAGACCGTTCTTTCGCAGGACCATACAGAAATCTGAGCCCATCAAGAGATTCAATTTTCATAGCCGATTGTCCTGTGTCGCTCAACCCATCGTCACGACGATTTTTCCGAAATGCTCATTGCGCTTCATACGTGCGAAGGCATCGGCCAGACGATCAAACGCAAAGACCTGGTCGATGGGCAAGGACAGCTTTCCAGCTTGCAGAAACGGCCCAAGGTCGACCATCGCTCGGCGCGTGATTTCGCGGACCTCCTCGGCACTACGTGTGCGAAACGTGACGCCAATGTATTTGATGCGCTTGAGCGCATGGAGATCAAAATCGAATTCGGCAGTTCTGCCCGCCAGCCGACCGACATTGACGATCCGTGCCAGCACGGCAGCGGCCTCAAGATTCTGGTTGCCGAAAGGCCCCGATAATTGGTCAATGATGACATCCACACCCTTGCCGCCATTGGCCTCGATTGCCTGCTGCGGCCAGTTGCGGTTGCTGCTGTCGAGCGCCACGTCCGCGCCATACAAGTGCAACTGGTCACGGCGCGCCTGAGTCGTCGACGTGCCGATCACCATGTTGGCACCCATCAATTTGGCAATCTGCATGCCCAGCAGACCGACGCCGGACGATGCGCCCTGAATCAGCACCGTGTCGCCGGCACGAAGCTGGCCATTGGTGACGATCGCATCGTGCATAGTTTGCACAGCCACCGGCAATGTCACAGCCTGCTCGTCAGACATCGTCCCCACAGGGATGTGCATTACACGCCCCCAGTCCGTGACGGCATATTCAGCGTAGGCACCCTGACCAGAACACATGACCCGTTCACCAACCTTGAAACCACTGACGTTGGCACCCAACCCGACAATCTCACCCGCGAATTCCATGCCGGGCACAGTACCCGCGCCGCCCTGGCTGCCGTGCATGCCGCCCGCAATCACGCCCAGATCAGCCCGATTCAGTGCGCAGGCGCTGACTTTGACAAGAACCTGATCAGGCCCGGGCGTTGGACGATCTATCTGTGTGATGGTAAATCCGTCATGGGTGAGGACCGCAGCTTTCATATCTAAATTCCCTGTTGGTTCAGTCAAAGATTAACGGGTTGCCGAGATGAGCCCACCGTCGACGACGATGTTCTGGCCCGTGATGTAGCGACTTTCGTCAGCAGCCAGGAACAGTACCGAATGCGCCACGTCCCACGCATCGCCCATATGGCCCGCCGGCACCTGGTTATGTCGGGTCGCGACAAAGCCATCGAAATCACCATTTGCGTATTTGTCTGCCAGCCTTTTTACCAGTGGTGTAAACACCAGGCCGGGCGATACACAATTGAGTCGCACGCCGCGGCTGGCATAGATGACAGCCGTGGTTTTAGTCAGTTGCATCAGTGCCGCCTTGCCAGCCGCGTAGGCGATCTGTGGTTTACCCACATACCGCAAGCCAGCCACCGAGGAAATGCTGACCACGGCACCCGCACCCTGCGCCTCCATGATCGGCAAGACATGCTTGCAGGTGAGAAACGCAGACTTGACGTTCACGTCCATCTGCTCGTCCCAGGTTTCTTCGCTCATCGTCACGGGGTCGCCCGGTTCGGAACGCCCGACGTTATTAATCAGGATGTCGATGCGACCAAACTTCGCCATACACGCATCCACCAGTTTTTTGACGTCGGCCGAGTCCGTCACATTGGCGGCCATGACTTGCGCGACGCCGCCTTCCTGCTCAATGATTTTCTGTGTCACTTGCGCGGCTTCAAGGTTGAGGTCGCAACCAAAAATCGTGGCCCCTTGCCTGGCCAACAGCACCGAAATCGCCTTGCCGTTTCCCCAGCCTTCACCGTGCGTACCGCAGCCCGTCACCAGGGCGATTTTTCCATCCAGTCTAAACACAACAGCTCCTTTGTTGAGATTACTTTTGTTCGACCCCGGCTTGCTTGATCAGCTTGCCCCAGGTGTTGTAGTTGGTGATGATCAGATTGCCGAAGGTCTCGGGTGAGTCGCTCATGACAACTTCCGTGCCCAGCGCCTCCAGCCTGGCGCTCACCTCGGGGTCTTTCAGAGCCTTGTTGATTTCGGCATGAAGTTTGTTGATGATAGCCGGCGGCGTTCCCTTGGGTGCGACGAACCCCAGCCAGGCACCCATGTTGTAGTCGGGCACCCCTTGCTCTTCAAGTGTGGGGATCGTCGGGTCCAATTTGGCACGTTCATGCGTGCTGACCGCCAGCGCGGTCAGGCGACCTGATTTGACATGCGGCAGCACGGTCACCAGCGTGTCAAACGTCATGTCGACATTGCCGCCAATCACATCGGCCTGTGACTGACTGCTGCCCGTGTAGGGCACATGGACCATTTTCATGCCGGTTTTTTGCAGCAGCATCGCCATCAGCAAATGACTGGTCGTTCCCATGCCGATCGAAGCATAGGTCAACTTATCGGGATTGGCCTGCGCATAGGCGACCATCTTGGCGTACGTATCGAGCCCCTTGGTCTTGTTGATCACAAGCAGGTAGGGCAGCCAGGACGTCTGGCCAATCGGTGCGAAATCGTTCAGGGCGTCGTAGGCGATTTCTTTATACAAATGCGGATTGATGCCCAGCGGCCCAGAGGCGGAAAGTGCCAGCGTATAGCCATCAGGTTTCGATCTGGCCAATTCAGTCACGGCCAGGCTACCGCCCACTCCTGGTTTGTTTTTCACGATGACGGGCTGGCCGAGTTCTTTGCTGATTTTTTCACCGATGATACGGGCCACCGAATCCGTCGAGGTTCCGGGCGGAAAACCCACCAGTATCGAGATCGGCTTGTCAGGATAGTCGGCACCCTGGGCGGGCAGCATGACCGACAGCGCCATCACTGCGGCTGCCATGCATCGCACGAACTGTTTTACAGCATTCATTTTTGTCTCTCTTTGCCTGGCGCGCCTGCGCACATGTTGTTCAGCCTCCGGGGCGGGCCATCCCGCCGCGCAGGCTATTCAGGTCCTGAAATGCCTAGCGCCGCAACTGCCGGTTAATGGCCGTGTCATACGCGTACTCAGAAACCTGATTCCACATGACTGCTTCTTTCTGGAAGTTTTTCTGACTTTCGTAAATTGTCTTGAAAGTCGGATTGCTTGCAGAGATTTCGTCATAAAGCGACATCGATGCCCGATAGGCGGCATCCACGATCGGTGCCGGGAATGGGCGCAGTTTGGTCCCGGCGCCGACAAGCCTGCGCAGCGCTGGGGGGTTCAGCACGTCGTAATGCGCAATGCTGTCAATATTGGCCATGGCCGCAGCCGAACTCAGGATCGACTGATACGATTTTGGCAGGCTATCCCACGCGCCGTTGCCAATGAAAAAATGCTGCAGCGACGTGCCGTCCCAGAAACCAGGGTAGTAATAATTCGGAGCGACTTTGTACAACCCAAGTTTTTCGTCGTCATAGGGGCCATTGAATTCAGCAGCGTCGATGGTGCCGCGCTCAAGTGCGGAATAAATATCACCCGCACCGATTTGTTGGGCAATCACACCCAGACGCGCCAATACCTGCCCGCCTAGTCCTGAAATTCTGAATTTCAGTCCCTTTAGATCATCAAGTGTCTTGATTTCCTTTCGAAACCAGCCACCCATCTGCGTGGTAGTGTTCCCGCCTGGCAACGCCACGACGTTGTACTTCTTATAAAAGGCTTCAAGCAATTCCTTGCCCTCGCCGTGGTACGCCCAGGCGGTCTGTTGTCGTGTATTGAGTAAAAACGGAGCATGTGTGCCCAAGGCAAAAGCAGGGTCTTTCCCTGCGTAGTAATAGGACGCGGTATGACACATTTCGACTGAATTGCCCGCCACCGCGTCGAAGGCCTGCAGGCCGGGCACGATCTCTCCAGCCGCATGAACCTGGATCTGGAATTTATTGTCGGTGGCTTGCGCAACCGCCTTGGCCAACACGGGCGCGCAACCAAAGAGCACATCCAGATTCTTTGGAAAACTCGATACGCAGCGCCATTTAATTACCGGGTCAGACTGCGCAATGGTGGGGGTCGCTATTGCCGCCAGCCCTGCAACCACAGTGGTCGAGGTCACGGCCTTTGTCAGGAACGTGCGTCTTGTTGTCATGTCCATCCTCCGTTTTCCCAGACTCTGTCGGCCAGGGATATTTTTAAAATACGACCAATTTAATCCTGTTTCAGCAAAATGGTTACTAGAGAACGCCTTATATGATTGATGCAACGGCTGCTTGATACGTTCCTGACCGTCGCTCAGCGAAACCTTGCCACTATTTTCCCAGCATCAGACTCGAAAAAGCCCTGATGACGTCCGGACTGGCCGCATAGAACACACGCACACCGGGTCCTGCCCGCACAATCAGCCTTGGTGCGATCAGCCAACTCAGGTGCGGCACATAAATAAATTTTGCCTGGCTAATTTCTGAAATCAGTACGCGTTTCTTCCATAGCCAAGTCTGCTCAATACACTCGGCATTGATGGAAGTACGACTTTTCAGTATCCAGACATACACCACCAGTGAAATCAGCAGCGCGCTGCCCAGGATGAGCGCTGAGCCTGTCGACCAGTCACGCCACCCGGCCTCGCCCACCACATCGCCTCCCCAAACCACCAGGGCAAGCATCAAGATCGTCGACATCACCTTAATTAACAATGTGAACGCTGGCCCTTCGGTGTGCGTGTTGTGCGAAGCCCCACCGTTTTCCATCGCCATGCCGATTACTGATTGCCTTTCATCAGGCTCTTCATCAGGTCATCCGTCGTTTGCTGTGCTGTCTGCTCATCTTCGTCCGAGTCGGATTCCGGGACATCTATCCGGACCGAGTTGATATCAATCACCAGAGGTTTATCCAGGAAAATTGTCACGGTTTGTGGCACGAAAATCACAATGACGACCAGAATCAGCTGCAAGATCACCCAGGGAATGGAACCCAGGTAAATGTCGCGTGACAGGACCTTGGCAGGGAGTGATCCGTTTTTGAATAACGAATCAGCCGCCCCGCGCAAGTAGAACAGCGCAAAACCAAAGGGCGGGTGCATGAAACTGGTCTGCATGTTGACGCATAGCAGCACCCCAAACCAGATCATATCTATGCCCAGTTTATTGGCGACCGGCGCCAGCATGGGCAGGATGATGAACGCGATTTCAAAGAAATCCAGGAAGAACGCCAGAAAAAAAACAAAGATGTTGACCGCGATCAGGAAACCGATCTGCCCGCCCGGCAAGCCCGAAAGCATGTGTTCAATCCAGAGCGCGCCGTCGACACCCTGAAACACCAGCGAAAAAACCCGCGAGCCAATCAGGATGAACACCACCATCGCGGTAATGCGCATGGTTCCAGTCACACCATCTTTCATGAGCGACCAGGACAGGCGGCCATGGATGGCGGCCAGGAACATGGCACCCACGGCACCCATGGCGCCTGCTTCCGTGGGCGTGGCAATCGCCGTTTCCATCCAGGGCAAACCGCCCATGCTGCCCAGCACGGCAAAAATCAGGAAGGCAGACGGAATGATCCCCTTCAGACATTTTTTCCAGAGCATCCAACCGTCGAGCGTGCGTGCATCGCGGGGCAAGCCCGGCAGGTCGGACGGGCGCAACCGGGACAATGCAAATGTGTAGAGCAGAAAGATCAACACCTGCAAAATCGAAGGGCCCCAGGCACCCTTGTACATGTCGCCTACGGACCGGCCGAGCTGGTCCGCCATCACCACCAGCACCAGCGATGGCGGCACCAGTTGCGTGATCGTGCCCGACGCAGCCAGTACCCCTGTGGCATAGCGCATGTTGTAGCCGTAGCGCATCATCACCGGCAACGAAATCATGGCCATGGCGATCACCTGCCCGGCCACGGTACCGGTAATCGCGCCCAGAATGAAACCAACCGTGATAACGGAGTAACCCAGCCCGCCCCGCACAGGACCGAACAACTGCCCCATCGAGTCCAGCATGTCTTCAGCCAGACCACACTTTTCGAGCACGGCTCCCATCAGCGTGAAGAACGGAATGGCCAGCAGCAAGTCATTGGAGAGGATGCTGAAAATATTCAGCGGCAGGTTGAACATGAAGCTGGCTGGAAACCAGTTCATCTGGATGGCGATGAAACCGCTGAGCAGTCCCAGTGCCGACAACGAAAAAGCGACCGGGAAACCGATCAGCATGATCAGGACCAGCCCCCCAAACATCATGGGCGCGAAGTTTTGCATGCTCATTGGAGTGGCCGCTCGTAGTGAAGATCCATCTGGTAGACGTTGTTTAGCCAGCCGACGCGCTTGATAATTTCAGAAATTCCCTGCAGGACCATCAGGCTAAAGCCCAGCGGTAACATCATCATGGCGGGCCATCGAATCAGGCCCCCGGCGTTGCTCGACATTTCCTGGGACACCAGCATGCTGACGAAAAGCGGCCAGGACAGGTATACGAACAACACCATCGCAGGCATCAGGAACAGGCAAAGCCCGAAGATGTCGATGTAGACTCGGGTGCGGCTGCTCAAGGTGCCATAAATGACGTCCACACGGACGTGCTCATTGACCCGCAGAACCTGGGCGGCGCCGAGCATCACACAGGCGGCAAAGAGGTACCACTGGATTTCGAGCCAGCCGTTGGAACTGTACCCGAACACATAACGCACCATCGCATTGCCCGCACTGATCAGGCTGCACAGCAGCACAGCCCATTTGGCAAATACGGCGAACACGTCGGTGAGCCGGTCGATCAGACCAGCGACTGCAAGCAAGTGTTTCATTTTTACTCCAGGGCGCGCGGCCCACCCCGTTACCACGGGCGGTTGCCAGAACACGCTAAGCCCGAATCATACTATCTCAGGAACAGGCGTCATTTTCCTGTCATGCTCGGCCATCACGAGGCGATCATTGCGCGATCGTTCAGGAAGTATTCAGTCAGCTTTGAGCCAGCGCTCGGTCAAACGCACGAAATAGCTCGCACCTACCGGGATAATCGCGTCATTGAAGTCGTAGGACGTATTGTGAAGGATGCAGGCTCCCTCGCCATGTCCCTCGAGGCGATGCTTGCCCTCGCCGTTGCCGATAAAAGCATAACAACCGGGCCTGGCAAGCAGCATATGGGAAAAGTCCTCGGCCGTCAGGACGCCGGCAAACTGATCGTTCACCAGGTCTGGGCCGACAATCTCGCGCATGACCTCGGCGGCAAAATGCGCCTCGGCCGCGTGATTGATCACCGGTGGAGAGGCTCGCCTGAAAAATATGTCGGCTTCGCATTCACAGGAGAGCGCGATATGGGTCGCGAGCGTGCGCAGGCGCTCTTCGATCCGGTCCAGTGCTGTCACCGAAAAAGTGCGTACCGTCCCGCCCAGCCAGGCCGAATCCGGGATCACATTGGGGGCAACGGATCCCTGTAACTGCGTCACTGCCAGCAGTGCGCGTTCCGTGCTTGGAATGACTTGGGCTACCAGTCCCCGCAGCGCGGTGGCCAAGGCCAGAACGGGTGCGACCGGATCGATGCCGGTGTGGGGCATGGATGCGTGCGTGCCACGCCCGGTCATCGTCACTTTGAACGTGTTGCTCGACGCCATGAAGGCCCCATCGTTGAGCGCGAAACCACCGACATTTCCAATCGAGAAGTTGTGCAGGCCAAAGATCGCGTCACAGGGAAACCGTGCGAAGAGTCCATCTTCAATCATCTTTTTTGCGCCGGCCTTGCCCATTTCCTCAGCTGGCTGGAAGATGAAATTGACAGTACCACTGAAATTCCGGGTCTGCGACAAGTGCCAGGCCGCCGCCAGCAACATCGTGGTGTGGCCATCGTGCCCGCAAGCATGCATTTGATTGTCATGCGTGGAACGGTGTTCGAATTGATTCCTTTCTTGCAGGGGCAGCGCGTCCATGTCGGCGCGCAGACCGATGGTGCGTGTGCCCTGCCCGACTTTCAGCACCCCGACGACGCCGGTCCCTGCCACGCCGCAGTGAACGTCGATGCCCCAGTCCCGGAGCAGGCGCGCCACGATCCCGGACGTGCGATGCTCTTCAAACCCGAGTTCGGGATGAGCATGGATGTCACGCCGAATCGAGACGAACTGGCTGTAATCAAGAAAGGTGTCGACAAGTTTCAAGGTGGGGCTCACTGCGCTGTCGCGCCGGACTTCTTGACGACAAGCGCCATTTGTTCATCGGATTTTTTCAACAATTCAGCGAACTCGGCGTTGGTCAGGATGGCGGGTTCAATCCCCTGCTTGGCCAGGCGCTCAAGCACGACAGGATCCTTGAGCAGCGTCGCCACAGCACTCTGGATACTGTCGAGCGTGGCAACAGGGGTCGCGGCGGGTGCCAGCAAACCGAACCAGGATGTGAATGCGTAGCCTGGCAGTCCGGACTCTGCCACAGAGGGAATATCAGGAAGAAACTTTGAGCGCCCCGGTGACGTCACAGCCAACAACTTGATGCGTTTGTCATCCCGGTATCCCAGCGCAGCGATATTGGCTGCGATCACCGCCTGGGCTCGCCCGGACAGCACTTCCATGACCGCTTCGCCCGTCGACTTGGTCGGAATGTGTTCCATGTCCAGGCCTGCCATTCCAGCCATGTATGCCATGGACAGGTGCGTCGCGCTGCCGTTGCCAGCCGAGGCATAGTTGTACTTGCCAGGCGAGGCCTTGACCAGGTTGACGAACTCAACCACGTTACTCACGGGCAAATCACCCGGCACCATCAGCACATAGCTGGCGGTGCCGATATAGGCCGCGGGCGCAAAACTCTTGATCGGATCGTAAGACAAATTATTGTAGAGATAGCTTGCGATCACGTGACTGGCGGCGGCCATGTCGAGCACCGTGCCGTCCGCCGTCGACCGGGCGACCAGCGCAGTACCGATCGTGCCACCCGCGCCGGCCTTGTTATCGACGATCACCGTCTGTTTCAGCGCGGCGCCAAGTTCTGTGTTCACGCTGCGGGCAAGCGTGTCTTGCACCGAACCCGCGGCGAACGGCACGATGATGCGAACGGTCTTGTCCTGACCTTGGGCCGTACCAAGCGCCATCATTGAAACAAGTGCGACGGAGCATAGTCGGGACAGCAGGCCGGTTTTTTGCATGGCGATTCTCGGTTCACGGGTCATGATTGCAGACCTTGATTCTATGACGTCGCGCCACAATCCTGAAACAGGAGTCAGCGGGACCTATTTTGCTTCGTTGTCTGCCGCTTTTTTGTGAGCGGCCAAGCCCATCAACCGACGGTCGCGCCAGGCGCGTCGTGCCAGAAGCTGGTCCGTTGGCAGCACGCGGCGCCTTTGCGCTTCCAGTTTGGCGATCAGGGCCTCGGACCATGGCTCGGTCGACGTTTGCTCTTTGGCGATAGATGTGTACATGGCACCAAAACGATGCGCGTAATCCGCGAGGCCATCCGGTGCATTCAGGTCGATCGTTTCAAAAGGCCCCATGAAAGACCAGCGCAAACCAAGCCCCTCGCGCACCGTGACATCGAGGCCCTCAGCGTCAACATAGCCCTGCTCGACAAGTTTGAACGCTTCGCGCAGCAGCGCGCCCTGCAGACGGTTAAGAATGAAGCCCTCAAGCTCGCGAAGTATTTTGACGGGCTTCTGGCCCACGCTTTCCATGACATCCCAGGCCTCCTGGACCACGTGTGGGTCAGTCCAGGGCGCGCCACAAATTTCGACAACTGGCACCAGGTAAGGTGGGTTGACAGGGTGGGCAATCAGGCAACGGAACCGGCCGGGAAGTTCAGCCGTGAATGCCGACGCCGGAATACTTGAGGTTGAGCTTGCCAACACCGTGCCCGGCGGCGCGATCTTGTCCATTCGGGCAAAGATCTCTTTTTTGATTTCGAGTTTTTCAGGAAGATTTTCCTGGACGTAGGCCGCGCCCGCCATCGCCTCTTCAAGTGTCTGGCATCCCTGAATGCGCCCGAGCAAGGCCTCTGGCGCGTCAATCAGACCCGCCTGTTGCAAGTCAGCAACCTGCCCGGCGATCAGGGTCAGCGCCTTGCCCACGGCGGCAGGGTCCCCGTCCCACATGCGCACAGCGTGGCCACCGCGCGCGAACACAATGGCCCACGCCTGACCAATCAATCCAGAACCAATCACCGCGATATTCATGATGTCTTCCTCTCAACGTGTATGTGTCTGCGTGACGGTCAACGACAAGCGAGCGCCCGATACGATGCCGGGCGCGGTCGCTGTTCGTAAGCAGATTCGTTAAACAGCCCCATATTAGCGAAATTCCGTTGTGGTCAAGGTCAACAGCGGTTGGTTACCGCTATTGCGACGCTGTCAGATTAGAATCAGGTTTCCCCGCCCTGCCCATGCTCGATCGCAGCCAGAACAGGGCTCCTGACCCGGAGATCTCGCAACACATGTCCGAGCAATCAAAAATACTCACCACTGACCGTGAAGAAATCCGACTGCTTGGACGCATGCTCGGCGATGTCATACGCGAAACCGAAGGCAAGGCCACGTTTGACACCATCGAAACGCTACGCCGCACGGCAGTGCGCCTTCGCCGTCAGGGCCGGGATCAGGATGGGCGCATGCTGCACGAACGGATCAAAAAGCTGGCGCGCGACGAAGCCAACCTGGTGGCCCGGGCATTCAGCTATTTCCTGCACCTGTCGAACATCGCCGAAGATTTCAATCAGAAAGAACAGACCAGGGCGATGGTGCTGCGCGACAACGTCTACGCACGTGGCACCCTGGGCCACACGGTCGCGTTGCTGCGTAACCGTGGTGTGACGCGCGCGCGTATCCAGAAATTGCTTGAGCAGGCCTGCATCATGCCCGTTCTGACCGCGCACCCGACCGAGGTCCAGCGCAAAAGCACGCTCGACCTGCACCACCAGATCTCACAGACGCTCGCGACCCGCTACGGCCGCATCACTGAAGACGAGCAACGCGGCACAGAGCTCGAGCTGATTGGCCAGATCACTGCGCTCTGGCAGACACGCATGTTGCGTTACACGCGTCTGACCGTGGCCGATGAAATCGAAAACGCGTTGTCGTATTACCGCAGCACTTTCCTGAAAGTCATTCCAAAACTTTATTCAGACCTGTCTCACCACCTTCTTGGCGAGCCTCGCTCTGCCTTTCAGGCACTGCCGCCAACGATGAGGCCATTCCTGCGCATGGGTAGCTGGATCGGCGGCGACCGCGACGGCAACCCCAATGTCGACGCCTCCACGCTTGACCATGCACTCACCCTGGGCGCCAGTGTTGCCTTCGAGTTTTATCTTACCGAGGTTGAAGCGCTGGCGACCGAGTTGTCCCTGAGCACGTTGCTCACCACAGTCACGCCGGCTTTACAGGCACTTGCCCAGGCCAGTCCCGACACGTCATCCCATCGCAACGACGAGCCCTATCGCCGCGCACTGATCGGCATGTACGCGAGGCTGGCAGCCACCGCACGGCAACACGTGGGCACTGATGTCGCTCGCCGCGGCACTGCGGACATGACTGCCTATTCCAACCCCGCCGCGTTCGCAGATGACCTCGAAATCTTGACCGCGTCCCTTGAACTGCACCGGGCGGCACCCATCGCGCGCCTGCGGCTGCAGTCCCTGCGACAGGCCGTCCGGGTGTTCGGCTTTCACCTCGCGAGTCTTGACTTGCGACAGAGTTCGGACGTGCATGAACGCACATTGACTGAGTTCTTCACAAAGGCCGGTGTCCTGCAACAAAACATACCCGTGGACTACGCCAGTCTGACTGAAAATGAAAAGGTCGCGCTCCTGCGCGCCGAACTCGGTCAGGCCCGCCCCCTGACCTCGCCATGGCTGCAATACTCGGAAGAGGCCCAGCGTGAGCTCGGCATCATGCATGCCACCGCACGTGGACGGCAGCATTTCGGCACGTCTGCCGTGCGCCAGTACATCGTGTCACATACCGAAACACTGAGCGACCTGCTTGAAGCACTGGTCTTGCAGAAAGAGGCCGGGCTGACACTTCCGACACAGGGCACCGAGCCCAGGCGTCGCAGCCATGCCAAGCCGTCTGCCACGGCACACGACGACGGTCTGATGGTCGTCCCGCTGTTCGAGACGATTCCCGACCTTGAAAATGGTCCGCGCATCATGTCGGAATTTCTTGACTTGCCCGAAGTTCGTGCCCGTATCATTGAGACACAGGGCGGTGTTCAGGAAGTCATGCTGGGATACTCAGACAGCAACAAGGATGGCGGTTTCCTGACATCGAACTGGTCGCTCTACCAGGCGGAACGTGCGCTGGTCGAAGTCTTCCGCGCCCGAGGCATCCGGCTGCGGCTGTTCCATGGACGCGGTGGCAGTGTCGGGCGCGGTGGTGGCTCGACCTTTGATGCCATCCTTGCGCAGGCAACCGGGTCCGTCGATGGTCAAATTCGCCTGACAGAACAGGGCGAGGTCATTCAAAGCAAGTACAAGGACGCCAACGTAGGACGCTGGCATCTTGAAAACCTGGTGTCCGCCACACTCCAAGCCAGCCTGGTCGACGAGCAAGCCGCGCGCGTCGAAGAGTCGAACATGATCAAGTACGGCGATATCATGGCGTTTCTCTCGAATGTTGCACAGACCACCTATCGTGAGCTGGTTTATCACACGCCAGGCTTCGCACAGTACTTTTTCTCGTCAACACCGATCAGTGAAATTGCCGGACTCAATATTGGCTCGCGTCCGGCCGCAAGAAAAGGTGGCCAACGCATTGAGGACCTGCGCGCGATCCCCTGGGGATTTTCCTGGGCGCAATGCCGGCTGATGCTACCAGGCTGGTATGGCGTGGGCACAGCCTTGCTTCAATATCTGGACGAAGGATTTCCTGGCGCGCCCACCAGCCGCAAGGCGCGCATCCAGTCCTTGCAGGACATGGCGCAAGACTGGCCATTCTTTACGACCATGCTTTCAAATATGGAAATGGTACTTGCCAAGACCGACCTTAAAATCGGTGCGCGCTATGCTCAGCTGGTTCCCAGCCGTGTGCTCAGGGACAAGGTATTTGACCGCATCACGCAGGAACACGGCCGTACACTCGCCACGTTGAAAATGGTCACACGTCGCGAACTCCTGTCTGACAACCCCATGTTGTCAGCGTCTCTGCGAGAACGCTTTGCCTATATTGACCCGCTTAATTACCTGCAGATCGAACTGCTGCGCCGGCACCGACTCGAGAGCAAGCGCCGCACACCAGCCGACCATGATGACCGCGTCGAGCGTGCAATTCACTTGACCATCAACGGCATTGCGGCGGGGTTGCGAAACTCGGGCTAGACAGGCAACACCAGCAGGCGACCCGGTACCAGCGGATGGCTCAGAACCGCCATCTCCATCCCGAAGGCGGCCTGCAGATTGACCGGGGTCAGCACCTCTTGGGGTGCCCCTTGGGCAATCAGCTGCTGTTGGGCAAGCAACAGGATGCGGTCGCACCATCTGGCTGCAAGATTGATGTCATGCAGAATCACCAGCACACCGACGTTGCGCGCACGGGCCTGTTTCAGGGCAACTTCCATTAAATGCACCTGATGTCGCGGGTCAAGACTGGCGGTAGGCTCGTCCAGCAGCAGGTACGCGTGCCCCTGACGCGACACGATCGCCCGGCTCTGCAGCAGTACGCGGGCGAACTGCACACGCTGTTGCTCGCCGCCCGACAGCTCTGGATAGCGTCGCCCCACTAAATGGGCGACGTCAGCGTCTGCCATCGCCTCGATGACCCAAGCTTGCACCGCAGCCTGCGTTGCCTCGACGAACGGATAGGCCCCCATTGTGATGACATCATCAACGAGCAAGTCAAAGGTCAACCCGGGCTTCTGCGGCAACACAGCACGGCGCTGTGCCTGTTCGAGCGCATTCATCGACTCAAGCAACTGCGCGTCTATACTTACCGTACCGCTTTCAGGCGCAATTTCACCGGCGAGCGCACTCAATAGCGTCGATTTTCCGGCACCATTTGCGCCCAGCAACCCAACGACCTCACCCAGCCCCAACTGCATGCAGATGTCCGACAATACGCCGCGTCCGGACCGTGAGACTGTCAGGTGTTGTGTTTCGATCGCCATCAATGATGGCAATGCGGATTAAGCCTGCACAGCATTGACGAGCGCCTTGGCACGCAGTTCGAAATACTCGGTGGTGAGATCCGTGCCGACAATGTATTTGATGCGATTGTCGATTTCGTCGGCTGTCAGCCCAATCATGCCCTTTTTGCGTAAGGTATTCAGCCGACGATGCACTGTCGTCGGGGAAATGCCAAAAGTCAGGCTCATGGCCTGAAGGACACTCACGTTTTCACCCGAATGCCAAATAATTGCCAATAAATTAAGCAGCCGCTCTTCGACCAGGTCAAGTTTCGGAAACTTTGGTTCGCAACGTGTCGCCTGAACCAGGTTCAAGAACCTGAAGTACGCCAGCGAGGGCTCCGCAATTTTAGTTTCCATGTATTGAACCTCGGTGGGTGTGGTGGCCTTGCCAAATTAGTCGCATCGAATTCAATAACGAAGTCAATAATGACGCATTCTGCAGCTTTTATGTCTGACAGGCAACACACAGCGTTTACGGGACAGCATTAAACTATGGATCATATCCTTAGCATCTAACTTGTTGACGATGCAGTTTCTTTTTTTCGTGGTGTCGTTGGCGAATAGCTGGGCGAGTTCAAAATTGAAGTGCAACACTTACCCTGGGGTATGGTGTTGTGATGAAAAGCAAATACAAACATTTCAGTTGTGAAGAGCGAACAGTGATCCAGTTGAGTCTTGAGCGGGAGTGCACGATTCGGGCGATTGCC
>CAIJKV010000379.1 GCA_903821335.1 uncultured beta proteobacterium
CGCTCGAACATCGCGAACGTGTCGGGATGCACATAGCGCAACACGGGCAAGTGATGCGCAGAGGGTTGCAGGTACTGCCCGATGGTAAGCATCTCAACGTCATGCGCGCGCAGGTCGCGCATCACTTGCAGGATTTCTTCGTCCGTCTCGCCCAGCCCCAGCATCAGGCCGGATTTGGTTGGTGTGTCGGGATGACGTTTTTTGAATTCCTGCAAGAGCTTAAGCGAATGACCATAGTCAGAACCCGGACGCGCCTGCTTGTACAGGCGAGGCACGGTTTCCAGGTTGTGATTCATGATGTCGGGTGGCCCGCCATCGAGGATTTCAAGCGCACGATCCAGGCGCCCGCGGAAGTCTGGCACCAGGACCTCGATGCGTGTGTTCGGCGACAGTTCACGAACCTTTTGAATGCATTCGACAAAGTGACCGGCACCACCATCGCGCAGGTCATCACGGTCGACGGAAGTAATCACCACGTAGGTCAGCTTGAGTGCTGCAATGGTACGCGCAAGGTTGACGGGTTCGTCCACATCAAGCGGGTCAGGGCGGCCATGACCGACATCACAAAACGGACAGCGGCGCGTGCACTTGTCACCCATGATCATGAAGGTGGCGGTGCCCTTGCCGAAGCATTCGCCGATGTTGGGGCAAGAGGCTTCTTCACACACCGTGAACAGATTGTGCTCACGCAGGATGCGCTTAATATCATAAAAGCGTGAGCCGGCCGGCGCGGCCTTGACGCGGATCCAGTCAGGCTTTTTCAGGCGCTCAGCGGCCACCACCTTGATGGGGATGCGGGAAGTCTTGGCCTGCGACTTCTGCTTGATGGTCGGATCGTAGGCCACGGGTGTCACCGGTGCAATCGATTCCGTGCTGACGGGTACGGCGTGCTTGTCTGACATGATTTTCCTGGGGAACTGCGCGATCCGGCTATTTTACCCACAGGCCGCAACGCTCGATGATTTGGCCGGCCAGCGTGCTGGCAACCTCTTCCCACCCTGCCTTCACGCCGCAACTCGCCATGCTGATCGTGCGTAAACCCGCGTAACCACAAGGATTAATGCCGTCGTAGGGCGACAGGTCCATGTCCACGTTCAGTGCCACGCCATGGTAGGTGCAACCATGACGAACCTTGATGCCGAGCGCTGCGATCTTGGCCAGTTCACCCTGCAGGGGCACATACACGCCCGGGGCACCCGCCTTACGGCAGGCGTGGTCAATGCCGTAGAACGTCAGCGTGGCGATCGTCGCCTCTTCGAGTTGGTGGACCAACTCCTTGATAAAACGGCCATTACGGCGCAAATCGGCCAGCACATAGGCAACCACCTGCCCGGGCCCGTGATAAGTCACCTGACCCCCACGGTCAGCCTTGACGACGGGGATATTGCCGGGGTTGAGCAGATGCTCAGGCTTGCCTGCCTGACCCTGCGTATAGACGGGGGCGTGCTCAACCAGCCAGAGTTCGTCGGGTGTGTCGGACGTACGGGCGGCCGTGAAGTCCTGCATGGCCTGCCACACAGCCTGGTATTCGGACGGGCGTGGCCAGGGTCGGATCACCAGAGCACCATTACTGAAGCCTGCTCACGCAGTCGTCATCCCTGAGCGCACTGCCACTACAACACCACCGAGACCAGGTCGTGGCCATGCAGCGACCGATACAAGCCATCGAGCTGCTCGCGCGACGTCGCACGCACCGTAAAAGTCAGCCCCATATAGTTGCC
>CAIJKV010000380.1 GCA_903821335.1 uncultured beta proteobacterium
CGGCTTGAACTTTTTCATCATGCCCTGGCGCCTATCGCCGACCTGCCTGTGCTGGAAGTGGTCGGTGCCAAGCACCTGATGTGCGACCTGACACTGGCACTCGGTGAGGTAGCCTTTGATTATCTGAAGACCTGAATTGCCAGAATGCTTTTTTTACTGATCACTAAAAGGAACAATTATGTCTCTACAAGGTAAAGTTGCACTGGTCACCGGTGCCGCCAGCGGGATTGGAAAAGAATGCGCACTGACGATGTCCAGACAAGGCGCGATTCTCGTGATCGCCGACCTGAATCAGGCCGCCTCTGAACTGGTTGTTCAGGAAATCGTCAAGGCTGGCGGCCAGGCCATGGCTGTGACCATGGATGTCACCAACGAAGACGCAGTCAATGCAGGCATCGAGCAAGCGGTCAACAAATTTGGCAGCATCGACGTGCTGGTTTCCAACGCGGGCATCCAGATCGTGAACCCGATCGAAGATTACCTGTTTTCAGACTGGAAAAAAATGCTGGCCATCCATCTGGACGGTGCCTTTCTGACGACCAAGGCTGCTATCAAGCATATGTATGCGGGTGGCAAGGGCGGCTCGATCATTTACATGGGCTCAGTGCACTCGCACGAAGCGTCCAAACTGAAATCAGCCTACGTCACGGCCAAGCATGGCCTGCTGGGTCTGGCACGCGTGGTGGCCAAGGAAGGTGGCTCGCGTGGCGTGCGCGCCAACGTCGTATGTCCGGGCTTTGTGCGTACGCCTCTGGTCGAGAAACAGATCCCCGAGCAAGCGGCTGCCCTCGGTATCAGCGAAGCTGACGTCGTTAAAAATGTGATGTTGAAAGAAACCGTTGACGGTGAGTTCACCACGGTTGCCGACGTCGCCAACACCGTTGCGTTCCTCGCTGGGTTCGACACCAATGCGATCACCGGCCAGTCGGTAGTCGTCAGCCACGGCTGGTACATGCAGTAAAGCGTGGCCCGAGGATCGCGGCAGTTGCTGTGGTAGTCAGCCACAGCGCTGTCGCGAACGGTGGCTGGTTATATAAATAAGGGCGCCTGGCAACGGCGCCCTTATTTTATGCGTCGGCTGTCAGCACGTCAGGCATCACGATGGACGTCGTACGTCACGAAGTTTTCCCCCGGCGGTGGCAGTTCCAGACACTGCGGATTTTCAAGTGTGCGGCGCACATCGTCACGCCCGCTATCCCAGTGCAGGTTCATGGTCTCGCGACTGAACTCAAAGTCTTTGTAGTGCCCCTCGGTTGGCTTATTCTTGTAGATCAGGTGAATACAGTTGTAGCGTGCGCCATACAAACGCTTTGCAAGCGCATCGAACCAGGGGTCTTTCTTGCGCACAGCAACCGGTATGCGTTCGATGGTGTCCCACAAGATCTGACGCATCTGTTGCAACGCATGCACGCTATTGGTCACACCACGTGTCTTGCTTGAGTACTGGATATCCTTCATGCGCTCCATGATCTGGAACACATCGGTGGGGATGCGGCCCGAAGCACTCCACAAATCCACTTGGAAAACCAGCGTGTCTTTGTGTGGTGTGGTGTTCAAAATGTATTCAAGTGGCGTGTTCGATACGCAGCCACCGTCCCAATAAAATTCCCCTTCGATTTCGACCGCCGGAAACCCGGGTGGCAACGCGCCAGAAGCCAGGAAGTGCTCTGGCTTGAGCTTCATCTGCGTGTTGTCAAAATAGACAAAATTACCTGACTTGACGTTGGTTGCGCCGACGGACACGCGCATCTCGCCGCTCTGGTTGATGCGATCGAAGTCAGCCAGACGCTCAAGCGTTTGGATCACGGCGCTCGTTTCATAAAAGCTGGTGGTGGCGGGCGTCCCACTGCCCGGCGCCAGCGGCCTGGGCGTAAAAAATCCATGCTGCCCCTCAACCATTGCACGCATCGCCGCCATGGAGCCAAACATTTTTTCGCTGGCACTCTGTGCCATTTCGCGCATGGTCGCGCCAGCCGGACCAAACATATCCAGCGCTGAGAGCATCACACTGGCCGCAGTCGATGGCGGGCGGCATATCGTTTCCCAGAATTCACGCAGTTTTTCCACCCGCTTTTCAGGCGCGTTACCCGCGATGATGGCGGCGTTAAGTGCACCAATTGAAATACCGGCAACCCATGTCGGGTGAATACCCACCTCGTACAAGCCCTCGACAATACCTGCCTGGTAGGACCCTAATGCCCCCCCTCCCTGCAACACCAGCGCGACACGGGAGTAATTCGGAATGTTGAGTGCTTTGGCCATGATCGACTTTTAAAAGTTGGATAGTTAAACAGGGAGCCTAGCGTATGACCGACTGATTGCAGTAAGCGAAAGGTAGGTCAGGCAACATGACCTGCCCTGCGGATTGCTAGCCCGGGCGCCGGAACACGAGTTTGTCGCTCGTCGACACGTCCGGTGCAAAGGCATAGCCGTCGCTGTCGAATTTTTTCAGTGCCTCAGGCGTGCGGGCACGGTGCATAATCGCGAAGCGCGCCATCAGGCCGCGTGCGCGCTTGGCATGGAAACTGATGATTTTCCATGCACCGTTCTTTCCATCCTGAAACACACACTGAACCACACGGGCACGCAGTGCCTTGGCATCAACGGCCTTGAAATACTCTTCAGACGCCAGGTTAATAAGGACAGGTGACGGGTCCTGTGCCAAACGCTCGTCCAGGTACGGTGCGATCACTTTGCCCCAATACTCGTACAGGTTATTGCCACCGGGGTTAGGCAGGCGCGTACCCATTTCCAGCCGGTATGGCTGCATCAGATCCAGAGGTCGCAGCACACCATACAGTCCACTCAGAATCGCAACGTGATCCTGGGCCCACTGCAAATCTTTTTCAGACAACGTCCTGGCTTCTAGGCCGTCGTAGACATCGCCATTGAAGGCCAGCACAGACTGGCGGGCATTACTCTGGGAAAATGTTGGTGTCCAGGCCGCGTACCGATCCACATTGAGTTTTGCCAAGGCCGGGCTCAAGCTCATCAGACCCGCCACGTCCTCGACCGACTTTTCCTTGAGCACCTTGATCAGCTTTACCGCCTCTTGCAGGAACAGAGGCTGTGTATGCAGCGCAGTCGGCAAGGTCGAGTCGTAATCAAGCTTTTTGGCGGGCGACAACAGGAAAAGCATAGTTGGGATCTCGGATAAAAATGTTTTTTTGCTGGACGCTGAAAGTTTGATGGCGCTACAGCCTGAGTTTAGCTGTTCAGGGTGAAAAATCTCTTCTCGTTCAGACTGGGATCAGGGCCATCTCGTCAGGAGCACCAATTTTCGGGTCTGACACGTCCAAAATCAAATCGTCGGCTGTTTCTGCTAGAATTCTGCCTTCGACTTGTGGTGGCAGTCACCATACCCGCCGGAGAGGTGGCAGAGTGGTCGAATGTACCTGACTCGAAATCAGGCGTGGGTGCAAATCCACCGTGGGTTCGAATCCCACCCTCTCCGCCAG
>CAIJKV010000381.1 GCA_903821335.1 uncultured beta proteobacterium
ATGAAAGCGCTCAACAATCTGGTGTCGGCAGGCGGCTTTCTCATCGGCGTCGAAGCGCTGCTGATCGGCAAGCGTTTTGGTCTGGACCCCGCTGCAATGGTTGATGTGCTGAATTCGTCAACCGGCATGAACAACTCGACACAAAAGAAGTTCAAGCAGTTCGTGCTTTCGGGCAAGTACAACTCAGGCTTTGGCCTGGACCTGATGGTCAAGGACTTGAGCATCGCGCTTGGCATTGGCAAGGACACCAACACGCCAACACCCTTCGCGGCAATGTGCCGCGAAATGTGGGCCTCGTCGGCACAATTGCTCGGCCCCGGCCAGGATCACACCGCCGTAGCAAAAATGTCTGAAAAACTGGCTGGCGTCACGCTTTCGGACGAGTAAGTCGGCGTGCGGCCATTGCAGTGGCGGGCGGCACACGCGTTTTAGGCGCATCGGACACGGGCGGCTTTTCAGCCGCGCCGTGGATAGCCTTCTGCGCGAATCCGAACCCAGACAGCCTGTTTGTCGGCGTCGCTCATGAAGACCCAGTCCGAGACTTCCATGATGGTGCGGCCACAGCCGCGGCAGACATCATCGAACAGCGTCGAACACACCGCCACACAGGGCGAGTCGGCTGTTTCGGGCTTGCTGTGCGTCAAGCCGCGCTGGTCAGCCGACGTGGGGGTGGGTAGATTCATGCGCGCAGCATAGCACCGCACTCCAAAGAAAAAGCCCCAACACGCGTTCACATGAGGGGCTTTCCTTTACAGGGACTATGGCAGTGAAAGACTGTCACGCCCACTGGCTGGAACGGTGATGTCACACCGCTGCGCCACAAGACGTCAGACTGCGCTCTTGAGCACAGCGACCTTGTCAGTGGCTTCCCAGCTGAACTCGGGCTCGTTGCGACCAAAGTGGCCGTAGGCAGCCGTTTTGGTGTAAATCGGGCGCAACAGGTCGAGCATGTTGACGATGCCTTTTGGACGCAGGTCAAAGTGTTCGCGTACCAGTGCGGCCAGCTGTTCGTCGGACACGACGCCCGTGCCTTCGGTGTAGACCGTGATATTGATGGGTTCGGCCACGCCGATGGCGTAGCTGACCTGCACCTGACACTGACGCGCCAAGCCCGCCGCAACAATGTTCTTGGCCACATATCGTGCGGCGTAGGCAGCAGAACGATCGACCTTGGACGGATCCTTGCCGGAGAACGCGCCACCACCGTGTGGGCATGCGCCGCCGTAGGTGTCGACAATAATCTTGCGTCCGGTCAGGCCGCAATCGCCCTGGGGGCCTCCAATCACAAAGCGCCCCGTGGGGTTGATCAGGAACTTTGTCTTGGCCGTCAGCAGGCCCGCTGGAAAGCTGGGACGAATGATGTCTTCGATCACGGCCTCGTGGATCGTGGCCTGCGAGATCTCTGGTGCGTGCTGAGTCGACAGCACCACCGTGTCGACTTCAGTGGGTTTGCCATCGACATAGCGGAACGTGACCTGCGACTTGGCGTCGGGACGCAACCAGGGCAGGCGGCCGTCTTTGCGCAGTTCGCTCTGGCGCTGGACCAGACGGTGTGCGTACCAGATCGGGGCGGGCATCAGGTCAGGCGTTTCATCGCAGGCATAGCCGAACATCAGGCCCTGGTCACCAGCACCCTGATTCAGGTAGTCTTCGGACGAGCGATCGACGCCCTGGGCAATATCGGGCGACTGCTTGTCGTAGGCCACCAGGACAGCGCAGCCCTTGTAATCGATACCGTATTCGGTATTGTCATAGCCAATACGCTTGATGGTGTCGCGCGCAACCTGGATGTAGTCCACGTTCGCTGTCGTCGTGATTTCACCGGCAAGAACAACCAGACCCGTGTTGCACAGCGTTTCAGCGGCAACGCGGGCGTTGGGATCTTGCGTGAAAATCGCGTCGAGGATGGAATCTGAAATCTGGTCAGCGACTTTGTCGGGATGACCTTCGGAAACGGATTCAGAGGTAAAAAGGTAGTCGTTTGACTTAGACATGATCACGTCCTTTTCTGGCAAAGCCAGGGGCAAGTTAAGGAGGTGCGTTGCACCCCGTACCGTTGCTTTGAAAAGACGCTGGATATGGGCTGCGACGCTTTAGCGGAATTTCTTCTTGCCAGCCCGCGATTGCATCCCGGACCCAGCAACGTCGCCCCGCAAGTTGTCGGTTAACTCGGCGAACTTGGGTATTTTAAGCGAAAATGGGGAAAATGCCTTTACTTCTGTTTTTACGTCTCCTTGCGTGGTTGCCATTGAGGGTGCTGCACGCCCTCGGGCGTGCTGGCGGGCGTCTGGTTTATGCCTTCCCGGGCAAGTACCGCGAGCGCCTGCGCGCCAATGCCGCCCAGGCAGGCTATCCGGATCCGGCTTTTGCGCG
>CAIJKV010000382.1 GCA_903821335.1 uncultured beta proteobacterium
CCAGGATGCCGACCGCGGAAAACACGGCAGCAAGCACGGGCATGGCGATGACGCCGCCCCAGAAGCGCGGCACCAGCACACGCCGGATGGGATCGACTGCCATGACTTCCATGGCGGACAGTTGTTCCCCGGCCTTCATCAGGCCGATCTCGGCCGTCAGCGACGTACCCGCGCGCCCGGCAAAAAGCAGTGCTGTCACGACCGGCCCGAGTTCACGCGTGAGCGACAGCGCGACCAGCAGGCCCAGTGCGTCTTCTGAGCCGTAGCGGTTCAGGGTGTAATAACCCTGCAGGCCAAGCACAAAACCCACGAACAGCCCCGACACCGTGATGATCAGCAGGGAGTAGTTGCCAATAAAGTGCACTTGCTGCGAAACCAGGCGTGGGCGTGAGAGCGCGATCCCGCTGCGAGCGAGCAGCATGAAGAAGAAACGGGTAAAAAATCCCATGCTAATGATCCGTTGGCGCACGGCGTGTCCCAGCCGCTGGATCGACGTTGAGGGGTTCATGTCTGCGCACTCTGGCGGGTCAGCCAGGACTGGAATGCCGGCGTTGCGGGGTAGTCAAACGGGACAGGACCGTCGGGCTCGCCGTTCAGGAATTGCCGAACGTATGGGTCGGTTGAGGTCGCGAGCGTGGCGGGGGTTCCTTGCGCTTTGATTCGTCCCTCACCGATCAGGTAAACCTGATCGGCAATGATGAAGGACTCGGCAACGTCATGGGTGATCACGACTGACGCGCACCCAAGCCGGTCGGACAGGCCACGAATCAGTCGCGCTGTAATTCCCAGGGAAATCGGGTCCAGGCCGGCGAACGGCTCGTCATAAAGCACGAGTTCGGGTTCGAGCACAATCGCTCGCGCAAGCGCCACGCGGCGCGCCATGCCACCAGAAATTTCGGAAGTTCGCAGGTGGGCGGCTGCCCGCAGACCCACAGACTCAAGCTTTTCGAGCACGGTTTCAAGTAATTTTTGTGGCGACAGCCGCAGGTGTTCGCGCAAGGGGAAGGCCACGTTGTCAAACACATTCAGGTCGGTGAAGAGCGCGCCTTGCTGAAATAGCACGCCCATGCGCTGGCGCAGGGACTGGCGTTGCTCCGGTGAAGCCGTGGCAAGATCTTCGCCAAACGCCTGCACGCAACCGGTGCGCGCCTTCAGTTGCCCGGTTGCCGCCCGTAAAAGTGTCGTTTTGCCTGAGCCCGAACCGCCCATCATTGCCACGACCTGACCGCGTGGCACCTCAAAGGAGATGTCTCGCAGGACAGTGAAGTCCCCATAGCCGAGCGATACGCCATCTAGGCGCAGTACGACATCGGAGGGGGAGGCTGGAGACACTGGCATGTTGGGACAAAAAGAATTCGGAAAGCACGGCCTGGCCAGCAGGCAAGGCTGCCAGGGAGGCTGATTGTAGCCGGTTCAATGTTAGCGAGGCCAGACGCCATCATTCATTGCAAGGTCATTGGCCGGCTGAAAATTACTGGGCCGGGAATTATTCGGCTGAAATATTCGCGGCCTGGATGACCCGGGACCACTTTTCCCTTTCGGTCTGAATGAACTTGCCAAAGTCCTCCGGGGTGCCGCCTGCGACCTGGCTACCGGTATCGGCGATGGCTTTGACCACGTCGGGATCCTTGAGAATTTCATTCAAGGCCACATTCAGGCGGGCAATGATGGGTGCCGGCGTGCCAGCGGGGACGACAATGCCCTGCCAGTTGAAGGACTCGAAGCCGGGCACGCCCGATTCTGACATGGTCGGCACGTCAGGCAGGATTTCCAGCCGCTTGAGCGAGGTAACCGCGATTGGACGGATTTTCCCGGCCTGGATCGACGGCATGGCCGCATAACCCATTTCAAACATCATCGACAGGTGCCCGGCCATCAGGTCGGTTGAGGCCGGTGCGCCGCCCTTGTAGGGGACGTGCACGATGTCGATATGGGCGTCTTCGCGGAACATTTCACCTGACAGGTGATGGGCACCGCCAATGCCAGACGAGCCAAAGGTCAGTTTGCCCGGGTCCTTTTTTGCCAGCGCAATGAGTTCTTCAACATTCTTGACTGGCAAGGTGTTGGCGACGCTCAGTACCAGAGGACTATTTTCGATGAGAATGACGGGTGCCAGGTCCTTTGCGGGATCGTAGGGCATTTTTTTCATCAGGGACGGGTTGACTGCCAGCGGTGCCAGGTTGCCAGAGCCCAGCGTGTAGCCGTCAGGTGCCGCCCGGGCGACCGCCGCCGTACCGATGACACCACCGGCGCCACCTTTGTTTTCAACGACGACAGGCTGACCAAGCTTGTCCGAGAGCTTGCGCGCCAGCAGCCGCATGCGGGTGTCGGCAAACCCACCGGCCGCGTAGGGAACGGTCAGCGTGAGGCTTTTGGAGGGCCAGGCGGGTGCCGCGGGCTGCGCCTGGGCATGCCCCTGCGCTGACGCGAGAGCCAGAGCGACCGCGACGCCAGCGACAACGCCTGAAAACACTTTCAGTGACCACACCATGACACCCCCTTGCGATACTGTTGATCAGCGCGGCAGTTCGGTTGAGCCCATCAGGAATTCATCAACCGAGCGCGCGCACTGGCGACCTTCACGAATGGCCCATACGACCAGAGACTGACCACGGCGCATGTCGCCCGCCGCAAATACCTTGCCCAGGTTAGTGCGATAGTCGTCAGTGTTGGCTCTTACGTTACCACGCGCATCATGGTCAACGCCAAAGGCTTTGAGCACAGTATTGACGGGTGCCACAAAGCCCATCGCGAGCAGAACCAGGTCAGCCTTGATGTCGAATTCGGAGCCTTTGACTTCCTGCATTCTGAGCTGGCCGGTCGCTTCGTCCTTGATCCATTCGACACGGGCGGCGACCAGTTTTTCAACTTTGCCGTTCGTGCCGACCAGCGACTTGGTGGTGATCGCCCAATCGCGGTCCGCACCTTCTTCGTGCGACGAAGACGTGCGCAGTTTTGCGGGCCAGTAGGGCCAGGTCATGGTCTTGTTCTCGTGCTCGGGCGGACGCGGCATGAGTTCGATCTGTGTCACGGCCGTGGCACCATGACGGTTGCTGGTGCCCACGCAATCCGAGCCCGTGTCGCCACCGCCAATCACCACGACGTGCTTGTCCTTGGCCAGGACTTGCTCAGACAGTGTGTCGCCTGCGTTGACTTTGTTCTGGGGGCGCAGGAAGTCCATGGCGTACATGACGCCGTCGAGCTCGCGTCCCGTGACAGGCAAATCACGCGGTGTTTCACAGCCGCCGGTGAGCACGACGGCGTCGAACTCATTTTGCAGGGCTTCGGGTGTCTTGACCGTCAGGGTCGCGTCGTGCGCGTCCGAGGCATGTCCAACGTAGTGAGACGTCTTGAAGGTGACCCCTTCGGCCTGCATTTGCGTGATGCGCTGATCGATCAGGACCTTTTCCAGCTTGAAATCAGGGATGCCATAACGCAGCAGGCCGCCGATCCGGTCGTTCTTTTCAAACACCGTGACGTCGTGGCCGACACGCCCGAGCTGCTGGGCACAGGCCAGGCCTGCAGGGCCCGAACCGATCACGGCGACTTTCTTGCCGGTTTTGGTGGTGCTAGGCTGTGGTACGACCCAGCCCTGGGCCCAGCCCTTGTCGATGATGGCGTGCTCGATAGACTTGATGCCCACCGCGTCATTGTTGATGTTCAGCGTGCAGGCGGCTTCGCAGGGTGCGGGGCAGATGCGGCCGGTGAACTCGGGGAAATTGTTGGTCGAATGCAGCACATCCAGCGCCCCGCGCCAGTTTTGGCGGTACACCAGGTCATTCCAGTCAGGAATGACGTTGTTGACGGGACAACCGTTGTTACAGAAGGGAACGCCGCAGTCCATGCATCGCGCGGCTTGCTTGCCGGCCTGTTCGTCGGTCAGGTGCAAGACAAATTCGTTCCAGTGCTTGAGACGGCCAACAGGTGCTTCAGCGGCCTCATGCAGGCGGTCGATTTCGAGAAAACCAGTAATTTTGCCCATGATTGTTCCTTAAGCCGCAATCGATTGAGGGTTGGCGGCGCGCCACATTTCACCGAGCGCGCGCTTGTAGTCGACGGGCATAATCTTGACGAATTTGCCGCGGGCGCTTTCCCAGTCGCTGACCATGTCGCGCGCAAGCAGACTTCCTGTGTAGCGGAAGTGGTTTTCGACCAGACGGCGCAGAATGGCCTCGTCGGTTTCGCGCTCGCCACCACGTGCCATGCTGTGCCAGAGGTCTATGCCCTGTTCCTCTTCCTGACGCCTGGACGACAGGACGGGCTCGACTTCGACCATCGTCAGGTTGCAGCGTTCACGGAAGGTGTTTTCCGGATCCCAGGCGTAGGCCACGCCACCGGACATGCCGGCCGCAAAGTTGCGACCCGTCTGGCCGAGCACGACAACAGTGCCACCGGTCATGTATTCGCAGCCATGGTCGCCCGTGCCTTCGACGACCGCAGCGGCACCTGAATTGCGCACCGCAAACCGTTCGCCGGCCACGCCGTTGAAATAGGCTTCGCCCGCTGTCGCACCGTAGAGCACTGTATTGCCCACGATGATGTGTTCAGGTCCAAACCCGCGGAAGTCGTTGGGTGAGCGCACGATAATGCGCCCACCTGACAAACCCTTGCCGACATAGTCGTTGCCTTCGCCCACCAGGTCCAGCGTGATGCCGTGCACCAGGAAGGCGCCAAAGCTCTGGCCGGCCGTGCCGTTGCACTGAATATGGATGGTGTCGTTTGGCAAGCCCTGGTCGCCATAGCGCACCGCCACGCGACCCGACAGCATCGCGCCGATGGTGCGGTTGCGGTTGCGCACGGGAATGATGAAGGAAACCTTTTCGCCACGTTCGATGGCGGGTTCGCAGCGTTCAATCAGTTGATGATCGAGTGCCGTGGCCAGCCCGTGGTCTTGTTCCTCTGTCTGGCGTGGCGAGCTGTCGGTGACGGGCTGGTAGAACACACGGGCAAAGTCCAGGCCCTGTGCCTTCCAGTGATCAATGCCCTGGCGGGTATCGAGCAGGTCTGCGCGCCCGACCAGTTCGTCGAAGGTGCGAATGCCGAGTTGTGCCATGATTTCACGCACTTCTTCAGCAACAAAGAAGAAGTAATTGACGACGTGCTCGGGCTTGCCCTGGAACTTGGCGCGCAACACGGGGTCTTGGGTCGCGACACCAACCGGGCAGGTGTTGAGGTGGCACTTGCGCATCATGATGCAGCCTTCGACGACCAGCGGTGCCGTGGCAAAGCCGAATTCGTCAGCACCCAGCAGCGCGCCGATGACCACGTCGCGACCGGTCTTCATCTGGCCATCGGCCTGCACGCGAATGCGGCTGCGCAGGCGGTTGAGCATCAGGGTTTGCTGGGTTTCGGCCAGGCCGAGTTCCCAGGGCGTGCCGCAGTGCTTGATCGACGAGATGGGAGACGCGCCGGTGCCGCCGTCATGCCCTGAAATTGTGACGTGATCGGCTTTGGCCTTGGCAACGCCAGCGGCCACCGTGCCCACGCCGACTTCGGAGACGAGCTTGACTGAGATGGAAGCCTTCTGGTTGACGTTTTTCAGGTCGTGAATCAGCTGTGCCAGGTCTTCAATCGAGTAAATGTCGTGATGGGGCGGTGGCGAAATCAGGCCCACGCCGGGTACCGAACAGCGCAGCTTGGCGATGTATTCCGACACCTTGTGGCCCGGCAGTTGGCCACCTTCGCCGGGCTTGGCACCCTGCGCCATCTTGATCTGGATCTGGTCGGCGCTGGACAGATATTCGGCGCTGACACCAAAGCGGCCGGATGCGACCTGCTTGATCCGCGAGCGCATCGAGTCGCCGGCCAGCAGGGGCACGTCGGCGGCGATGCGGTCGGCACCCAGCTCAGAGGCCAGTGTGGCGCCCGCCAGGATGCCACTGTTGCCAGTGCGCAGTTCATTGCGATAACGCAGTTCGTCCTCGCCACCTTCGCCGGTGTTGGACTTGCCGCCGATGCGGTTCATCGCAACGGCCAGCACAGAGTGCGCTTCGGTCGAGATCGAACCGAGAGACATGGCGCCGGTTGCAAAACGCTTGACGATGTCCTTGGCGGGTTCGACGTCATCGAGTGCGATGGCGCGCGCCGGATCGAGTTTGAATTCAAACAGGCCGCGCAGTGTCATGTGACGCCGGCTCTGGTCGTTGATTAGTTGTGCATACTCTTTGTAGGTGCGGTAGTTGTTCGCACGCGTGGCGTGTTGCAGCTTGGCGATGGAATCAGGTGTCCACATGTGCTCTTCGCCGCGCACGCGATACGCGTATTCGCCGCCCGCATCGAGTGCGTTGGCCAGGACGGGATCGTTGCTAAAGGCTGCCTGGTGCGTGCGCAGTGCTTCTTCGGCCACCTCGAAAATGCCGATCCCTTCGATGGAGCTGGAAGTGCCCGAAAAGTACTTGTTGACCAGTGCCGAGCGCAGGCCGACGGCCTCGAAAATTTGCGCGCCGCAGTAGGACATGTAGGTCGAGATGCCCATCTTGGACATGACCTTGTTGAGTCCCTTGCCGATCGCCTTGATGTAGTTCTTCACCGCTTTCTCGGGGTGGTCGGAACCCGCTGCCAGCGATTCGATTGCCAGGAAGGGGTGGATGGCTTCGGCGCCAAAGCCACCGAGCAACGCAAAGTGGTGCACTTCGCGTGCGGAACCCGTTTCCACCACGAGGCCGGTGTTGGTGCGCAGGCCTTCACGGATCAGGTGCTGGTGAACACAGGACGTCGCCAGCAGCGCAGGGATCGCGACACGGGCGCGGTCGACCTTGCGGTCGCTCAGGATCATCACGTTAAAGCCACTGTTGACGGCGTCGACGGCGCGCGCGCACAGGGCGGCCAGGCGGGCTTCGATGCCGTCCGGGCCCCAGGCCGCGGGGTAGGTAATGTCGAGTTCGTAGCTGCGGAACTTGTCGCCCGTCGCACGCGCGACGCCGCGGATCAGTGCCATTTCGGCGGCATCCAGCACGGGCTGAGTGACCTCCAGGCGCAGCGGCGGGTTGACGTTGTTGATGTCGAGCAGGTTGGGCTTGGGGCCGATGAACGACACCAGCGACATCACCATCTGTTCACGAATGGGGTCGATAGGCGGGTTGGTCACCTGGGCGAACAACTGGCGGAAGTAGTTGTAGAAGGGTTTGGCGCGACTCGACAGGATCGCGAGCGGCGCATCGTTGCCCATCGAGCCGATGGCTTCCTCGCCGGTGGTCGACATGGGTTCAAGGATGAATTTGAAGTCTTCTTGCGTCCAGCCAAAGGCCTGCTGGCGATCGAGCAGCGAGGTGGCCGACTGGGTGGCCTGCATTGCCGATTCGGTGGGTGCGGGCAAGGAGTCGAGTTTGACGCGCAGGCGTTCGATCCATTGGCGGTAGGGGTGCGAGTTCGCCAGCTGCGACTTGATTTCCGCGTCCTCGACGATGCGACCTTGTTCAAGGTCGATCAGGAACATCTTGCCGGGTTGCAGACGCCATTTCTTGACGATGCGGTTTTCGGGAATGGGCAGGGTGCCGGCCTCGGAGGCCATGATGACCATGTCGTCGTCGGTGATCAGGTAGCGTGCGGGGCGCAGGCCGTTGCGATCGAGCGTGGCGCCGATCTGGCGACCGTCGGTAAAGGCCACGGCTGCCGGGCCGTCCCAGGGTTCCATCATCGCCGCGTGGTACTCGTAGAACGCGCGGCGGCTGGGGTCCATATGCGTGTGTTGTTCCCAGGCTTCGGGGATCATCATCATCATGGCGTGCGCGAGCGAATAGCCCGACATTACCAGGAGTTCAAGGCAGTTATCAAACGTCGCGGTGTCTGATTGACCCTCGTAGACGATGGGGTAGAGCTTTTTAAGGTCGTCGCCCAGCACAGCCGACTGCATCATGCCCTCGCGGGCGCGCAACCAGTTGAAGTTGCCCTTGACGGTGTTGATCTCGCCGTTGTGCGCGATCATGCGGTAAGGGTGGGCCAGCGGCCAGGCCGGAAAGGTGTTGGTCGAGAAACGCTGGTGAACCAGCGCAACGGCCGAAACCGTGCGCGGGTCGGCCAGGTCGCGGTAGTAGCGACCGACCTGGTCAGCCAGCAGCAGGCCTTTATAGACCACCGTACGTACCGAGGCGGAGGGCACGAAATATTCTTTGCCGTGCGCCAGGCCCATGGCCTGAATGGCGTGGCTGGCGGTTTTGCGTATTACGTATAGCTTGCGTTCGAGCGCGTCGGGCACCATGACATCGGCACCGCGGCCGATAAACAACTGGCGGATCACGGGTTCGACCGCGCGTACGGCCGGCGACATCGGCATGTCGGCATCGACCGGCACATCGCGCCAGCCGAGGATGACCTGGCCCTCGGCGCGCACGGAGCGCTCGAGTTCTTGTTCGCAGGCAAGGCGCGAGGCGATTTCCTTGGGCAGGAACACCATGGCCACGCCATATTCGCCAGGAGCCGGCAGGGTGATGTTCTGGCGGGCAAGCTCTTCGCGGTAAAACTCATCAGGAATCTGGAGCAAAATGCCTGCACCGTCGCCCATGAGTTTGTCGGCACCGACGGCACCCCGGTGGTCGAGGTTTTCAAGGATCTTGAGGCCCTGCTCGATGATGGCGTGGCTTTTCTGACCCTTGATATGGGCGACAAACCCTACGCCACAGGCGTCATGTTCATGGCGTGGCGAGTACAGTCCCTGGGCTTCGGGGATGCCGGCGACGGGTGCCGAGGCCTTGCGCGACGGGGCTGGATAGAAATGGATAGGGTGGCTTGACATGGCGTGCTCCGGAGGCTCTGCGGCTATGTTGCAGTGCGAGGTAGAAACAATACGCCGGAAAATCTTGCAGTGCAAGAAAATAAAAAGGGGTGCGTCCCTATTTTATAGGCACCAAAATGCAGAACTTTTATATCGGGGACGCATCAAAGTGGTGCGACGGGTTTCCTTCTTGGGCGACCGCGTATTCCCGGAGTGACGCGTCGGCTGGCCAATTCGCCGAGCCCGGTGATAAAGGCCGTGTCCCCAAGAGCCCACTGTCCTCGCAGTGCCGCAGCAATTTTTTCATCCTGTTCAGTGGTGTTGCCTTCCTGAAGGCGGGTCCTGTAGATGGCCTGTCGGTCAAACGGCGTGTTGCCGCAGGCCCAGTAATCGACATGTTGTTGCAGCCATGCGGGTTTGTGGCCGGGGCTTCCGGTGTGCGCGCCGGCCGATGACCAGGGCCACTGTTCCGGGTCGGATAACAGCGTCTGGCGCACGGGAAAGCGTTCGACCCAGATCAGGGCGTGCAACACCCACAGTCCCGCTTGCAGCAGGCATGACCGATAGCGACCGCTAAACACACTTCCGACTTGTAACTGTGGCGCGAGGTTGCGGCCCAGCACCTGGATCAGACTTGGAAGCCCTGATTCGGACCCCGGGGTGGCGACCAGGGCGATGCCGGTCGGGCATATGCACCAGCCGTGCACCACGGCACCGTGGACGCGCGAGGCCTCGCCTATCCAGCGAACCAGATCACGATAGGCCGCGGGGGTCAGCGCCTGGCTGGCGGCATCGGAAAAGGTCGCCAGGACCAGTTGGGTCAGGCCGGGTGCGTAGAGTCTGGGGAGTCGTGCCACGATGTGCGCCTGACCGGTCAGGTCAAGGCTTGCGCAGGCGATAGAGCAAGTTGGGCGCGCTGACGATATAGATCGTGCCGGCATCGTCGGTCGCGAGCCCCTCTGGGCGCGGCATCGGTTTGCCGCCCTTGGGAGAGAGGGAAAGCATGCCGCGTCCTTCGCCGCTGTCGCCATCGAGCTGCACGATGATCTGCGACTCTTCACTGAGCAAAAAGACCCGCCCAGTGGCCGGATCGACTTCAACCGACGACAGATCCGTGGCAAAGGGGATGTCATCCAGCCAGTAACTGACGTTTTCAATACGCAGCCCACGGGAGTCAGGCGACTGCAGGTAATTCAGGCCGCTGATGCGGTACAACGCACGCGGGCTGTGTTCTTTGGCGATGTAGAGGCGGTCACGCTTGAGGTCGTAGCCCAGACCCTGGAAGCCGAAATTGCTTTCTTCGTCTTCACCAAACCGCAGTAACAGCGCGAAGGCCCGCGTCAGGTCGATGGGCCCCGGCGTTGCAGGAATTTCGGTCAGCACGACCCGGTTGCGACGCCCGTTGACGATCGCGACACGGTTGCCGCCCATCCAGGCGATGCCATCGGCATCGGATATACCCTTTAAAGGGTAGGTCGCCAGGACCTGACCGTCGGTGCTCAGGCCCACAAGCGTCGCGGGCTTGCCAATCACGGCCCACAGACGTTTCTGCAGCGGGTCGTAAGTCAGACCGGAAAAGTTGCCCTCCAGGCCTTCTACCACCATGGGGGCATCGGGCGCCGCATAGCCTGTCAGGGTATTGCCCCCGGCCGCGTCGATTTTTTTCTCCCAAACAGCCTGTTTTTCGGCAAGACCCGAGATCCAGCGGTACGCAACCTGTTCAGCGTGGTAATAGCGCACGCCAATATAGGTAGACCAGCCCACGACAATGACTAGCAGGCATGCCAGAAGGATTTTTGATAAAAACTTGACTAAATCGGACATACCCGGGATCCAGGGTGATTCGTTGCAGCGCAAAGCCGCCCGCAGGAGCACCATGAGATTAACACCCTCGGCAGAAATGCGGAACTTTCTTGGGCTGGCAACGTCTGATTAGCACTCGGAACGCGTGAGTGCTAAGATTGTTCCATGCGCCGCGTCCGATCCCTGGAGCGACACCTGATGACAAGTTCAACTGCCTTGAGTCTGCAACCTAGCCAACTATCCATGGCCATCTCGAACCCCGGCTCGCTGGGGACGATCGATGCCTATATCGCGACCGTTAATCGCTTGCCCGTGCTGACGCCCGAGCTCGAGACTGCCCTTGCGCGTCGCTATCGTGACGACGACGACTTGAACGCCGCACGCGAACTGGTGCTGTCACACCTGCGTCTGGTGGTCTCGGTGGCGCGGCAGTACCTGGGCTATGGTTTGCCGCACGCCGACCTGATTCAGGAAGGCAACGTTGGCCTGATGAAAGCCGTCAAGCGCTTTGACCCCGAGCGCGGTGTGCGCTTGGTGTCTTTTGCCGTGCACTGGATCAAGGCTGAGATCCACGAATATGTTGTACGCAACTGGCGCATGGTCAAGGTGGCCACCACCAAGGCGCAGCGCAAACTGTTTTTCAATTTGCGCAGCATGCGTCCTGATGGCCAGACGCTTGATACGGACCAGGTGGGCGATATCGCCGCCAAGCTCAATGTGCGTCCCGAAGATGTCCGCGAGATGGAAGTGCGTATGTCCGGCCGCGAAATGTCCCTGGAAAACCAGGACGATGACGATGACCACTACGCCCCGATCGCCTACCTGTCGGATGATGGCCAGTCAGATCCTACGCAGGTGCTTGAACGTCGTGCGGCCGATGCCCAGCAGGGTAGTGGCCTGGCCAACGCACTAGAGGCGCTCGACCCCCGCTCGCGACGCATTGTCCAGGCGCGCTGGTTGCAGGATGACGGTGGCGCCACACTGCATGAACTGGCAACTGAGTTTGGCGTGTCAGCCGAACGCATCCGCCAGATTGAGGTCGCGGCAATGAAAAAAATGCGCGTGGCCCTCGCTGGCTGACAGAACGGTCGCCTGTGCGCGCATCCGGCGCAGTTCGCTGAGCTGTTCGCGCATCCGGCGCAGAGCGCTAAGATAGCGCACTGAGGCGCATATCAATGGAAATTGGTTCGTTTGTCTTTGGCCTGGCCGGGTTGCTGGCGCTGATTTGCTTTATGCCGCCGCTGGCAGGCAGGCTCAAGCTTCCTTATTCCGTACTCCTGGCCATTTGCGGGTGTCTGCTGGCGATCGCCGCACGGATGCATACCTGGGCACCGCCTTTGCTCGGCGGGTTTCTTGATGCGGTCAACACGTTTCATGTCTCCTCCGAGACGTTTCTGATCGTTTTCCTGCCGATCCTTCTGTTTGAAACGGCGCTGGCCATGAATGTGCGGCGCCTGATGGATGATCTTGGCCCCATCCTGATGATGGCAATCGTGGCCGTCGTGGTCAGCACGCTGTTGGTGGGGTTGGTGCTGCACGAATTTTCCGGGCAACGCCTGGTGCTGTGTCTGTTGCTGGGCTCAATCGTGGCGACCACTGATCCGGCTGCGGTGATCGGTATCTTCCGCGAGGTCGGGGCCCCCAAGCGACTGAGTACGCTGGTCGAGGGCGAAAGCCTGCTCAATGACGCCGCAGCGATCGCGATGTATGCCGTCCTGCTCGGGCTGCTCGGCAATTCCGGCAGTTGGAGTGTCGGGCTGATCGCCGAAAACTTCCTGTATCTGTTCCTGGGTGGGGGCCTGGCGGGTTTCCTGATGGGCCGGCTGACTTGCACGCTCTTTGCGCTGCTGCGCGGTTGGCCTGCGGCAGAAATCACGCTGACCCTGGCCGTGGCCTACCTGTCTTACTTCGTGGCCGAGCACTATCTGCATGTGTCGGGCGTGGTGGCGACGGTCGTCACCGGGCTGGTCGTGGGTTCGACCGGGCGCACCCGCATGGCACCTTCCACGTTTGAAATCCTGTCGCAGGCGTGGCATCAGTTTGGTTTTTGGGCCAATTCGCTGATTTTCATTTTCGCGGCCATGCTGATCCCCCGCTTCATGGTCCACATTACCTGGACGCACGCGTTTCACATTGCTCTCTTGTTCGCCGTGACGCTGATCGCGCGCGCGCTGGTCGTGTACGGGTTGCTGCCGCTGCTGGCCGCGTACGGACTGGGTGCGCGCGTCGGGCGCCGGTTCAAGGTGGTCATCTGGTGGGGTGGGCTGCGCGGTGCGGTGTCGCTGGCGCTGGCGCTGGCGGTGACCGAGCATGCAAGCGTGACCCCCGAGGCGCGCGAGTTCATTGCGGTATCAGTGACCGGTTTCGTGCTGGCCACGCTGTTTATCAATGGGCTGACCTTGCAGCCACTGATCCGGCTGCTGGGCCTGAACCAGCTGACCGCCCAGGAGCGTGCCTTGCGCAATCAGGCTGTGGTGGTGGCCACGGCCGGTATCCAGGAGGAAACCGATCGCATCGCCGCCGTCGAGGAAGTGTCCGAAGCTGCCCGCCAGCTGGTTCACTCGATTTTCGATGTCAGCATCGTCAGCGTCAGTGATACACAGATCCAGCAATTTTCAGAAGCGCAGCGCATTGAACTCGGCCTCTCGATTCTGGCGCGTCACGAGTTTGAACTGTGCTTTGAGATTCTCAAGCATCAGATCATCGACCAGAATATGGCTGAAATGCTGCTCGGGCGCGCCGAACGGCTGGAAGACGCCGTGCGTGCGCAGGGCCTGGCAGGCTTTAGGGCCGCCACGACACGGGCGCTGCGCTACCCGAGAAGATTTCGTCAGGCCATGCGGCTCTATGACTTGCTGGGCGTCCAGCGCTGGCTGGGCTACGAACTGAGCCAGCGTTTTGTCTTGCTGATGTGTATGCGTTCGGTATCCCGGATGCTGCTGAAGTTCTGTGATGAAGAGTTGCGACCCATGCTGGGAGACGCCACGGCCGAACAGCTCAGGGTGGCCCACCAGCACCGCCTGAACCTGATCCAGGATGGCCTGCAGGCACTCAATTTGCAGTATCCGAAATATGCATTGTGGTTGCAGGAAGACTATCTGGGTCGCATCGCACGACGACTGGAGCGTGAGCGCTACGGCGAAATGCTGAGCCAGTCCCTCATCAGTGGCGAGGTCTATGCGGACTTGCTCGAGCAGCTCAACACACGCTGGAACTTTCTGGACCGTGACCCCCCTCTGGACATTGAGATGGGGGCCGCCGAGCTGGTTGAACGGGTGCCGCTCTTGCAAGGAATGTCTCCGGACGCGCAAAAGGCCGTGACCCGACTGCTTAAGCCGCGCCTGTTCTTGCCTAACCAGCTGATTCTGGGGC
>CAIJKV010000383.1 GCA_903821335.1 uncultured beta proteobacterium
AGGCTGACTGAGAACACCGACCAGAATCGCACACTGGTTATTTTGTCGTTTTCCGGCGGCGGCACGCGCGCTGCGGCTTTTTCCTATGGCGTGCTTGAAACACTTCATCGTACTGAAATCGAACAAAAAGACGGCAAGAAAGTCCGCATGCTGGATTGGGTTGACACCATCACGGGGGTCTCTGGGGGCAGTTTTACCGCCTTGGCCTACAGGCTGTACGGCGATAAACTTTTCGACGATTACGAAAAGCGTTTCCTCAAACGTAACATCCAGGGAGAGTTGATTGGTCGCGTACTCAATCCCCTGAATTGGCCCGCCCTGTCCTCCACGGGCTGGGGGCGGTCCGAGCTGGCCGCCGACCTGTACGACGAAGTCCTTTTTAAGGGGGCCACTTTTGCTGACCTGAAAAAAACAAAGGGACCTTTTGTAGCCGTGAGCGCGACAGACATCACGACCGGTACACGCGTGGATTTCATCCCGACCCATTTTGAAGCCCTGTGCACGGATCTGGATTCGTTTCGCATTGCGCGGGCGGCAGCAGCCTCATCGGCGGTACCGGTTGTGCTCTCACCGGTGACCATCAACAATTATGGTGGTTCGTGCGGCTTCAAAAACCCGTACTGGACGACACTATTTCTTGACGGCGGCGCCAACCCGCCGAGACCCGCTGCACGCGTCACCAGGCGGCTTCAGGAACTCATCGAGCTTACAGACGGAGACCATCCTTTTCTTCACCTCGTTGATGGGGGTGTTTCAGATAATCTTGGCCTCAGAGGGGTGCTTGACACCATCAATCTATACGAGGCCATGCACGAGGTCGGTCTGAAGAGTTCAATCGACCATGCAAGCAGAATTATCGTGTTTGTGGTGAACTCGGTTTCGATTCCCGATAACAACTGGTCAAAATCCGAACGCGCGCCCGGCATGATTTCCATGATGATCAAGGCCGCAGGTGTGCCCATCAATCGCTACTCAGGTGAACAAATCGAGCAATTGAAAGATATCGAGGCGCGTTGGAAGACCTTGCGCCGGATCCGGGACTCCAACGCATTGACCAGCACCGATGATGCCGAAATCAACTCGGCACGCAGGGTCCCGAACGCAGAGCTCTACGCCATCAACGTTTCGTTTGCAGCACTAAATGACGACACGGAGCGCAATTACTTGAACCAGTTACCGACATCTTTTGTTTTACAGGATGAGGCCGTCGATCGGCTGCGGGCCGCGGCAGCCAAAATCATTATCGATTCTCCGGACTTTCAACGCCTGTTGAAAGACATGGGGGCGACCACCGTCCAAAGCCCAGCCCGGTCGACATCGACATCGACATCGACATCGACATCGACATCGACATCGACATCGACGCCGGCGCCTTGAGCCCCACGCGACCTCAGTACCAGCGGGTGAATGCATCGACCTCGGCACGGGTGCTTCGGTACGTATTGAGCAACGCCTCGGGATCAGGGTAGCCAAGAGACATGCCGACCACCAGCTTTTTATCGGCGGGAATATCGAGAAACCCGCGAACGGCGTCCGGATAGTTGCCCAGCGAGGCCTGGAGGCAAGTTCCAAGACCCAGTCCATGCGCGGCCAGCGTCACGCCATGAATGAAAATGCCCATGTCCAACGTGGACCAGGGGCCAAGAGACGCGTCCATGAAAAAGAACAGTGCGCAGGGTGCATCGAAAAACTTGAAATTCAGCAGCCGCAATTCCTCGCGCCGCTTGACATCGTCACGTCCGACCCCAAGAGCCTCGAACCGTCGTGCGCCATGCTGCCTGGAACGGTGTCCGATCACTTCGGGCCAGCTCTTGGGCGCGGGTTCGTCGGCGCGACTCGGCGTGCCGCCAGCCGCCAGGTCGTAAAGGATCTTGCTTAACGCATCGCGCTTGGGCCCCATGACGACCGCCACTTCCCAGGGCTGCGAATTCGTATAAGAGGGACTTCCACCTGCAATCTGAAGGACGTTGCGTACCGTTTCCTGGGATACCGGTGTGGGCTTGAAACCTCTTACGCTGTGGCGGGTCTGAAGCCCAAGAATCAATTCCATCATGTCTCCGTGAATAATCGGGTGGGGGGATACTGAGCGAGATTTGTAGTCCAGGGCGAGGTGAATTTCCAGAGATTTTTAGTACTTTTTACCAAAGCCGTGGCGGACCTGGACCAAACACCAGTCGATCACCGCTTGAACAGGTCCATCAACCAGCCCCGGGTCATCGTTCAGTCAGCCTGGACGCCATGAAGCAGTGATCCTGCGAAAAAAGGCGCCGAAAAGTCAGCAATACCGCCCCAACAGTCCCCAGGGCAGACGCCGCGGCAATCAGGAACATGATGACAATCTGATAGCGCACCGCTTGCATAGGCGAACCGCCTGCAAGTACCTGGCCTGTCATCATGCCCGGCAAACTGACCAGCCCGACCACCGCCATCTGGTTGAGCGTCGGGATCATCCCGGCGCGCACGGCCTGGCGCGCCGGTCCCTGTGCGGCCTCCCAGCGCGTTGCGCCAAGCGCCAGTGACATTTCGACACGCCCTCGCCCGCTCGTCAGCTCTTCGGTCATGCGTTCCATGCCCAGCGAAACGCCTGTCAACGTATTGCCGAGAATCATGCCAAGAATCGGAATCGCGTACTGCGGTTCGTACCAGGGATGCACACCAATCACGCCAAACAAACCAACAGCCGTGATGAGCCAGGAACTCACCCAGATCGAGAGCATGCTGTCCGCACGCTGACCCGGGTAAGTACGCCTTCCACGATCGGATGCGGACAGTCCGGCAATCAATGTCATGACCGCCATGAGCGGCAAGACCACATACCATTCGCCAAACGAAAACACCCAGTTGAGCACATAGCCGATCGCGAGCAACTGCACAACAGTGCGCAGCGCAGCCAGCGCCAGTTTGCGTTCGAGGCCAAGCTTCAACAGGACAGAAAGCACGCCATTGACCAAGATCAACGACGCGGCAAAGGC
>CAIJKV010000384.1 GCA_903821335.1 uncultured beta proteobacterium
ACCCGGGCTGACGACCCCATTGATCTGTACATCGCGTCCGACCGAGTAAACATCTTTCCACCAGCGAATACGTTCGACCAGTTTTTCACCGATCTCGCGATTGGCGGCGCGCCGCGTGAGCGTGTGCTCGACCCCATAGATTTCCGGAGTCTCGGACAAAATTCCCGTGCCACCATGACGCGCCAGAATATCGACCGCGGCACCGAGTGCCGGATTCGCCGTGATCGAGGAAAAGCCATCCGAACCTCCGCATTGCAGACCAACGGTCAGATGGCTGGCCGATACGGTCTGGCGCCTCGCCAGATTCGCTTCGGGCAACATCGCCTTGACCGCGGCTATGCCGGCCTGGATGGTCTTGGTCGTGCCACCCGACTCCTGCATGATGAAGGTTTTCAGGTGCGGACTGGCTCGCAGTTCTTCCTCCTCCATCAGGCCCTTCAACTGATTGCGCTCACAGCCCAGGCCGATGATCAGTGCACCCGCGAGATTCGGATGACGCGCGTAGCCAGCCATGGTCCGGCGCAAGAGGTGCATGGGCTCACCAGACATCTCCATGCCGCAACCGATCGAATGGGCGAAGGCGACCACGCCATCAACATTCGGGTAGTCAGCCAGACGTTCGGGCGTAAACCATTCTGCGATTTTTTTTACAACAGTTGCCGAACAATTCACGGTCGACAACAAGCCAATGAAATTGCGCGTACCCACTTTTCCATTCGCCCGCACGTAGCCCTGGAACGTCGCACGCTCGGCTGTTGGCAACATTTCAACCGGCTTGAACTCGCTCGCATGGGCGTAGTCCCGGTCGAACTCACGGAATTCAATATTGTGGCTATGAACCATCGTGCCAGCTTCGATGTCGGTGCTGGCAAAACCAACCGTGACGCTGTACTTGAGGATAGGTTCGCCCTTCAGTATCTTGCGCGCCGCGATCTTGTAGCCTGCCGTGACCTGGCTGCGGCTGGTCATGTGCTCACTGGGGATTTTGGCACCCATCGCAATGTCTACACGGGCGACGACAACATTATCATTGGGATGCAACCGGATAATCGGGCCGGTCATCGTCTTTCCAGAAGTTTCAATCATGTTGATATGGGAATGTGAGAACGTTGAACAGGAATACGTTGAATATTTGGGTCGCCCGAAAGCGACCGGGCCGAATCAGGAAGATTCTGCAGTGTCAGCAAGCCCAAGATAAATCCGGCGCACTTGAGGGTCGTCAGCCAGATTTTCCGCTGTGCCTTCAAGCACCGTATGGCCGGTCTGCAATACGTAGGCATAGTCTGCCACCTCAAGCGCCAGTTGAACGGACTGTTCGGCAATCAACAGCGTCAATCCACCTTGGTGCAACTGAGTGAGTGTTTCATAAAGCGACTCGACAATCGCGGGTGCGAGGCCCAGGCTGGGCTCGTCGAGCAACAGAATCTTTGGCTCGCTCATCAACGCGCGCCCCACCGCAAGCATCTGGCGCTCACCGCCCGACAGCGTACCAGAGCGTTGTCTATACCGTTCTTTCAGTCTTGGAAAAAACGTATAGACGCGCTCCAGCAGTTCGGGAATACGCTTCTTGTCAGCCAGTGGCGTCGTACCAAGCAGCAGGTTCTTCTCAACTGTCTGTTGCGTAAAGAGATGCCAGCCCTCGGGGGACAGGGCAACACCCTTGCGCACGATGGAATACGCCGGTAGTCCGGCAATATCTTCACCACGCCACTGCACCGTCCCCTTGCTCGGCGGAACTAGCCCGGCGATCGCGTTCAGTGTTGTCGTTTTGCCGGCACCGTTTGAACCCAGCAATGCCACGATCGTCCCGGGGTGCACCTGGATCGACACGTCCGCAATCCCGACGAGGTCTCCGTAGCGAACCTCCAGATGGTCGACCGAGAGGTGGTCAGCTTCTGCATGCATCAATGCGTCCCCTGGCGTCTGGCGTGCGATCGCCCCAGATAAGCTTCGATCACCGCAGGGTCGTTGACCACGTCGGCCGGGGCCCCGCTGGCGATGACTTTACCTTGATTAAAGACCAGCACGCGGTCGGTCAGCGACAGAATGACTTCCATGATGTGTTCGACGATCACCAGCGTCACGCCAGAACTGTGTATTTTGCGCACAAGTTCGATCGCCTTCTGCACCTCGGACGGTGTGAGTCCTGCCAGCGCTTCGTCAAGCAACATCAATTTGGGTTCTGTGGCCAGGACGCGCGCGATTTCAAGGCGTTTTCTACCGGGGGTGCCCAACATTTTTGCTTTCTGGTCCGCCAGGTCAGACAGGCCCGTCAACTCAAGCACATGCTGCGCGGCCTCGCGTGCCTGGCGCACGTGCGGATGTCGCAAGAAAGCACCAACCATCACATTTTCCAGGATGGTGAGTTCCTCAAACGTCGCGGGCAACTGAAATGTGCGGCCGATGCCCAACTTCGCGTGTTCTTCGGGCGATGCGTTGGTGACCTCGTGACCCTCGAGCCACACGCGTCCGCTGGTCGGCTTGAGGTCACCCACCAGGCAATTAAAGAACGTGGACTTGCCAGCGCCATTGGGTCCGATCAAACCGACGACCTCTCCCCGAGTCACAGTCAGCGACGCACCGGACACCGCGCGGAATCCACCAAACGACATGGTGACATCTTCGGCCTTAAGCAACATGTGAATCCGCCGATTTTGTAGAAGGAGGTGTCGGCGCGGGCAGCGAAGCCAGGCTTCGAGCCTGCCTTGCAGCCCGGCGATCACGCCACCGTTCCCACATTTCAAGAATGCCGCCTGGCTCAAAGCGCGCAATCAGCATGATGATGCTGCCATACAGGATGTAAGTGACGCCGGTTCCGCCGCCCCCAAACAAGCTGTTGGTTTCAGACTGCAACGGAATCAGGATCGCCGCGCCAAGCAAGGGACCCAGCAAGCGCCCCGCACCGCCCAGTGCAGCCACGATCACCATATTGACCGAGACCAAAATGCCAAAACCACTGTTTGGATCAATGAACCCGAACTTGACGACATACAGCGAACCCGCAAGCGACGTGAATGTCGCGCTCAGCATGAACACATAAAGTTTGCAACGACTGACCGGCACCCCCAGGCTGCGCGCGGCGCGCTCGCCGGAGCGGATGGCGCGCAGATAATAGCCAAACCGACTTCGCTCAATGCCGAATGTCATGCCGAGCAGCAGCGCCAGCACAGCAAGAAACATATAGTAGTAAGGAATCGAACTACGAAACACCAGGTCTGACCAGTCCTTGGCAACCGCTGGTCCAGTCAGCCCGATTGAGGCACCCAGGAAGTCCCAGTTGCTGACCACGATGCGAATCAGTTCGGCGACCGCGATCGTGGCCATGCTGAAATAGTGGCCGCTCAACCGGAAGGTCGGGATTCCGATCACCACCGCGATCACGATACTGACCGCAATGCCGGCCGGAAAGCCGTACAGCGGGCTCACGCCCCAAAGTTTGTAAAACAGCATGGGCATGTAGGCGCCAGCGCCAAAGAACACGGCGTTGCCAACCGACACCTGCCCGGCATAGCCGCCAATCAGATTCCAGGCCGATGCAGAAATCGCAGCGAGCAGCACCAGCGAGCCCAACTGCTCGTAATACGGATTATCGAAGCTGACCGGAAACAGCACCAACACCGCTATGAGCGCAATCCAACCAACGCGACGCATCAGGCTTTCCCCATCAGTCCGTGTGGACGAATCCACAGCACGAGCACAAACAGTGCGTATACGAAGACGTCCTGGTAGACGGGTCCGAAGTAGTAGGCGGAAAGCGATTCAATCAAACCGATAATCAGGCCGGCAAGCATCGCCCCCGGCACACTGCCAAACCCGCCAAAGGTCACCACCACGAAGGCAATCAGACCGAGCGACTCACCGACTGTCGCCGAGATCGGAAAAAACGTGGCGATCAGCGCGCCCGCCACGCCGGCACTGGCACCCGATAGTCCCCAGGCAATCGCCTGCATACGATCGGGTTTGATCCCCATGAGCATTGCGGCGTTGCGATTTTCAGCCACAGCAAGAATCTTGCTGCCGAGCATGGTGCGCGTCAGCAATAAATGCATGCCGATCGTGATCGCCAGCGCAGTGAGGCCGGCGACCAATTTGGGTGCACTGAGCAAGATGCCGCCAAGGTTCAGGCTGGGGCCGAGAATACCTTCGGGCAGGCTGACGAAATTTGCACCAAATGCCCAGAAGGCCGAGTAGCGCAGCACCAACACCAACCCGAAGGTCGACAGGATCTGCGCGAGCATGGGCCCGCGCATCACGTGCCTGATGAGAAAAACATACACCAGCACGCCCAGGATGAACAGCACGACGGCCGCCGCGACACTGAAGCTCGTGACGCCAAACTGCAACAGGGTAAACGCCCAGAACGCGACATACATGCCGAGCATCACGAACTCGCCATGCGCGAAGTTAATCACGTTCATCATGCCCCACACGAGTGTGAGGCCAGACGAAAACAAAGCATAGACCGACCCGATCAGCAGACCGGACACAATTACCTGGACAAGCACCATGACGCTGCCGTTCCCTTCAAATGTCTGTTGGGATGAACGGGCGGGTTACTTCCAGCCTTTCAGCGGATAGACCAGCTCTTTTTGCGCCGACTTGGTGGGCCAGATTGAATAGTATTTATCTCCGGTCAACTGGATCAGGTAGGCAGCGGCCAACGTGTTCTGGCCCTTTTCGTCAAACTTCACCCCTTTGTAACCCATCATGAGTTGATCGGGCTTGAGGTCTGTTTTCTGCAATGCGGCCTGGATGGCTTCGGGCTTGGTGGAACCGGCGCGATTGATTGCGTCGGCGAGCACAAAGAACGCCTGCATGTCCCGACCACTGGTGTCGTCCATATCCTGACCAGTCTTGGCCTTGTACATTTCATTGATGCGCCAGGTCACACTATCCTTGGGGCCGGTTGTCCAGGCACTGCGGTTCACGACGCCTTGTGCCAGGCCCGAAACAGCCTTGATAAACGCCGGATCGGAAAAGCCCGAGTTGTCGCCAATGATCATGGGCGGCAGGTAGTCCAGGCTCTTGAGGGTCTTCATGTAGAGAATGGCATCAGACGTGTAGGAAATGAAAATAATCGCGTCAGGCTTCTTCTCCTTGAGCTGCAACACCTGCGCCGACACGTCGGCGCCGTTGGCGTTGTAGGCGATGTCGGCGATCACGTTGAAGCCATTTTTCTTGGCAATCTCACGGATGGTCGCCGACACCGAGACACCGTAGTCGGTATTTTCAAACACGATCGCGATGTTCGCGGTCGGATGTCCGGCCTTCTTGAGGTCAGTCAGGAATTCCATGTAATTCGTGGCGAAGTCGCTTGCAATCGGCGTTGTGCGAAACGTCCA
>CAIJKV010000385.1 GCA_903821335.1 uncultured beta proteobacterium
CAACTTGCCGAGGTGGCGGTCGCCGCCAGACAATGGGCGTTGCTCAACCCGGCGGCCTGGGAGAAGAAACCCCTTTCAATCGCCGACGTTCTCGGTTCCCGCATGGTGAGTTTCCCCTTGACCGTGCGTGATTGTTGCCTGGTAACGGACGGTGGTGGCGCCATTGTCGTGACCTCGACCGAGCGCGCAAAATCCCTGAAAAAAGCCCCCGTGTTCCTCCTTGGCGAAGGCCATGTGACCACGCACGCGACCATCTCCAATATGCCCAACCTAGTTCAAACTGGTGCCAGGCGCTCGGGTGAGTTGGCCTATGCGCGCGCGGGCCTTACACCGAAGGATATCGATGTGGTTGAGGTCTATGACGCTTTCACCATCAACACCATCCTGTTCCTTGAAGATTTGGGGTTCTGCAAGAAAGGCGAGGGCGGAGCATTCGTTTCAGGTGGAAATATTGCGCCGGGCGGCGCGTTGCCCGTCAATACCAATGGTGGTGGCCTGTCCTATTGCCACCCAGGCATGTACGGACTGTTCCTGTTGATCGAAGCGGTTCGCCAGTTGCGTGGTGAGTGCGGTGTTCGCCAGGTCGCCGGGGCCAATATTGCCCTGGCCCATGGCAACGGTGGTGTCCTGTCCTCGCAGGACACCGTGATCTTGGGCACGGCTGCGACGCTGTAACTGGCTTGCTTGTCCATTCACACCTTTGAATCATCGATTTCGTTTTAGAAGCCTTTATGCACAAGCAAGACCTCACCGAGCATCCGATCCTCAAACAAGTCAGCAAGGCGATTGCCCTGAACCGCAGTCCGGGCTATCACTTTTGTGGCAATTTTTTTGGATTAGTCTTCTCGGAGGTCCATCACGCCCATTCGATACTGGAACTAGAGCCCGCATCGCACAGCACCGACCCTGATGGCCAGATGAACATTGCAGCCTTTGCAATGCTGATCGACATGGGTCTTGCTACCGGTGTTCGCGCAGACCTTGACGGCGCCACGCGGCTGGCCACGATCTCGATGAGCCTGCAGATGACGGGTGTTCCACGCCTTGGCAGGCTTAAGGCATCCAGCCAGGCACAAGGTTTTTTCAACGGGTCGCTGGGCCGACAGGGCATGAGTCAATCGGTCGTGACTGCTGGTGACGAGGTTCTTTGTTACGCGGCGGGTTCTTTCATGATTCTGCCACCGCCGGCTGATATCAAGCTATCGCCTATTCGCTGGGTCGACGAGCAGCCGCCAGACGATCCTGAACTGGATCTGGCTACCCTGAATACAGATGAGAAGTGGATTTTGCAGCACGCCGAACAGTCGCTCGCGGCCAGCACCCGTCGTGGCGACGACTTTATCAGTCACTTCCTGGGTTTTCGTCCACATCCGGCCGATCACAGCGCCTACTGTGAGTTGCTCAATGGTCCGCATGTGGGTAATCGCGTCGGGCACGTGCAGGGTGGCATCACCCTGGGTCTGGCCATGACCACGGCTGCGGCCGCGCTTTCCGATCAATGGACGCTGACGGGCGTGTCGGCCAGTTATGTCAGCCCCGGTGAGGGGCACACCATCTCGGCCCGCGCAACGGTCATTCACCGTGGACGAATGACAGCTGTCGTGCGTACCGAAGTACTCAGTAGTAATGGCCGCCAGGTCCTTGAGGTGTTGACCAACCATTCGCGCAAGGATAATCACCCGGTGGTGTGACGTCTCAGTCCAGCGCCACGCCAGGTTTGCTTTTTGGCTGACGATAACGGTTGTAGCCCCACAAGTATTGCGTGGGCATCCGGCGGATCATGTTTTCCATTTCATGGTTGATTTGCGTCGCGGCTTGGATGGGGTCTTGCGGCAGCGGTTCATCCATTTTTTTGTAATGCAAGGTGTAGCCTTGCCCGAGTCGATTCCGTTGCGCACCCAGTACAAAAATAGTGGCTCCGGACAGGCTTTGCAGACGTTGCACAAGCGTCATCGTGTAGGCCGGTTTGCCAAAAAACGGTGCCCACACGCCTTCGCCCAACACCGGAACCTGGTCGGGCAAAATACCCACCGTATTGCCCCGCAGCAGGGTCTTGACCAGTGTACGCACGCCAGACTGATTGGCGGGTGCCATCGTCAGCATGGGCCGCGTACGCATTTTGATGATCCAGTTTTGCAGCCATACCGTGCGGGGTGGTCGAAACAGTACCGTTGACTTGTGCCTGCAGCTGTAGATGGGGCCCAGCAACTCGAAGCACCCGGCATGTGGCGACAGCAGGATGACACCTTTGCCGCAAGCAAGTGCTTCGTCGAACTGCTTCCAGTTGTTGCAATGCACGGTGCGGTTGAGTTGGCGGTCATTGGTCCTGACCCACCAATAAGGCATTTCGAAAAATAGCTGACCCGTGCTAAGCATCGCTGAGCGCAAGGTCTGCGCATCAGCGTGGGGAAACGCATTGAACAGGTTTTCCCGTGCGCGTGCTTTGTAGCTGCCGGGGATGCACCACAAAATCCAGCCACAGCACAAACCCAGCAATTGCAAGAGCGTCAGGGGCAGCAAGGCAAGTGACCTGAATACAAACGATACAAAGAGGGGGCCGATTTTATTGATCATGCACAAAGCCTGAATGACGCCGCTCGCGTATAGAGTTTGTGCGCAAAGGTGCACCGCGGCGAATGGAATACGTTAACAGGATTTCAATCTTAAAATGCGGGCTACCCCTAAAAACTGGACTAGACGAGAGCCCACCATGAAACTAAGTCATGTCAGCACACCCGCAGCGTTGATTGACATCCCCCGCATGCAGCACAACATTGAGCGCATGCAGGCGCAGATCAACGCGCTGGGGGTATCGTTTCGCCCTCATGTCAAGACGGCAAAATCCACGGATGTGACGCGCGCGCAAATCCAGGCCGGCGCACGCGGCATTACCGTGTCAACCCTTAAAGAAGCTGAGCAGTTTTTTGCAGCCGGCGTGACGGACATTATTTATGCGGTCGGCATGGTGCCGGCCAAGTTAAGCCAGGCACTGACCTTGCTTCAAAAGGGGTGTGCGCTTAAATTGCTGACCGACAGTGTGCAGTCTGCCCAAGCTATTCAGACCTTTGGTCAACAGCATGGCGTGACCCTGAATGTGCTGATTGAAATTGATACCGACGACCACAGATCCGGAATCAAACCTGAATCGACCCAGTTGCTTGAGGTTGCCCAGGCGCTGTCTCAGCCTGGGAGTCGTATCGCTGGTGTGCTGACGCATGCGGGCTCAAGTTACGACGCGAACACACCTGCGGCGCTCGTCGCGATGGCTGAACAGGAACGTGCTGGTTGCGTGCGAGCGGCCGAGCGACTGCGCGACGCTGGCTACTCTTGCCAAATCGTGAGTGTTGGTTCGACGCCCACCGCCCTGAGCGCGGTACAACTTGAGGGCGTGACCGAAGTGCGTGCCGGCGTGTATGTGTTTTTTGATCTGGTCATGCACAACGTCGGTGTTTGCGATACCAGCGAAATCGCCCTGAGTGTCCTGACGACCGTGATGGGTCACCAGTTGGAAAAAGGCTGGGCGATCATCGACGCCGGATGGATGGCAATGAGTCGTGATCGTGGCACGCAAAAACAGAGTCAGGACTTTGGCTATGGGCTGGTGTGCGACATCGACGGTACACCGATCCCTGGTTATATCGTCAGCGGCGCCAACCAGGAACATGGCATCATTTCATGCACAAGTGGTGTTGATGAAAATATTGTGAACCGATTTCCGATTGGTACACAACTGCGCATCCTGCCCAACCACGCTTGCGCCACGGGCGCTCAGTTTCCTGAGTATCAGGCAATCGAAGCCGATGGCACCGTCAGAACCTGGAGTCGATTCTACGGATGGTAACGACTGTTGCGCTTTCGTCCATTGTCGGTGTCACGCATTGCACCGGGTTGCCGCTGCCGACACACTAGCGCCTCTCTGATTTTGGGTGCTGCGTGTGTCACGTTTCTCACTGTCGTACAGAAGTCTTTCCTCGCCTTGCGCCCGACGTAAACAGTCTGGGCAGGGCATGACCGAATACATCATTATCGTCGCGCTGGTCGCTGTCGCGGCGATCGCGGTATTCCAGTTTTTTGGTCAAGTCCTACGTTCACAAACTGCTGCGATGGCCAAGGAAATCGCGGGCGAAGACGGCGCGCAACAATCGCGCGCGGCCCAGACTGCGGCCGAGTCCGCAGCGGGTCAGGCGGTTGCGAAATCCCTGAAAAGCTTTACTGGAAACAACACCCCCGGTGCGCACTGATGGCACTGGTTCTTGCCGTAGTCGTGCTGACGTTTGGGATGATTGCCTGGTTCGGTAGTTTTAGTATCGGCCAGTTGTTGCATGACAAGTCGTCGCTTTTGCGTGGTGCCGATGCCGCCGCCTACAGCGCTGCGCTGGCACAAGCCCGGGCCTTTAATTTGCAGGCTTACCTCAACAGGGCACAGGTGGCGCATCACGTTGCCATGGCGCACCTGGTTACGCTGGCGTCTGCCGAGCGTTTTCGCTCGACGCAGGCGTCGCAGGCCTTGCTCCAGAATCCCCCCGCAGTGTTGATCGGCATGTTGTTTGGGCAGGCGCAGGCAACAGCCTATTTGTCAGCCACCACGGGTAGCGCCTCGGACAGCCTCGCGCTCTCGCGACTCGAACACGCCTTTTCCCAGCATGACGACCTGGTGCACGATGTCATTGATCAGGCGCGGCGCAAGCAGGCCAGGGAACTGAGCCATGTGCGCCAACAAGTCATGGAGCAGGTCCTGGTCAGGAATGTCGGTCAAAGCGGGTCTGCCATGCGCGGTGACAACCTGCAGGCGCTTGGCCTGACCCTGACGATACGTCATGACGATCTGCCTGGCAGTATGCAATATTTTTCAAGCCAGGAACCCGCCTGGCGTGGCCTGGTTTCCGCGGCAACTGGGCAGCACGGCTATCTCAATCCCCGCAACCACGTACGCCGAAACACCTGGGCGATCAGCGCGCGTTGCCCGGCCAGGCGTCATGAACTCAGGCGCCGTGGTGCCACGACCTTTGATCGTCAGGGTGTCTGGCGCGCAAACGACACACTTTCTTTTCATGCGATCCGGTCAAATCGCCTCATGGGCTGTTATCAGCGCGAATATCCGATGGGTTGGGCGGTCTACCGTTCGCAACCTCGACTGCAGACTGCTTTGGCTTCTTCGCCGGATTTTTCCGAATTATCCGATGTGCCGCGAAACTTCTCTGAACAGCCGTTCTGGCGATGGGTCGCCGAGCAAGCCGACCCGCGCTGGAACATTGTCAGTGGCTCTGATAATCGACTCGGGCGCCTGTGGGCATCCCAGACACCCGTCGTCTGGCGGTCGCGCGGTACGCCGGGGTATGCGGATTTGTCGGGTCATCATGCGCATCCAGTACAGGTCGTGATTGACGTGCGCCAATCGGCCTCGCGGCTTGAACCCGCCGGCACATTCGCCACCGGGCGCCCAACAGGCCGGTTCGACATCACAACGCTTGATTCCAGCGAATCAATCAAGGTGGCTTCTGCCGCTGAAACGTATTTCGTCAGACCACACGCCCGCAAGGATCAACGCACCGAGCGTCCGAGCCTGTTCCATCCCTATTGGCAGGCAAGGCTGACGTCCTTGCCTGACAATCGTGCAACATCTATCAACCAGGCCCCACGGTAATGTCGAGTCTTCAATCACAAGGGGGGCAGGGGCTTGTCGAAGCGATGCTGGCACTTGCCGTGTTGGGTGGAATGCTTTTTTATGTCCATTCAACCGGCGACTTGCAGCATGTCGCGTCGAAATTACTCAGTCAGAGCACGTATCAGGCATTTCTTGCAGCGAAAGGCGTCGTCACAGACTCACCGTCAACAGCAATCCTTCCTGGTACACGCCTTGGCGTCGCATTTTTTGGCAGTCCTGTCGAACAGGAACTCCTTCGAGTGCCTGGTTTGATTGCCATGGCTGCCGAGTCGTCGAAATATTCCCGCCTGCGCTCGCCCAGGCAACAGGCCAGCCCAGGCTTGCACCGTCGAACGTATCTTCATACTGGCACGGGGCACGCTTCCTCTGATGCCCTGACGCAGGACCGCGTCGCACAATCCGGGTTGGTCTGGCAGCGCGCGTCGCTCAAATCCAGGGCGCTGGCGGGCTTCATGGCACCGGGCGTCGCGCGCAATGATCAGCCTTGGCATCGTCCGTCCATTGATACCGACTGGCTCGGAAAATGGTCTGGCTTTGTACCGCGCCAGGCCATCAATGGGGCACTGAATTGAACAAAAGGGCGACTCTTGCTTGGGTGACCGTTTCGCTGGTGTGTTCCTGGGCCAACCTGAGTTGGGCGGCCCCTGAACGCGACGCGGATCCGTCCCCCGTGGCTTCCATCACTTTTCCGGCGACAGTCGCCCGCGAGCACCTGATCTCGGGCGTCCGTTGGCAGGGCTTGCCGGTCCACGTTGAAATCCTTGACATTGCCAAGCCTCTCGATGCGTTTCTGGAAGAACTTGCGGGATTGATTCCTGCAGCGTCGGTGCTGCATGGGCAGGGCAGCATGATGGTTGCCCACTGGACGAAGGATGGGACATCGTTCCTGATGAACATGGAAAGTCGTGGCGAGCACCAGACGCGCGCGATTGTTTCAACGGTTTCACTGGTCCCCAGCATCCCGGCAACATCAACACCTTCCACGACCTCCACAACCCACGAAGCAGGCAAGTGTGGTTTTTTTACGATCCGGGGTGATCGGTTTGTCACCAGCCAGCGCTCACCTATGTTCGAGATGAACGATGTCTCGTCTGTCGAGCGGGCGGACGTTACGGCCCACTCGGTGAGCCTTCCCGCCGCAAGTGTTGCCAGTCACGTCGTTCAGTCGCTGCGTCGGCACGGCTGGACCGTCTCGCGACACGATGTGGCGCCGACCGGCGAGCAAGGTCCCTGGTTCACACTCGAAGCTGCGTGCGGCCGACAGCGCGCCCGTGTTGACGTGTGGCCCCACCTCGGACAGACACGGGTACTTTCCTATCAGTCGGGAGATCGGTCGTGAGCGCCATGAAATCGATGCGCGCCTGGCTGCTCATTGGGCTATCACTTGTTTTTGGCGGGATATCGGCTTTCGCGATTGACCGCCATTTGACCGCCAAGACTGAAGAAATCGAATTGCGAAACAGAGTTGCGCTTGCCGCCAGAGTGGTCGCGGCGCATGACCTCAAGCGTGGCACCGTACTCCAACTCAGTGATCTGGCCACGCGTGATATCCCAGTGCAGTGGTTGAGCCCGGACGCCATCGAGGTTGAAAATGTGTTGCTTGCCTCGGGCAAGCAACTCAACGCCGACGTGCTGGCTGGTCAGCCAATCCTCGGCCTTTACCTGTCGGACCGCGTGTCGCCGGCGTTGAGCACCAAACTCGAACCTGGACGGCGGGCGATCACCATCCCGGTTGATCAGATCAACTCCATGTCGGGTCTGCTCAATCCAACTGACCAGATTGATTTGTATGTTTCCTTCGAGCACCACGGCAAGCGCGTAACCGCTTCGCTGCTTTCGGGTGTTCAAGTTCTTGCCACGGGCCATCACACCGCGGCACCCAGTGACAAGCCGGACGAGCGCGGGGGTGCCTACGCGACCGTGACGCTTGAGACTTCTTCCGAAGATGCGGTCAAACTGGTCGCAGCTAGACAAAGCGGCACGATTACCGCAGTGCTCAGCCGTGAACACAGCGATGCCGTCGTGCGCAAGACCGCCAAGGCCTCAGCGGGTGGACACCTGGCAGGGCTACTGGGGTTGGATAGCGAGGCGAAATTGGTCGCCGTACCGGTGATCTACGGTGATCACTTGCGTAACCAGGAAATGGCACCAGACCGCTCCGGGCCCTGGGGTGAACTCGCCGGCGGCGCGCCGGAGCAACGTCCTTGACCAATCGTTTCGTACTGGCTGCGATGTTTGTACTGCTGCAGTCTGGTGCGCAGGCAAATGAACCTGATCGACGTCTCGAACTTGAAACCGGTTCGTCGTCGGTGCTCCAGGCTGTCGCAGTGAGTCGGATCGCAGTCGGTAACAGTCAGATTGTCCAGGCGACTGCACTCAATGGTCGTGAAGTCCTGCTTTTCGGTAAGGCCAAAGGCACCACTACGGTGGACCTGTGGACCAGCGCTGGCAAGCGGACCTCCTACCTGGTGAATGTTGCGCCCGAGGGTCTCAAGCGCATTCATACGGAAATCGTCGCTTTGCTCAAAAAAATTGCCAATACGCGCAGCGTGATTGTCGGAGACAAGGTCGTGATTGAAGGAGAAAACCTGAGTGATGCCGACCAGGCTCGGATTGCCGGTCTGGCCGCGCGCTACCCGGATGTCATTAACTTTACCAGTCAGGTGGGGTGGGATCGGATGGTGTTGCTGGACGTGCAGGTGATTGAAATCCCGACAGCGCGCATGCAGGAACTTGGGGTGCGATGGGATCCGGGCGCACGCAGTGGTTTCCAGGCGGGTATCGCGTGGGACGGCGCCTCGGGCGCAGTCGTGCAGAGACCCGGTGAGTCTGCCCTGGATCTGCCGTTTCCGTCCCGGCAGGCCGCAGGCTACCTTGGCCTCAATGCGCTGCTCTCTGCGCGCATTGCCGCGCTGTCAAAAACCGGCGAAGCCGTTGTACTGGCACAACCGCAGTTGCTGGCACGCAGCGGGTCGACGGCGTCATTCCTGGCTGGCGGGGAAGTGCCCTACGCATCGGTCGATAAGGACGGTAAGTCGACCACCACCTTCAAGAAGTATGGGGTATCGCTCAACATCACCCCCCACGCTGACCACAATGGCGCGATTCGTTCCAAGATCGAAATTGAGGTCAGTTCAGTCGATACGACGATCTCTGTGTCTGCCGGGCCAGCATTAAAAATTCGCAAGGCCTCGACTGAGTTCAACGTGCGCTCCGGGCAGACACTGGTGTTGGGCGGGTTTCTCTCACGTGAGCGATCAACCGATCACGACGGCGTGCCAGGCCTGTCGAAGGTTCCCGTGATCGGTGGCTTATTCGGGGTAGACCGTCACCACGAACGTCAAACCGAACTTGCCATTTTCGTCACGCCAGTGATCGTTGACGCCCAGCATCCACAAATAGCGGCGCGGGTCGCAAACGGCCAGGCAATTATCGCGGATGCATTTCCGGATCCACCCAGACTCAATACGGCGGTTCGACCTCTCCCCACCGTTTCTGGCTGGGACGTCAACGGCAACGGCAACGGCAACGGCAACGGCAACGGCAATGCCAATGCTAACGCTAAGGCTAACGCTAACGCTAACGCTAACGCCGGGTCGCAGTGGGACGACGATCAGCCTGAACGAGAACCCGCGCAGCGCAATGAACATGACTTCAATGGTGCCTTGTGATCGAGTTTGACATTCAGTTTGAAGATGGGCGTCGTCAGGTTCATCAGTGCCGTGCGCCAGTCACGCTTGGACGGCTATTGACGAGCCAGTTGCGTATACAGCACTGGAGAGTTGCGCGCCAGCATGCCCTGGTGACCCGTGCCGCAGACGGTATTTACATTGAAGACCTGGGGTCACTCGGCGGCACACGTGTCAACGGGCGACGAATCACCCGCCTGGGCCCCCTTTTGGCAACCGATGAAATTATTATTGGACCCTGCCTGGTGCTGGTCAGGAATGCCCAGCCAGTGCGCACGGAGTCGGGCCTGACGCCCGGGCAGATCGGGTCGATGGGCGGTGCGCTGGATGCGGCGGTTCAAGAGCATATTCAAGCGACGAACTTGCTGGTCGAGGATCTCGCGACGCCAATCCCGCCGGCCATGCCGGCGCGTGCCGTGGTCGGCAAGCATATCGTTGCGCCTGTGCCAGTGCCAGTGCCTGCGCCTGTGACCGTGGTCTTGTTTCAGGACAGCGTCCATCCTCAGGTTCAGGAAAGTTATCACGCAGTACGCATGGAACTGCACGCGGCGTTGCTCAAGGCCTTTGATCTACGCCGACGCGACATTTCTGCCTGCTCTGACGAGGTGCTGCGACATCAAGCCCGGCAGTGCGTTTTCGATTTGCTCAAAAATGATCAACGCATTGGCACGCAGCAAAATCGTGAAGAAATCGTTCGACTGGTCGTTGACGAGGCGATCGGACTGGGGGTTCTTGAAGAACTACTTGCCGACAGCCAGATTTCGGAAATCATGGTTAACCGGCATGATGAAATATTCGTTGAGAAAGCGGGGAAACTTTTACGTCACCATGCCAGTTTTAGCAGCGAGGCGGCGGTGCGCGGTGTGGTCGAACGGATTGTCTTTCCGTTGGGCCGACGGATCGACGACGCATGCCCCATGGTCGATGCCCGATTGCCAGATGGTTCTCGCATCAATGCGGTCATTCCACCGGTTTCCATTCATGGCGTTTGCCTGACCATACGAAAATTTCCCAGGCATCGCCTGGCGATGTCAGACCTCGTGGAAAGGAGAACACTCAGTCAGGCTATGGCTGATTTTTTGGATCTGTGCGTCAAACGCAGGCTCAATATACTGGTGTCCGGCGGAACGGGTTCCGGTAAAACCACACTGCTCAATGTATTGTCTGGCAGCATTCCGCGTGACCAGCGCATCGTCACGATCGAAGACTCGGCCGAGTTGCAGATTCAGCATCCTCATGTCGTGTCTCTGGAAGCCAGACCCGAAAACGCCGAAGGGCAGGGGCGTGTCGCAATCCGGGACCTGGTGCGCAATGCCCTGCGGATGCGACCGGATCGCATCGTCGTCGGCGAAGTGCGCGGGCCCGAAGCCATCGATATGCTGACCGCCATGAACACCGGGCATGAGGGGTCCCTGACCACGCTGCATGCCAATAGTCCGCGCGACGCGCTTTCACGTCTTGAGACCATGATGCTGATGGCGGGGCTTGGGATACCCGTCGTGGCGATCCGCGAGCAGATCGCGTCTGCACTTCAAATAGTGATTCAGCAATCGCGTCTGGACTGCGGGCGCAGATTGATATCTTCGGTCGTCGAGGTCACGGGTATCGAGTCGGGAACCATCCAGATGCAACCTTTGATGCATTTTGATTCAACAACCCAGCGCTTTGTCGGATGCGGTTTGCGGCCAACATTTTTAGACATACCCGGCGTTGACATGTTCAAGCCCGGGCACGACTGGTTCGGGACATCGTGATTGTCATCGCATTATGTTGTGCCGGCCTCTCCATCGCGCTGGCTTTCTGGATCGGTCAGCAACTGTTTACGCGGGCGATGGAAAGCTATCGCCAGACCTTTACTCAGGAAACCGGTGCCGGGTTGCGTGAACTTTTTGTTTTTGTGGACCCAAGCCGACTCTGGCCAATTCTTGTGTGCCTTTCTGCCGGATCAGCCCTGCTTTGCTGGGTCGTGAGCCGAAGCGAGGTCCTGGCACTGCTGTGCGCCTCGGCCGCGCTGTTGCTGCCCCGTTTTGCGCTGGCCAAAGCGGTCAGGTCGCGCCTGGCGCGGCTCGATGCGCAATTGCCCGATGCCTTGCTCGCCATGGGCGCGACGCTGCGGTCTGGTGCCAGTCTGGGTGTTGCCTTGCGCGCACTGGTGCAAGATGCCGACGCACCACTTTGTCAGGAGTTCGGGTTGGTGCTGCGCGAGCAACGCATGGGCGTCACGTTGGCCACGGCGCTGCTGAACCTGAACCACAGGATGCCATCGGAAAGTATTCAGATCACGACAACGCTGCTACGCGTGGCAGCGGCCTCGGGGGGGTCACTCGCGGATCTGCTTGAGCGCCTGTCTGAAACCTTGCGGGCGCGGCAACACCTTGGAATGAAAATTGACGTGCTGACGTCGCAGGGCAAACTGCAGGGCTGGATCATCGGCGCGCTGCCCCTTGTGTTACTGGTGGTGTTGAGTCAGGTCGATCCCTACTCGGTGGGCATACTTTTTAATACGCAGGCCGGGCAAATGGTGCTGGGCGTGATCATTGTGCTTGAGTGTTCGGGTATTTTCCTGCTGCGCAGAATCTTGGCGATTTGTCCCTGATATGTGGGTATGGATGGCCACTTTTTGCGGGTTGGTTGCCGCCATGTTGATTTGTCTGGCAGTCTGCACGCATGCGATGGCACCCAGCGCAGGTCCTGGGCGCTCGACTGACCATCCAGAGCGTGTGCGCCAGGGTGGTGCGTGGCATCGCATTCTCTGGCCGGTGGTGGGTGTGGTCGCGGTTTGGGTGACCCCATTGATGACCTGGGGATATCGCCAGCGGCTGCAGCGCCGGATCAGCCGAGCCAGCCTGACGGGCTGGACGCCGCCACAGTTCGTCGCACTGCAGCTTGTCCTGGGTCTGTTGGGCGGTGTCGTTGGCACGACGCTGGCGGCGATGCTCGATGGCGACATCCTGGCAAGCGTCTGGTCGGTGGGTGGCGTCTTGTTGGGCGTTGGGCTCGCTAGCTTCTGGCCAATTTGGTGGCTACAGGGCAGGCGACGCCAGAGCATCACATTGATTGCGCGGCAGCTGCCATTTTTCCTGGATATGGTCACCATGGGCCTGGATTGTGGCCTGAACATGCAGTCGTCGGTGCAGTTGGCGCTTGAGTATTTGCCGCATGGGCCTCTCAAAGACGCATGGCTGCAAGCGCTTCTGGATATGCGGGCCGGTGCCACACGTGCCGAGGCCCTGCGTAAGATGGCGGCAACTGTTGATTTGGCTGTCATGCGTCAGTTGGTTGCGGCGCTGATCCAGGGCGAATCGATGGGGCTGAGCCTGGCACGCATCATCGGTGAATATGCTCGTCAGCAACGGCTGCAACGAATGATGGTTGCTGAAAAACTCGCTTTGCAGGCTCCGGTCAAAATGCTGTTTCCCCTGGCGTTGTGTATTTTTCCCTGCACGTTCCTTGTCTTGGGGTTTCCCGTTGCGGTGCAGTTGTTTGATCTGGCACCATGAACGGCCCATGCCCTGCTGGACCGGGTTCACACGCGGATTTGCGGATTGTGTCAGCACGCGGTTGGTGGCAGCGGGCCAGTGGCCTGCTCTTTCGTGCGAAATTGCTGCCCGGGCAGGCGCTCTGGATTCATAACTGCCGCGCGGTGCACACGGTCGGTATGCGCTATAGCCTCAGTGTGTTTTTCCTGGATTCTGGTGGTCGCGTCCTGCGCGTGGTACCCAGGTTACCGCCCCTGGGGTTTGCCACCTGCCGTCGGGCGAGTTCAGTGCTTGAAATGTTGGCGATTTCCGAGCACGACATTGACGCCTTGAGTGTGGTTGTCGAACGGGCTGTCGGGAGAGCGCCTGGTTCAGGCCTCGATCTGTTCTTCGGGGACGGGGTGTTGCTCAAACACCGACACATAGCTGGGATAGAAGCTGCAGTACAGGATCCCAGCGGCGATGATGTTGACGGGTACCTGGAGGGTTGCCGTCACATTTTCCGGGATGCCGATCAGGGACAGGAACGTCATCGCTAGATCGACGCCAAGGAATACTGCCGCCCAGATCAGTCCGTAGACAGCAAACGCCCATTTGTTGCGCCAGCAGGCGATGCCGCTAAAGAACAGCGACTGTGTCATGCCTGTGCCCCACCAGCCAACGAGCGCTGGCGCGTACCAGAAAAGCGACGCGATCAGTACGTACAAGACACCAAAGATGATCATGGGTGTATGCACGACGTCAAGGAGTGGCATCAGATTGTTGGTACTGGTGGCAGTCTGCATGGCGTCAGAGAGCTCTGTCATGAAGGGCGCGAACGCGATCAGACCAAACAGCAGGCACAGGAACATGTACAAGCTGCCCATGCCCAACAGTTTTTTGAATAACGTTTTTTGGGTCAGTGGCTGCAACCACATGGCAGGAGTCATTTTCTGGCCCGCTGCAACTTGGCGGCAAGCCGATAGCGACAGGAACGTCACCGAGGGCATCAGGACGATAAAAACAATGGGGCCAATCGGGGGCGTCAGGCTGGCGACCATGAGTATCAGGCTGATAAACATCGCCCACGCAAAAAAAGCCAGGGGCTGACTGCGGAACAGTGTCCAACCGTCGCGAACCCAGTGCCAACCGGAAATGGCGGGCAATGCTGCAGCTTGCATCAGTATTCCTTGGGTAGAGCTGGGATGGGACCGTGAGTCCTGGAGAGCAGGACGCGTTCGAAATGCCGCGGATCGTGCGGTTTGAGTGTTTGAGCCGGGCGAGGCAGGTAATAGTCGTACAGGCGTGAAAGCCAGAATCGAAGGGCAGCGCCGCGCAACATTGCCGGCCAGGCGCTGCGTTCGACCGTAGTAAAGGGGCGAATACTGGCATAGGCGTCCAGCCATGCGTGAACCCGTTCGGGGATGAGTGCACCGCTGGAACGCTCAATGCACCAGTCGTTAACGCTCACTGCGACATCGAACAGCAAGGTATCACAACCGGCAAAATAGAAATCAATTAACCCCCCCATTTGCGGACATTCGCGTGTGCCGGCAAATAGCACGTTGTCACGGAACAGGTCGCAATGGGCAGGGCCGCGAGGCAGACGGTGCCAGTCGTGCGTACGTGCCAACGTGCGTTGCTCAAGCAGGCTGGACGCGAGTAGCGCGCCCAGTTGCTCGTCCAGGAATGGCATCACGACGGGTGCAGTCTGTTCCCACCACGCCAGGCCGCGCAGGTTGGGCTGGAAGATGGGGAAATCTTGTGCCGCGAGATGGGCGCGTGCAAGGGTCTGGCCGGCTAGCCGACAATGTATGGACGTAGGCTCGGGCTCATAGCCGCCGGGCAGGCGCGTGACGATTGCGGCGGGCTTGTCGTGCAAGGTTGACAGGCGGGTGCCGTTGCGGCGTGTTTGTGGCTGCGGAACGGGAACCCGGCGTTCGGCCAGGTGGTGCATCAGTTCGATGTAGAAGGGCAGTTGCGCTGCGGTCAACACCTCGAATAGGGTCAATACAAATTCGCCCGAAGTCGTCGTGAGGAAAAAATTTGTGTTTTCTATACCAGCCGCGATCCCGCGCAGGGACACCAGGTCGCCAAGTGCGTACTCGGTCAGCAGGCTGCGGGCATCATCTTCGCTGACGGGGGTAAATACGGCCATAAGGGAGTTCGGGGTGATTCAGGGGCCGCTAGTCGGAATTCAGGACAGCAGGCTATGTTTGACGGAATAGATTGCGCTGATTTTAGCAAGGAAGACCAAGGCGGATAAAATGCGGTTTCAAATCCAACCTTGAATGTTGCCTTGAACGTCACCGCGCACCCAATCTCGACCATTACTTCGAACATGACTTCGAACATCGCTTCGAACAATG
>CAIJKV010000386.1 GCA_903821335.1 uncultured beta proteobacterium
CACCGCGGGCTACACCGCGGGCTACACCCCGGTGCGGCACCCGCAGATTGCCGCCTCTATTCGTCCACCAGTTTGCTCAGCCGCTGCGCGTCAAACGGCACGGCCGGGTTCTCTACTTTTGATCCGAGCGCCTCGAGCGCCTGGCACAGACGGGAAATTCGTACGTCCTGTTCGGCTGTGTGGTTGATCAGTTCGTGCAAAACCTTGAGCAAGGGGTCGGCGGCGCCCGGGTCCACTGCATAGGCAGTGAACCCGGTTCCGTCGCCCGGAAATTGCGCTGACGTCCCTGAGGCCAGCAAGGCCTGCAGGGGCGCCGTCTGCCATCCACCCTCACTATCAGAACAAGGTGGCGCTGCGGGCTCTCTTGGGCGCGTCAGGACGCCCTGTGAGGGCAGGCCAGCGGTGTCGGGCAGTGCGGCGTGTTGCGCGGCCTGGTCATGTAGGCTGGTTTCGTCTGGTTCGATGATGCGGGCAACACTGCCGACTGCCGTGGCACCAGCCGGTACTGGCTTGATGACCACTGCGTTCGAGCCGATCCGGGCACCATCACCGACGGTGAAGCCCCCGAGGACCTGGGCACCCGCACCCACCACGACGCCTTTGCCCAGCGTCGGATGGCGTTTAGCGCCTTTGTAGAGTCGTGTGCCGCCCAGTGTGACACCCTGGTAGATCGTGCAGTCATCCCCTATCTCGGCTGTTTCGCCAATGACCACGCCGATGCCATGATCAATGAACACCCGTCGGCCGATTTGTGCGCCGGGATGGATTTCAATGCCGGTCAGCATGCGGCCAAGGTGCGAGATAAAGCGGCCCAGCCAGAAAAAGTCTGCTTTCCACAGGCGATGCGCCAACCGGTGAACCATGATGGCGTGCAAACCCGGGTAACAGGTTACGACCTCAAGTTTGCTGCGGGCAGCAGGGTCACGTTCGAGGATACAGGCGATGTCTTCGCGCAGATTATTGAGCATGGTTGGAATGGTAGCGCAGGATCAGGGTCAGTCAGCCATTAACCGGATGGTCAGGAAGGGTTCGCATGGCGGGCCGTGGCGAGCATGGCCGAGCACACGCCGCGCCACATTTCTACCTCGTCGCGTGTCATGTCACTACGTCCGAACATGTGTCGCATGCGAGGCATCAGTTTCTTGGGATGGGCTGGATCCAGAAATTGTACGGCGATGAGTGCCTCTTCCCAGTGGACGATCAGGGCTTGCAATGCCTCGCTGCTGGCGGGTCGCCGACCGGGTGGCCGGTCAGCCAGGTTCTGCTCGTTGGCGTTGCGCGCCTGGTTTATCTCAGTGGCCGGGTTAACACCGGGCGTCATCGGAGGTTGTAACAAGGCATAGCGCATCTCCCAGGCCGCGAGCTGCATGGCCTGCGACACGTTCAGTGAGCTATAAGCCGGATTTGCAGGGATGCAGCACAGACGGTGGCAAAGACTGACCTGTGCGTTAGTCAGACCTGACCGCTCAGTGCCCACCACCAGCCCCACCAGACCGAACGCATGATCGGCCAAATGCGCGGTCGCGATGCCGGCTGCCTGCCGGATATCACAGACTGGCGGTCCCAGGTCGCGTTCGCGCGCGGTCATCCCGAACGCGAGCGTGACGGGCGCCAGGGCTTCCTGGAGGGTACTGACGACTTGTGCCTGTTCCAGCACGTCATTGGCCCCGCTGGCCAGTGCGATGGCCTCAGGATGGGCCGTAATCTGGTCGATTTTTGGAGAAACCAGCACCAGGTCGGTGAAGCCCATTGTCTTGATTGCACGGGCTGCGGACCCGACATTTCCAGGGTGACTGGGCTCGGTCATGATGAACCGAACACGGGAAAAATCCAGAGTCATTTAAAATCCGTCTTTAGCCTAATAGAAAAAGCCCAGTTTATGCACCCGATGCTTAATATCGCCATCAAGGCGGCCCGGCGCGCCGGTACCATTATCAACCGCGCCAGTGTTGACCTTGACCGCCTTCAAATCGCCCGAAAAGGGCCCAGAGATTATGTCACGGAAGTCGATCGTGGCGCCGAAGAAGCCATTATCGATGTGCTGCGCACGGCCTACCCTGATCATACGTTCCTGGCGGAAGAATCCGGCTTGCACGGTCAGACACCCGAGGGCGAACTTCCTGCCAACGAGTGGGTAATCGACCCTCTGGATGGCACCACCAATTTCATCCATGGCTTTCCCACCTACGCCATCTCAATCGCGCTGCGCCAGCGTGGACTGGTCACGCAAGCCGTCATCTACGATCCGGCTCGTAACGAGATGTTCACGGCCAGTCGCGGGGGCGGCGCGTTCCTGAACGATCGTCGTATGCGTGTATCGGGTCAGACCAAGTTCCATGACGCACTGCTCGGTGCCCGCTGGCCGGGTTCGTCGGGTGCGCCCGGGATTGCTGCGGCCCGGTTCGCCGAAATGGCTTCGAATTGCGCGGGTGTGCGTCGCACGGGTTCTTCCGTGCTCGACCTGGTCTATGTCGCGGCCGGGCGTCTGGATGGCTTTTGTGGTCTGGGGCTGCAGCAGTGGGATATGGCCGCAGCCAGCTTGCTGGTGCTTGAGGCCGGGGGCTTGATTGCAGACCTGCAGGGCGAACAGACCTGGATGGCTTCGGGCAACGTCATGGCGGCCACGCCCAAGATCTTTACGCAAATTCTGAGTCAACTCCAGGCCTGATTCCCGCGTTACGTGCTGAAAACTTGATCTGCCTCCAGGGCCGTGCCCCGGGGGCCTGTCATATTTATCCGTTACCATTGGTCGTTCTGTAACTTTCGGAGCCCTCCATGGAGTGGCTGCTTGACCCAACGATATGGGTCGGCCTTCTAACCCTGGTGATCCTCGAGATCGTCCTGGGGATCGACAACCTCATTTTCATTGCCATCCTGGCCGACAAACTGCCGCCCGCGGAACGTGATCGCGCGCGGGTGCTGGGACTGTTGCTGGCGCTGGTCATGCGGCTGGCCTTGCTGACCGCGATTTCCTCGCTGGTGCGCCTGACGACTCCGCTCCTGTCGGTAGGCGGTGCTGAGTTTTCCGGCCGCGACCTGATCCTGATGGCAGGGGGTTTCTTTCTGTTGTTCAAAGGCACGATTGAACTGCATGATCGTCTTGAAGGTCGTCGCGATGAAAGCAGCGCCGCGAGGGCCTACCCAAGCTTCTGGGTCATCGTCACCCAGATCGTGGTGCTCGACGCCGTGTTCTCGCTTGACGCGGTGATCACGGCGGTCGGTATGGTCGAGCAACTTGCAGTGATGATGGTCGCAGTCGTGATTGCCGTGGGCATCATGCTGTTGGCGTCCAAGCCACTGACGCGTTTTATCAATTCGCATCCGACCGTCGTGGTGTTGTGCCTGGGCTTTTTGCTCATGATCGGTTTTTCACTGGTCGCCGAAAGCTTTGGCTTCAAAGTGCCCAAGGGCTACCTTTACGCTGCCATTGCATTCTCGGTGATCATCGAAATGCTAAACCAGATATCGCGACGTCAGGGAAACAAGATCGAAGCACGTCGCCCCATGCGCGAACGTACTGCCGAGGCCGTATTGCGCCTGCTGGGCAAGCAGTTGCCTGACCAGGCGGCCGACCAGGTGCCGAATCCTGTCGGGGCGGCCAGTGGGCTCACGTTTGGTGTCGAAGAGCGCAACATGGTCAGCGGTGTGCTTTCGCTGGCCGAGCGTTCAATCCACTCAGTGATGACGCCCCGCACCGAGGTGTCCTGGGTGGACCTTGATGATGACCCCCAACTGATTCAAAAACAGATTGCGATGGTGCCGCACAGTTTTTTTCCGGTCTGTCGCGGGTCACTCGACGAGGTGGTGGGTATCGGCCGGGCCAAGGACATGATTGCGGATTTGATCAAACATGGTCACATCCGTCGCGCGAGCCTGCGCGTGCCGCTTATCGTGCACGACACCATCAGCATTATCAGGTTGATGGATACGCTCAAGCGTTCACGCGGTCAGCTGGTCCTGGTTGCCGATGAGTTCGGGACCATACAGGGTCTGGTGACGCCCATTGATGTGTTCGAGGCGATCGCCGGCGAGTTTCCCGACGAGGACGAAACACCGGATATCGCCGCCGATGGCAAGGATCAGTGGAAAGTCGATGGGGCCGCCGATTTGCATCATCTTGAACAGGTGCTTGAAACAGAGGGACTGGTTGATGACGACCAGGACTACACGACGCTGGCAGGCTATCTGCTTGAACGATTCGGTCACTTGCCCGCCCCAGGCGACGCCTGCGACGTTGAGGGACCGCATTCGACGTTCAGGTTTGAGGTCTTGCAGATAGACGGACGGCGCATCGCGCAGGTTCTGATTCGTAAGGTGGGCGAGCGCACCCACCACCGGAATCAACCTGCAGGTTGAACCGATGCGCGACAAACCTTGCCGTTCTGGGCGCACTCAAGCGCGCGGTCCGACAAACCCTGCCGAACACCCTCTGGCGCGCCTGAGATTGACGGCTTAGTCCTGGTCCAGGTCGAACAGCGTCAGGCCGTCTTCGTCGATCACCATCCAGCCACCGCGCGGTGGTTTGCCCTGATCGACATGGTCACAGTCCCAGTCAGGCAACACCCAGCGTTCGCAACGTTTGCCTTCGACCGACATCACGGTGCGACCCGGTCGGTGCGTGTGGCCGTGCACAACAAGCGATACGCCGGCGCTCAGGATTGCGGCCGCCACAGCGTCAGTATTGACGTCCATGATTTCACTTGACTTGACCTGGTTGGCTGCCATGCTCTCACCGCGAGCTTGCGCTGCCATCGTCAGTCTTTCCGGAATGCTGCGCGCGAGAAAACCGGCCTGCCAGGCAGGATTGCGCACCATCGCCCGAAATTGCTGATACGCCACGTCGTCGGTGCAATACTCGTCACCGTGGCTGAGCAACATGGTGTGATTACCGACTGACACCAGGGCTTGTTCAGGCAGTAGCCTGGCTCCTAGTCCGGCAGTCAGTGCTTCACCGATCAGGAAATCACGGTTGCCACGACCCACCCAAACAGGAATTTTTGCCGCGACGGCCTTGATGGCCATCAGATCCTGGGCAAGCCAGGGTGGCGCCAGCACGGCGACATCATCACCGATCCAGGCGTCAAAAATGTCGCCCGGCAACAGCAAGGCCGAGGCTTCGCTTGCCGCGAGTTTGAGAAAATCACGAAACGCCTCGGATGTCGCCGGTGTGTTTTGCCCGAGATGGATGTCCGAAGCCAGCCACACCGGGCCAGCGATCGATATCTTATTCAAGAATGACTGCCTTGATGATCATCACGTCCTCAGTGGGTACGTTCTGATGAAAGCCGCTGTTACTGGTTTTGACCGCTTTGATCTTGTCGACCACGTCCCTGCCTTCGACGACTTCGCCAAACACGGCGTAGCCCCAGCCATTAGCCGTGGGGGCCGTATGGTTCAGGAATTCGTTGTTGGCGACGTTGATGAAGAACTGCGCGGTGGCCGAATGGGGGTCGCTGGTGCGCGCCATGGCAAGCGTGTACTTGGTGTTCTTCAGGCCGTTGTTGGCTTCGTTTTCAACCGTTGCCTTGGTCGGCTTTTGCTTCAGGCCAGGTGTGAAACCGCCGCCCTGGACCATGAAGCCATCGATCACGCGATGAAAAACGGTACCGTCAAAAAAGCCGTCTTTCACATATTCCAGAAAGTTGGCAACTGTTTTGGGGGCTTTGACGGCATCAAGAGAGATGACCATGTCGCCATAGTTGGTTTGCAGCTGGACGCGAGGGTTGGTGCTCATGGAAGTTACGCCTTTTGTTGTGGTCGTGGTCGGGGTGGAAGGCGGCGCGGCAAGCACGCCAAAAGACACTAGCGGCATCATGCCGGCCAGCATCAGGCTACGCATGAATCGTCGCCGTGGAAAATATTTTTTCATCTGTATCAATTCGCTTGTCTGATTGGAGGCAGGTTAATTTGATTGGCTGGCGGGTCGTTGGCTCGCCGGCCCGGCACCGGGCCCGGTTGGCCTGGAACCCGGCGCCCCACCAGACCTGACGGTCTGGGTGGGAACCGTTGACTCGGCGTCGAGCACGGCCTGCACGCTTACGATGCGAGCGCGCATGCCAGGTGCGCCAAGCGCTGACGCTTTTTCATAGGCACGCAAGGCTAGTTTGAGCTGCACATCCCCCAGGTTGGCCTGCGCCATGGCGTAGTCAGGGTAAATCATCAATGCCATGTCAAGTGCGCGGCGCGCCTGGTCCAGGTCGCCGCGCTGTGCATAGAGTGCCGCGAGGTTATTCCAAGGCTCTGGAAGTTCAGGAAACCGCTGGGTCATTTGCTGGTAAATGGCCTGAGCCTCGGGGATGCGATTGAGCACAACGAGGGTGCGTGCATGCATGAACATGAGCTGGACGTCAGTGCCTGGTGTTTTGCGATCGGCTTCAACCGCCAGGCGTTTTTCGATTTCTTCCAGTGCCTGCGTGTCGCGTCCTGCGCTCAGCAGGCTGTCGATCCGGCGTGTGATTTCCGAGGCGGTCAGGGGAATACGCGTATCGACTGAGGGGCTGATGGCCTCGAGCACCTTGGCCAGGCCATCCCACCCGCGCTCGGGCATCTTGTCGCCGTAGATCAGCGGCTGCCCACCCGGACCCATGACCGAAGGGGGCGCAGCAGACGTCGCCATGGGATTGTTCGCGAGCGGATTGACGGATGGTGACAATTGCGCGAGCGCAACGCCAGGCATGAGCGCTGCTGCACTAAGCGAGAGCAGGATAAATCGAATGCTTGGTTGCAGCTTCAAGGCGTAGAACCCTCAATTGCTATACTGGACGATCCGCATTTTAGCCCTGCTTTTAGCCTCGCTGGTCCCAGGCGGTGGTTTTTTGCCTCTCAAATCCTGGGTGAGGCCCTTCCAGCATCCATTCAAGCACTCATTTTTCGCATGTTGCATATATACGACTCCCTGACGCGCACTAAGCGCCCCTTTTCCCCCATTCTGGCTGGCCGTGCGGGGTTGTACGTATGTGGAATGACTGTATACGACTATTGTCACCTCGGGCACGCCCGCATGCTGGTGAGCTTTGACGTTGTCCAGCGCTGGCTGCGCGTAACCGGCCTGCAGGTCACCTATGTGCGCAATATCACCGATATCGATGACAAGATCATCAGGCGGGCTGTCGAGTCAGGCCAGCGCATCAGTGAGGTCACTTCCTTTTTTATCGAGGCCATGCACGCCGACGAACGGGCGCTCGGTGTCTGGCCCCCGGATCACCAGCCGCGTGCCACAGCATACGTTCCCGACATGCTTGACATCATTGGTCGGCTTGAGAAAAATGGCCTGGCCTACCAGGCCAGCGACGGGGACGTCAATTTTGCTGTGCGCGATTTTCCGGGCTATGGCAAGCTGTCGGGCAAGTCGCTCGACGATTTGCGTGCCGGCGAACGCGTCGCGGTGGCGTCGTCCAAACGCGATCCGCTTGATTTTGTCCTCTGGAAGTCTGCCAAGGAGCACGAACCTGCCGACACCCGCTGGAATTCACCCTACGGTTGGGGGCGTCCGGGCTGGCATATCGAATGTTCGGCCATGAGCCGTGCGCTGCTGGGCGTGCCGCTTGATATTCACGGCGGTGGTCCAGACCTCAAATTCCCGCACCATGAAAATGAAATCGCCCAGACGGAAGGTGCGTTTGGCGAGACGCTGGCCAATTACTGGATGCATTGCGGCCCGTTGATGGTTGATTCGGACAAAATGTCGAAATCACTGGGTAACTTTCGCACGATCCGCCAGACAATAGGTTTGCCTGGACAGCCGAATGACCAGGCAAACTATCTGGTCAACCCGCGTGAAGCTGAAATGCTGCGGTTTTTCATCGTACGCAATCATTACCGCAGCCCGCAGAACTACGCGCCCGATAACCTGGTTGATACCCAGCAGTCGCTTGATCGCCTCTACCAGACCCTGCAAAATGTTCCGTGCGTGGGTCAAGTCGACATCGACTGGGATGTCGCACCCGCGGTGGCGTTTCGCGCGGCCATGGACGATGATTTCAATACGGCGGGTGCCGTGGCGGTGTTGTTTGACCTGGCGACGCAGGCTAACCGTGACAAGGACGCCCTGGTTAGTGGGCAACTCAAGGCGTTGGCCGCTGTGCTGGGCTTGTTGCAGCAGGATCCGCTGGCCTATTTTCAAAGCCCGACACGCTATACCCGCCGCGCGATCGACGAGGCGGTTGCAGGCCAGCCCGTCAGTGGCGCCGTGCAATGGTCCGAGGCTGAAATCGAAAGCATGATCCAGGCACGCGCCACGGCCAAGCAGTCGCGTGATTTTGCCCAGGCGGACCAGATCCGTGCAACACTGAGAAGTGCAGGAGTCGAGCTTGATGACAAGCCCGGTGGCCAGACGCAGTGGCGTCGTGCTTAAGGTGGTTGACATGCCCAGTCCGGAATCATCCATCCTCAAGCCCGACTATTGGGATGACGCGGTGTCGCAGTTGATGCGACGAGACCGCATCCTGAAAAAAGTGATTCCCCAACACCCTGATATCTGGCTCACCACGCGTGGAAATCCGTTCGTCACGCTGGCCCGTTCGATTGTCGGCCAGCAGATTTCAGTCAAGGCTGCCGAAACCGTCTGGCAACGATTTCTGTTGCAGTGTGGCAAGCGTCCCACGCCCCAGAATATTCAGCGTGCGGGCCTTGAGAAGCTGCGCGAGGCGGGCTTGTCCCAGCGTAAGGCGGAGTACATTCTTGACCTGTCCGCGCACTTCCAGGAAAAGCGGGTGCATCCGCAAAAATGGGCTGCGATGGACGATGAGGCGGTCATCGTCGAATTGACAGCCATTCGCGGCATCGGCCGCTGGACAGCCGAGATGTTTCTGATTTTTAATTTGCAGCGTCCCGATATCTTGCCGCTCGATGATGTCGGACTATTGAAGGCAATCTCGTTACACTACTTTAGTGGTGAGCCCGTGTCGCGGTTTGAGGCGCGCGAGGTATCTCAGGCATGGCAACCATGGCGTACGGTTGCCACCTGGTATTTGTGGCGCAGTCTGGACCCTGTTCCGGTGGAATACTAGGGTCCTGGCAGTCGCCTGATTGACAGTACAGCGGGTTGTCGTTTTTGACTGGCCCGCTCATGACGGAAATTTCCAAGACATGCGCAATACCTTTCTTGAGTTTGAACAACCCCTCGGTGAGCTGGAAGGCAAGATCGAACAGCTGCGCTACGTGCAGGCTGATTCGGCGGTCGACATCTCTGACGAGATCAACCGCTTGCAGCAGAAAAGCCAGAACCTGGCCAAGGATATCTATGCCAAGCTGACCCCCTGGCAGACCGCCCTGGTGGCGCGTCACCCCCAGCGCCCGTACACGCTGGATTATGTCCGGGAAATCTTTACCGACTTCCACGAATTGCATGGCGACCGCATGTATGCCGACGATCTGTCGATCGTGGGCGGCATGGCGCGTTTCAACGGCACAGCGTGCATGGTGATCGGTCACCAGAAAGGTCGTGACACCAAAGAGCGCGCTGCACGCAACTTTGGCATGCCGCGTCCGGAAGGCTATCGCAAGGCGCTGCGCCTGATGCGACTGGCAGAAAAATTCAGTCTGCCCGTCTTCACGTTTGTGGACACGCCAGGCGCCTATCCAGGCATTGGCGCCGAAGAACGCGGCCAGTCCGAAGCCATCGGCCATAACCTCTACGCCATGGCCGAACTTAAGGTGCCTATCATCGCCACGATCATTGGCGAAGGGGGGTCGGGCGGTGCGCTGGCCATCGCCGTGGGCAACGCTGTCCTGATGTTGCAATATTCAACCTATGCGGTCATTTCGCCCGAAGGTTGTGCTTCCATCTTGTGGCGTAGTGCCGACAAAACCGCTGAAGCCGCGGCGGCACTGGCGATCACAGCACCTCGGCTCAAGGAATTTGGCCTGATTGACCGTGTGGTCAACGAACCCGTGGGTGGTGCTCACCGTGATCCTCGCGTCATGGCGCGCCTGCTGCGCCGTGCGCTAGGCGATTCGTTGCGTCAGCTGTCGGGCATGACGCCCGCCCAGCTGGTTGATCACCGTGTCGAGCGTCTGATGTCCTTCGGTCGATTCCAGGAAGTGCGTGCCTGATTGTCCGACCCGCGCGCAGGCGGTCGTGGCCACGTTGCCCGACACCGCACTGCGCGACGCCCTGGCCCGCTTGCCAGCTCATGCGCCGGTTGCAGTGGCCTTGAGTGGAGGTGTCGATTCTGCGGCCCTGGCGATCGTCGCGGCCACTGTGTGTCGCGATCAAGGTCGTGGCCTGCATCTTTTTCATATTCATCATGGGCTGTTTCCCCAGGCGGATGACTGGACCGCACGCGTGCAAGTGCTGGCGCAGCAACTTACCGTGCCATTGAGGGTGTGTCAGGTCCAGGTTGAGCAGGGGCTTGGGTTGGGTGTCGAGGCGGCAGCCAGAGAGGCCCGCTACACAGCGCTGGCTGAGATGGCCGCGCGCGTGGGCGTGGTGGCCTTGCTGCTGGCGCACCACCGCCAGGATCAGGCTGAAACCGTCTTGCTGCGATTGCTGCGCGGCACCGGAGTGCGCGGCCTGGCCGCCATGCAGCCGGACGCGCAACGTGCGGGAATGCGACTGTTGCGCCCGTGGCTGGACCTCGATCGTGAACATATCCTGACACTTGTCGATCGGTACGCACACCAGACCGGCTGGCAACCGGTGCAGGATCCCAGCAACATCGATCCCAGCTATGCCCGCGGGGCACTTAGAAAAGAGTTGCTGCCCGTGCTGCACAAGTTCTGGCCCGCCTGGGCAGTGACCCTCTCACGCCATGCCCGGCAGTCCGGCGAGGCGGCCGATATTCTGGACGAGGTTGCTCGCGATGATCTGGCGGGTCTGCACCCCGATCCGGTCGATGGCAGTTTTAGTCTCAAGGACTGGCGACTGCTGAGCGCAGGGCGCCAGGCACTGGTGCTGCGTTACTGGCTGCACGGGCAGGGCACGGCCATGCCAAGTGATCGTCGACTGGCCGAATTGTTGCGTCAGTTCAGGCAATTACACGCGCTGGGCCATGATCGCGAACTGCTCTGGCAGCATGGTTCGCGCGTCGTCCGGTGCGTCCGGGGCCGCGTTATTTTGTCTAGGCGTTAAAATACTGGACTTTATTCTTTTGTCTGTGCCGTTTACGCCCAGTTCTGCGGGGTGTACTAGGTCGCGGAATTTTCTGATTCAACATCATGTCTATTATTGTGCACAAGTACGGCGGCACCTCGATGGGTTCGGTCGAGCGTATCAAGAATGTTGCGCGCCGCGTCGCCAAATGGCACGCCGCCGGGCACCAGATCGTGGTAGTGCCGTCCGCTATGTCGGGTGAAACCAACCGGTTGCTGGGCCTGGCCCGCGAACTTTCGCCCATGCCAGACGGGCGTGAGCTTGACATGATCGCAGCCACCGGCGAACAGGCTTCCAGTGGCTTGCTGGCGCTGGCCTTGCAGGCTGAAGGTCTCAAGGCCCGCAGCTACGCTGGCTGGCAGGTGCCTATTCACACGGACTCGGCCTACACCAAGGCACGCATCAAATCCATCGACGACGCCCGTATCCGTGCAGATCTGGATGCAGGTTGCGTGGTGGTCGTGACAGGATTTCAGGGTGTGGATGACGCGGGCCACATCACTACGCTCGGTCGCGGTGGTTCAGACACTTCAGCCGTGGCAGTCGCCGCCGCGCTAAAGGCCGACGAATGCCTGATCTTCACGGACGTAGATGGTGTCTACACTACCGATCCACGCGTTGAGCCCGATGCCCGTCGCCTGACGGTCATTTCCTTTGAAGAAATGCTTGAAATGGCGTCGCTCGGCTCAAAGGTGTTGCAGATTCGCTCGGTTGAATTCGCAGGAAAATACCGTGTGCCGACACGTGTGCTGTCGTCGCTGACTGACCCCAATATGCCGCTGGACGAAGAAATGAAGTCCGGCACCCTGGTTACCTTTGAGGAAGACGAAAAAATGGAAGCAGCTGTTGTCTCGGGCATCGCCTTTAGCCGCGACGAAGCCAAAATCACGTTGTTAGGCGTGCCAGACAAGCCAGGCGTCGCCTATGCGATCCTGGGCAAAGTGGCTGACGCCAACATCGACGTTGACATGATTGTGCAAAACCAGTCGGTTTCCGGCACGACCGACTTCTCGTTCACCGTCAACCGCACCGAGTTCGCACGCACGCTTGAGTTGCTCAACAGCACCATCGTGCCAGCCGTGGGTGCCCGTGAGGTGTCGTCGGACGACAAGGTCGCCAAGGTGTCGATTGTCGGTATTGGCATGCGCTCGCACGCTGGCGTCGCCAGCCTGATGTTTCGCACGCTGGCCGAAGAGGGCATCAATATCCACATGATCAGCACCAGCGAAATCAAGACTTCGGTCGTGATTAGCGACAAATATATGGAACTGGCCGTACGGGCACTGCACAAGGCCTTCGGGTTGGAAACCGCCCCCGTGACTAAAGTTTGATTGACAGCGGTGGCGGCCTTGCAGCCTTTGGCAGCCGTGCTAGAATGCTGCCTTGGTTTGGAGGCGTGCCCGAGCGGCTGAAGGGGCTCCCCTGCTAAGGGAGTATGTGCGCTAAAACGTGCATCCAGAGTTCGAATCTCTGCGCCTCCGCCAA
>CAIJKV010000387.1 GCA_903821335.1 uncultured beta proteobacterium
GCACTGACACCTGGCTGGCCGTGCCCTGCATGCTCGCTCGGCACGATTTTTTTTGCAACGTCCCGCATGAAGATGACTCGGGCACTATCGGTCGGGTTTTGTGCCGGAGAGACTGCATGCAGCACCCAGCCGTCCGGGACGTCCTTGAGCGCCGACTGCACCAGCGTGTCCAGGGGTTGGGGGACGCCACTGGGTGTCACGCTGTCCAGATGTGAATAGAGGGCCTGCTCGATCTGTGGGGTGAAAATATAAAGTATCCCCGTTATTGCAGCGATCAGTGCGATCGGTGAAGCGATCAGCGCTGCCCAAAAGTGGACGCGCAACAATAGGCTGCGTTGCTGTAGCTCCCTGTCTTTCATTTTCCTATCCATCCAACATCTCTAAGTAAGTAAGTCATCAATCCACCCGCGCCATAACGGCGAAATTAAGCCAAGTCAACGACTGATCAGTTCGGCTTCATGCCGCCATGATCATGGTTCATCGGCGCGTTTTGACCACTCGGGTTGTAGGTGGTTGGCTTGACGACAAAGTCGACTTTTATCTCGCCCGATTTTTCAAATTTGAGTGTTACCGGGATCGTTTCTCCCTCTTTGAAAGGCTGTTTCATCTGCAAGAACATGACGTGAAAGCCGTTTGGTGAAAACTTTGCCATCGAGTTGGCAGCAATGTCGATGGCATTGACTTCACGCATTTTTGCCAGGCCGTCTTCCGTCAACACGGTATGCAGCTCAGTGCGCCCGGCGACCGAAGTGCTTGCCGAAATCATGCGGTCTGGATGGTGGGAGGTATTGTTGATCGTCATGTAGCCAGCACCATTCGTCTGGCCGGGTGCCGACGCGCGTATCCATGCATCAGTAACCTGAAGGTTTGCTGAGGTCTGGTCATGCGCAAATGCCGCTGACTGGAGGGCGATCGCCAGAAAGGCGGTGGACAAAGATTTTGCAAGATATTTCATGCGTGTTCCTAGTTCGATAAATTAATAAGGCCCCACCACGTGACGCAATGCCTGCAACAGCAGACTTTCCGTCCATGAGAGGATGCAACTGGGCGACAGGCTCAGGTCTTTGTCGTGCACTCACAAGTGGACTGCTGAGTGTCCATTTGCTGAAGTTCCAGTCTGTGAACAGTCAGGCCGGGAATATTGGCAAGCTCCTTCGTGTAAATGATGGCCCAACAGCCCCAAAGAATCCCGAACACCGTGATGGCAAGCAGGCCGCGTTTGGCCCCGCGATCTGAGTACCAGCGTCTCATGGCTGCACCTGCGTCACGACTGAGTAACCAATGGTTTCGCTGCCAGGATCATGGCTAGTTATTGATGGTCCGGATTGCAGACTTAAAGCAGCTGCCGTCAACCACGCGAACAGTCCGATCGTTGCGCCGATATTGACGTGCCTGGCAAGGTCAAGAGCCTTGATAGTGGAATGCATGGATTTCTCCAGATTTGAAATTGATGATGTGCGCAATTGACATGGCGCATACCGTCCGACCGCTCGACCGAATATTTCGGAATCGAGGTCGAATCAAAGATTCAGGAATCAGGAGAAGGAGGGAGGTGCCCGCGAGTGATGTGCGGACCAGAGAGATTGGAGGTGCCGCAGGCCATCCTGGACTGTGCACGACACAACTGCCGAAGGGATATCCGAAAACCGAGCGGAAACTTCACTGGCAGGTAACGTTGGAATGTCGTTGTGCAGCAGACAAAACGGACATTCGCCAGAGGCCATGGTCTGAGCAGGTGCCTGACCGGAGTCCGTGTCCAGCGCAATGCGTTTTGTGCCGCCAATACTACAAATATCGATCCAGGCCTTGTCCGTAGCCAACCCATGCGCGACCGCTGGAGCGATGGCGCCGAATAGCACGGCACACAGCGTCAGCCATGTGACGCGTCGGCGTAACCATCCAGACATGAGCGACATATCAACCTA
>CAIJKV010000388.1 GCA_903821335.1 uncultured beta proteobacterium
GACCGGACCGAGTTGCTCGTCGACCACACGCATGATGTCGCCTTCCAGCTTCAGGTCTGAACCAGGCTGATCAATCAGCGAGGCGTCCTTGAGCACGGCGAACGCAACGGCGACCTGACCCTTGAGCTGATCAGCGATCCCAACCACCGCGCACTCGGCCACCGCCGGATGGCTGTTGATGGACTCTTCGATTTCCCGTGTGCCCAGCCTGTGACCCGCCACGTTGATCACGTCATCCGTGCGGCCCAGAATGAACCAGTAACCGTCCTCATCGACCAGCCCCCAGTCAAAGGTGGAGTACACCTGACGGCCAGGGATGGAGGAAAAATACGTCTCGACAAAACGGGCATCATCCCCCCAGATCGTGCTCATGGCACCTGGCGGCAAGGGCGGCACGATCGCGACGACGCCCTTCTGATTGGCGCCAATATCCTGGCCGGTTTGTTCGTCAATGACACGCACATCAAACCCGTACACCGGGAACGAGGGGCTGCCAAATTTGGTGGGGACGCTGGCGACGCCTGGCTGTGCGGCCAAAATCGGCCAACCCGTCTCAGTCTGCCAGTAGTTGTCGATGATCGGCTTGCCCAGACCTTCGGAAATCCACTGCGCCGTGGGTTCGTCCAGGGGCTCGCCCGCCATATAGAGCGCGCGCAGTGACGACAGGTCATATTTCTTGAGCAAGGTGGGGTCCTGCTTTTTGAGCACCCGGATCGCGGTCGGGGCCGAAAACATCGTATTCGCCTGGTAGCGCTCGACCAGGCTCCAGAGGATACCGCCATCCGGACGCACGGGCGTGCCCTCGTACAGGATCGTGGCCTGGCCGCCAATCAACGGGCCGTAGACGATGTACGAATGCCCCACCACCCAGCCGATATCACTGGTGCACAGGAAGGTGTCGCCCGGTTTGCCATTAAAAATATGATGCATGGAAGACGCCAGCGCCACGGCATACCCCCCGGTGTCACGCTGGACACCCTTGGGCTTGCCGGTGGTGCCCGAGGTGTAGAGCACGTAGCTCGGGGTCGAGGACTCAACCCAAGTCACCGGCACCTCGACACCCTCGTGCTGACTGCGCAACGCAGCGTAATCGAGGTCTCGACCTGCAACAGGTTCAAAGGCGAACAGCCCACGGTCGACCACGATTACTTTGCCAGGGGGATGCTGGCAAAGCAAAATAGCCTTGTCCATCAAAGGCTTATAAGGTGTGACCTTGCCGCCGCGCGAGCCAGCGTCGGCACAGATAATGACTTTGGGCTGGGCGTCATCGATGCGCTGGGCCAGGTTGACCGAGGCAAAGCCACCGAACACCACCGAATGGATCGCGCCAAGGCGCGCGCAGGCCAGCATCGCAAACACCGCCTCGGGAACCATCGGCATATAGATCAGCACACGGTCACCCTGCCCCACACCCTCGGCGCGCAGCATGGCGGCGACCGCATTGACCTCTTGGTAGAGTTGACGGTAGGTGTAGGTTATTTCCTGGTCAACCTCGGTTGACACCCAGATCAGGGCGGGCGCGTCGGCCCGTGTTTCGAGCCAGCGATCGACCGCGTTGAAGCACAGATTCGTGCGCCCACCCACAAACCACTTTGCGAAGGGGGGATTAGAATAGTCCAGCACCTGCGTGAAAGGTGTCTCCCAGTGAATACCCGCGGCCTCTTCTTTCCAGAAGGCCTCGCGATCTTGGATTGAGTGCTGATGGAAGGTTTGAATCGCATTCATGACGGTCTCCGAAATGAGTATTCTGAACGTTGGCAGGGTTTCTACTGTAAAACAGTCTTTGCTGAACCCTGGCAGGTTTTGTACTATGATTGTCGCAGGCGAAGCTTGCACGAGGCTTTCCCGCACTGACGAAATCCAACTTGAGGTGGGTTTGGTTTACTCCCCTCATGAAGAAGAACCAATGCATAAATTCCTGATATCCGCTGCCCGTATCGTAAGCCTGTGCGCCTCCTTTCGTCGTGGTGGGTTGTTTGCCATTTGCGCAAGTTCAGCATTGCTGGCTGGTTGTGCCGAGACCAACCCGTCCAAAACAGCGTCGATGGACTGGGACAGTTATTCGTCTGGTTATGACTGGCGTGCCTCTTCCGACCCGATCGGCTCATTTCTTGCCCGACTGAAAAGCGGTACCGAATTCACGCCTGGCGAATTTAACAATCCGCTTGCCCAATATGCGATGACACAACTGGGCATACGCTATCGGTACGGTGGCAAGTCACCCACGACTGGCTTTGATTGCAGTGGCCTCGTCGGCTATTCGGCGCAGCAGTCGCTGGGTTTGAAACTGCCCCCGAGGGCTGACGACATTGCCAAACTCGGCAACAACGTCACCCGCCAGGACCTGCAGGTGGGCGACCTGGTGTTTTTCAACACCATGGGGCGCCGTTATTCACACGTAGGTGTTTATATCGGGGATAGTAAATTTGTGCACTCTCCCGCCGCGGGTGGCGTGGTTCGCGTCGAAAACATGAACGAACGCTACTGGGACAAACGGTTCACAGGGGCTCGCCGCCTCGATCCGACGGAAGTCGCC
>CAIJKV010000389.1 GCA_903821335.1 uncultured beta proteobacterium
CAACTGGCAGCCAGTTCTGATCGTGCACCTCAATCCTGAGAAACCGCTACACCCAGAAACACAACCACCAGAGGAGACTTATCCAGAACTCAAACAAGCCGCTTAAATAAACTTAGGCGACAACTAGCTTGAAAAATTCCGTGGTTTGTTGATCCGCATGCCAATCAAAAACACGACAAAGTCGCTCTCCATCTTAGCGGTCATTCGGTCTTTGTAGATCATAGGCATCCTATCCATCAACAGAAAAAATCTTGTGCTTACGCAAAGTGAGCAACTGCTAAATCGATAGCGTCTATTTATATATTACAAAATATTTCGTGACCTAAGTCAGCTGCGCTTTTGCACCTTCGGATGGAATACGAAACACTGTAAGCGCCTCACTTACACCGCCACGATGGCGCTTATCTGCGTTTCCGGCAAAAACTTGATAAACGTATTTTGCCGGAAACATATGTTGATTTAATTGTTTGTTTCCGGCAAAATAAGTAAATTACATTTTTTGCCGGAAACAATGTGAAATCACTATCGAATCAGCAGCGACTTCACCAAGTCAATACCGCGCAGCTTTACGAAAACTATCGTGCTGCTCAGAGTCATGCGGCATCCTACACCTACGGTATGCGCTGGAAAACGGTACGCGGTACAGAATATCTGTTCAGAGATCGGGATCGACGCGGCAACGGTAAGTCGTTTGGGCCACGGTCGCCGCAAACCGAGGATTTATTAGCGGTGTTTTCTGCTGGCCGCCAAGCAGCAAAAGAGCGACTGCATTTAGTTACCGAAAAAATTGAAGAGCAAGCTAGGCTCAACAAAGCCTTGAGGTTAAATCGTGTCCCTCGTGTTGTGGCTCGCGTGCTTCGCGAACTCGAACGAGCCGGCGTGCACGACAGCTTTACTGTCATTGGTACCCAAGCACTGTATGCCTATGAGGCAGAGGGAGGCGCTCATTTTTTACTCGAATTACTTGCCTCAGGTGACGTTGACTTGCTCTACGATGGGCGAAAAAAAATGACTGTCGTATCCGACAAACTAGACGGTAACGGCCTGCTGGGGCTGTTAAAAAATGCTGATAAAACGTTTGAGTGCGTTCGTGAAAATGGCTACCGAGCCGCGAATGCTGGACAATTCATGGTTAACCTCGTGACTGCACCGCGTGGCATGCACACAACTGAGTTTGTTACCTTCGCCGAGTCTGATCTTGTTGCAGTCGAGGTGCCGGGATTGCAGTGGCTGTTGAACGCTCCCAAACTCGACGCGATTGCCATCGATGAAGACGGTTGGCCTGTACCAATGCGGGTGCCAGACCCGCGAGCTTTTGCATTGCATAAAGCTTGGCTCTCTGGCCTATCAACTCGAGAAACGATTAAAAAGCCGCGCGACTTTGAGCAGGCTCGAATCGTGGCAAGATTGGTTCGAGAGAACATGCCGCAGTTCTCATTTGAAAGCACGCTGACATCTTTACATGGTGATGTACGCAAGATGCTGCCGCTCATACTTGCCGAAGAGTAAAAACTCACGAGCAGTTAGTATCCCTCTCGCAGACCAAAACCAAAAAACCTGAGATTTCAGCACCTCAGGCGGTTTGTGATGTGGTCAGTGTTGCCCCGCCATAGCACCAATGATTAAGCGCCTCTCGGGGCGCTTTTTTGTTTCTACCCGCCCAACAACCCTCCCATATTTTTGCACTTGGATATTACGGCATGACATGGGGTGAATGTTGCATCTAGAATACAAATAAATAAATTCTTAGCGGTCATGACACATCAGCGCGCAATCGAGAAGTGAGCATTTATCGCCCAGATTGCAATTCTGAGTGGATCGGGAGGACGTCATACACATGCCACGCTACATCATGCGACGTCCAAATATGATTTTGGGCATTTACACCCTGATCATCGGAGCGCCCCCCATTGAACGCATTGTGGTCATTTTGTAGGGGCTCAGCCGGTTATCTGCGCATGTCCAAGCTCAAGCATTTACCCTGCAACCCCATGCAGCCCGCCATGCCGCAGGGCAACGGGCTCACTCATCGCGGTGCCTGTGATGTCAATTTCCACACTAAACGGCATAGAGCCCGACTACAGCGATAGTATCCACTGCACTAGGTTCTTGATTGGGTCCGTATCTTTTGGGGGTGAGGTTTTCACGTAATCAGCATTGCCAGTTGGCGCCGATTGAACCGACTCTTCGAGCGGTGCGCTAATCTCGCGCCTGGCAATTCACCAATAACGACGCCCTGGCCTAACGCTCTGCGTTTGCGTCCATGAAAGTCGTGAATTCATCCGAAGGCATGGGACGGCCAAACAGGTATCCCTGGACGAAGCTGCAACCGTTGTCGGCGAGAAAGTTGCGTTGCTCTTGCGTCTCTACCCCCTCGGCGATCACTCTCAATTCAAGCGTCTTGCCCAGCGCGAGGACTGTGTTGACAATCGCACATGCATTGGCATTGCCCGGTACGTCCCTGACGAAGGACTGGTCAATCTTCAGTTGATCAAGCGGCAGTTGTCTCAAATAGGACAGCGATGAATAACCAGTGCCAAAATCGTCAAGGGAAAAACGTACGCCGTGGCTGCGCAAGGCCTTGAATTTGGCGATCGTTCCTTCGATGTCCTTAAGCAGCAGACTCTCGGTCAATTCGAGTTTGAGCAGGTTCGGGTTGGCGCCATGCCGATCCAAAGCGGCATGCACCTGACCCACAAAATCCGGATGGTGGAATTGGCGCGCGCTGACATTGACCAACAAACTCAGATCTTTCATCCTGGGCAGCATCGCCCAGTGGGCCAATTGCGCAGATGCGCAATCCATTACCCATGAACCCAACTGCAGGATCAAGCCTGTTTCCTCAGCAAGCGCAATAAATTCTGCGGGCAGGACAAGGCCTCGCTGAGGGTGCTGCCAGCGCAGGAGCGCTTCGGCGGCGTAAACCTTCCCGTTTTCGGTGACTTGCGGTTGGTAGAAAAGTCGAAACTGATCCTCGCGCAAGGCTGTCTGCAACTCAGTCTCGAGGGTTGCTCGTTGAGACACCCTGGTCTGCATTCCGGTATCAAATACGCGCAACGTGTTGCGCCCATCAGTCTTGGCCTGGTACATCGCCAGGTCGGCCTGCTTGAGGATTTCTTCGACGGTATCAAGACGGTCACCGGAAAAGCATGTGATGCCGATGCTGCCCGTGTTCACGTAGGGAAACGAACCAAGTTGGAACGGCTCGTGAAGCGTTGCCAGCACCTTCCTGCCCAGAGCTTGCGCCTCGTCGCTGGCATCCGACAGTTGTTTTCCCAGGCCTTCGAGCAGCACCACGAACTCGTCACCGCCCAGCCGCGCGACCGTGTCACTGGCGCGCACGCATGCACTCAGGCGCGCGGCCACCTGCTGCAACAGGAGGTCGCCCGAGTCGTGGCCTTGCGTATCGTTAAGCGTCTTGAAGCTATCCAGATCGATAAAGAGGAGCGCGCAGAACTGCCGGTTGCGCGCGCTCACTGCCAGAGCGTGCTTGAGTCGGTCGATGAGCAGGCGGCGATTGGGTAATTGGGTGAGCTGGTCGTGGAAAGCCAGGTTCTCGATTTTTTCTTCGGCCTGCTTGCGAAATGTAATGTCGGTGAAGGTCGCCACGAAATTGGTGATGATGCCCGCGTCGTCCTTGACCGCCGTGATGTTGAGCGATATCTGATACTCGGATCCGTCCTTGCGCCGGTTCCAGATTTCACCGTGCCACGCGCCGTGCTTTAACAGCGTGTCGGTCAAGCCTCTGTAAAACGCCTCGTCCTGGCGAGCAGAGTTCAAGAGCGCTGGTGGATGTTGGCCAATGGCCTCGTCTGCGGTGTAGCCGGTGATCTGTGTAAAGGCGTGGTTTACGCGCAGAATCCTCTGGTGGGAGTCCGCGACGATGATGCCTTCTTGCGACTCGAAGGCCACTCCGGCAATCCGCGCTTGCAGATCATCACGGCGGGACTGACTGATGTCGGAAATCGCAACGAGCAACAGCCCACCTTGACGGGTATCCTCCCGGCGCTGGCAGTTCAGATGGACATAAAAGGCAGAACCGTCCGCGCGTGTCAGCTCGAGGTCGATCTGAATCGGATCATCTTCGGCCTGCTTCATCAGGCGCACGAACTGACGATACCAGCGATCCTGATGTGCGGGCGAAATAAACTGCGAAAAGCGACGCTTGACGATTTTCGATCGGTCACATCCCAGCAGGATCGAACCGGTCAGATTGATTGCCGCAACTTGCCCCGTCGCGGTGAGCGTGATGTATCCAACGGGGGCAAACTCATAGAGTGTTTCGTAGTGGTCTCGAGCCTCCTCGAGCTCGATCTGAGTGGCGCGCAATGATTCTACCTGCATCTGCAGTTCTGTCTGGTGCAATTGAAGATCCTGAAGGAGATCTTTGGCCGAAGGCGCGCCGAGATCCGCATTCGCAGGCTGCGGCGCCGAGGGAGCCCCTGCCTTAGCGCTACGGAGGACCCTGCTCATGCGTCACCTCCATCGCCAGGAGAATCAGCGCACGGTCGCGCTTCTCACGAAGAATACGTCGCGCGTTCAATATGATTTTCCGCAAGCCGAGGCCCGGGAAATCCGACTCCACCACGTACCCTTCAAATGTCCCGTTGACGGGCAGTATTTCGTCAAGCAGCTTGCGCAAGGCGGGAATATTCCACTGACCGTTTCCGAGGTCGTACACCCTGTGGCCGATGGTGTCTTCGGCCTTGACCTGAAAATACTGGCAAAAGGCGCGGTTGGCCGTGACAACCTGCAAGTCGGCATCCAGCACCAGCAGCGGTTCGCGCACCGTGGCGACGGTGTTTTCGGCAACCACCTGCGCGTCATGTGCCGTCGTTTCAGCTTCGATGCGCCTGGTAATGTCAGAAAATGTCATGACGACGCCGTCGATCATGTTATCCAGCGTTCGATAGGGTTGGATGCGCACCAGGTACCACATCCCGTCGCGGCTGAGGATTTCACGCTCGAACGGTATGAGCGTATCGAGCACCTTGCGGGCCTCGGCGAGCAGAGGCTCTTCATCAAAGTCGGACTTGATGTCTGCCAGCGGTCTGCCGACATCCGAGCCCACCAGGCGGTAGCCTCGGGCGACGTCCCGGTTGAATCGCCGGATGACCATGTACTGGTCGAGAAAAATCGTGCCGATGCTCATGTTGTCGAACAGGTTCTTCATGTCGTTTTGCATGATGCCCAGCTGCTCGATTTTGGATTGCAATTCGGCATTGACCGTGATCAGTTCTTCATTGATCGACTGCAATTCCTCCTTGGAGGTTTGAAGCTCCTCGTTGGTAGACTGCAACTCCTCATTGGTGGACTGCATCTCCTCATTGGCGGACTTGAGTTCTTCGTTGGACGCCTGTTGCTCCTCAACGTTGGCTTGTAAGTTCTCACGGGTATAGGCGAGCTCCTGCTGCAACTCGTCAAGAAGCCCCCGCTCAACGGACTTCGAAATGCGCTTGCGAGCCGGTTTGGATGGTGGGGTCGCAACATCCTGAAAGCTGATCAACAACCAGCCCTGCCCGCCCGAGTGATCGGGCAACGGCCTGACGCTTAAGCTGACGGCCGAATAGCCCCCGTTCGTCTTGACCTGTATTTCCCGGTTCAGCGTCGCTGTCCGGCCCGACTCGGTCGCCGGCTGAATCGCTGCGCGCAGTTCCGGCTCAAGGCCCTCGCGCGCCATCGTGATGGCATTGGCGCTGACGATCCCGGGTGCCGGGCGCAGATATTTCCCCGTGTCGCCGTGGATGTAAAGGATGTTGGCCTCGCGGTCGGTGATTACCGAAGGTGGGGCAAAATACTGGATCAGTAACCGGCGCGCCAACGCGATGAAATTGACTTCATCGGGCTTTTGCTGTGGCTCGCGCATCGTCTTGTCTCTGCGATCCTTGTCCCAGGCCAGGGGATTGGTCATCAGTGTTCGGGCCGAGTTTGCCGCGGGAATGGCCGCGTAGAATTTCAACTTGCGGTTCAGTACCGAAAATAGCTTTGTATGATTGCCGATGCCCTCAGAGGGCGAAAGCAGCAGCACGCCGCCCGGCTTGAGGGCGTAGTGAAACATCGAAATCATCCGGTTTTGCAGTTCCGGCTCTAAATAGATCATCAGGTTGCGGCAACTGAGCAAATCCAGTTTGGTGAAAGGCGGATCCTTGATGACGCTCTGGACGGCGAACACCACCATCTCTCGGATTTCCTTTTTCACCCGAAAACCGACATCCTCCTTGATAAAGAAACGGGACAGCCGTTCCGGTGTGACGTCCTGCGCGATGGTGGCCGGGTAAACGCCTGCGCGGGCAAAGGCAATTGCATCATCATCAATGTCGGTGGCGTACAACTGGATCGACAATCGCTGCGCCAACGCACCCATGCATTCGCGCAGCAACATGGCAATCGAATACGCTTCCTCGCCAGTGGAACAACCCGCGACCCACACCCGAAACGGCAGGTTTTCCGGCCTGTCCTTGCACAGGGACGGCAAAACGTCGTCGCGCAGATGCTCGAACACTTCGGGATCCCGGAAAAACCCGGTCACGTTGATCAGCAGTTCCTTGAAGAGAATATTGATTTCGCAGGGGTTTTCCTTGAGAAACTGGGCATAAACTTTCATGTCCTCGATGTTGTTCTGCGTCATGCGCCGTTCGATGCGACGGATGATCGTGCTTTTCTTGTACTGGGAAAAGTCATGGCCCGTGGCAGCGCGCAAATGGCCAAGCAGGCGCAACAACGCATCAGGATGCACACCCGGGGCACCGGATTCCAGAGGCAGCCGCCCTGGCTGATGTCCCTCGATCAATTGCTTGGCCATATCCTCAACGGGAAGGACGTAAGTCGCAACCCCGGCGTCGATCGCGCTGGACGGCATTCCGTCAAACTTGGCCGTATCGGGTTCCTGCACCAGAGACATGCCCCCGGCACCGATGACGGACCGTAATCCCACGGTGCCGTCCGCCCCCGTGCCCGAAAGGATAATTCCGACGGCGTTCTTGCCCTGATCGGCGGCCAGCGAAGTCAGGAACGTGTCGATGGGCATACGCTGCCCGCGCGGCGTCACCGGGGCGCTCAATTGCAACTTGCCACCTTTGATCACCATCACGCGATTCGGCGGGATGACGTAGACGTGATTGGCCTGAACCGTGACTTTATCCACGGCTTCCATCACCTTCATCAGCGTGGCGCGCTGCAGGATTTCAGTCAGGATGCTGTGGTAGTTCGGATCCAGGTGCGATACCAGCACGAAGGCCATGCCGATATCCGCAGGGGTATTGCGGAAAAACTGCTCGAACGCCTCAAGCCCGCCGGCCGAAGCACCTATGCC
>CAIJKV010000390.1 GCA_903821335.1 uncultured beta proteobacterium
CGCGTCCTGACGCGTGACGGTACCAGCAGCTATTTCATCAATAACCAGCAGGTACGGCGTCGTGACGTCCATGACTTGTTCCTGGGCACGGGTCTTGGGTCACGCGGCTACGCCATCATTGGTCAGGGCATGATCAACCGGTTGATCGAAGCCAAGCCTGAAGAACTCCGCGTCTACCTCGAAGAGGCAGCCGGCGTGTCGCGCTACAAAGAGCGTCGCCGCGAAACAGAAAACCGATTGTCGGACACACGTGAAAACCTGGTGCGTATCGACGACATCCTGCGCGAACTGACGTCCCAGCTCGAAAAGCTGGAGTCGCAAGCCGAGGTCGCGCGTGAATACCGTGCGTTGCAGGCCGAAGGCGAGGCCAAGCAGAACGCGCTCTGGTTTCTTAAAGAAGCCGCCGCGCATGTCGAACGTGATCGCACACAGGAACAGATTGGGCGTGCGCAGACTGAACTTGAAGCGGCCACGGCAGGCCTTCGGTCCAGTGAGGCGGCGCTTGAATCGCGCAGACAGGCTCACTACGCAGCGAGCGATGCCGTGCATGCCTCGCAAGGCGCGCTGTACGAAGCCAATGCCAAGGTTAGCAGCCTCGAGGCCGAAATCCGCCACGTGGTCGAATCGCGCAACCGGTTGCAGTCTCGTCGCACGCAGTTACAGGACCAGATTGCCGAATGGGAATCGCAACAGCAGCATTGCCAAGAGCAAATTCTCGAAGGTGAAGAAGAGCTGATGACCAGTGCCGCGCGCGCCGAACAGGCCCGCGAGCAGGCCCAAGCCGCCCAGGCTGGTTTGCCCGACATCGAGGCGCGTGTGCGTCAGGCCAGCGCCATGCGTGAAGAAATGCGCATGGCACTTGCCAAGGTCGAGCAAAATCTTGCGCTGGTCGCACAAAGTCAGCGTGACGCGGACCGCCAGCTTGATGCACTTGAAATGCGGCGTGAACGGCTGGCGCAGGAATTACGGGGTGTCGAATCACCTGATCTGGGTACGCTTGACCAATTAGCTGGTGACAAGGTGGTCGCCCAGGAATTGCTCGAAGAGGCCCAGGCCGTTCTTGTCGAGCTTGAGGAAAAACTTCCCGAGGCTGACAGCCGGCGTAGTCAGGCTCAGCAACTGGCGCAGACCGAAGCGCAAAACGTGTCGCGTCTCGATGCCCGTCTGTCGGCGCTGGTGCGTCTGCAGGAAGACGTGCAGAAAAAGGGCGCGCTCGAGCCCTGGCTGGCCAAGCACGAACTGACCGGCCTGGGTCGGCTGTGGCAAAAACTGCACGTCGAGCCGGGCTGGGAAACCGCCCTTGAAGCGGTGCTCAACGAGCGCATGACCGGTCTTGAAGTCCGCAATCTTGACTGGGTACGCGCATTTACGTCCGATGCACCGCCTGCGAGGCTGGCGTTTTATCAATTGCCCGTTGCGGCACCCGCGGCACCCGTGCCGGCAGGCATGACGCCACTTGCTTCCATGCTGCGCATCAGTGACCCGGAATTACGCACGTTGCTGCAAGGTTGGCTGGGCAACGTATACATCTCGCCCGACATCACGCAGGCCCTGGCGGCCCGCACCACTTTGCCCGCTGGTGCCGTGCTGGTGGTGCAGGGTGGTCATCTGGTTGACGCACAAAGCGTGCGCTTCTATGCGCCCGATTCCGAGCAGGCAGGTTTGTTGGCGCGTCAGCAAGAGATCGAAAATCTCCAGCGTGAAATCAAAGCGCATCAGTTGATCGCCGATCAGTCGCGTTGCGCGGTGGCGCAGGCCGAGGCTGGCTGGCAGCAGTTGTCCCAGGCCATGCCCTCGGCCAGGCAGCGTGTGTCTGAGGTCACCCGTCGTCTGCATGACCTGCAGCTCGAATTCACCCGTGTACAGCAACAGGTTGAACAGACGCGCGAGCGTTCAGGACGGCTTGCGCTGGATATTTCAGAAATTTCCTCGCAGCAAGAAGAATTGCGCGCCACCAGGATGAGTGCCGAGTCGCGTTTTGAAGAGCTCGATGCCGAGCTTGGCGGGCACCAGGAAGCCTACGCCCAGGCCGAGATGGCAGGCGAGGCTCTGGCCGATCAGGCCGAACTCGCGCGCAGCCGGCTGCGCGACCAGGAGCGCGGTGCGCAGGAAGCTGAATTCGCAGAGCGCGGCATTCGGGCCCGCATCGCTGAACTGCAGCGCAATGGGCAATTGGCGACAGAGCAGGCGATGCGCGCCAAACTGGAACGGGTCGGGCTCGAGTCAGAACTGGTCACGCTTGACGCTGCCGCCGCGCAAGCGGGTCTGCAGGATGCCCTTGAGGTCCGTGCGGCCTGCGAAGAAACGTTGAGCCTGGCGCGTATTGAAATGGACACACTTGCCGCGCAATTGCGGCAGGCAGACGAAGATCGGCTCACGCTTGAACGCACGCTTGACCCACGTCGTGAACGCATCATGTCGCTGCAACTCGAAGAACAAGCCGCTCGCCTGGCGTCTGAACAGTTTGCCGAGCAGCTCGATGCCCGCCAGATTGATCGCGCGCTGGTACAGGCCGCCCTTGTCGATCAGCCTGAGCAGTGGTCACGTCCGCCCTGGCTTCAGACTGAGGTGCAGCGCATTACGCGCCAGATCGAAGCCCTGGGTTCGGTCAACCTGGCAGCGCTGGATGAATTGAACGCCTCGCGCGAACGCAAGGGCTACCTGGATGCCCAGTACGCCGACTTGCAAAGCGCGATCGATACCCTGGAAGATGCGATTCGCAGAATTGATCGTGAAACCCGCGATTTGCTGCAGACAACGTTTAACGAGGTCAATACGCATTTTGGTGAGTTGTTCCCCAAGTTGTTTGGCGGCGGCGAGGCACGCCTGATCATGACTGGCGACGAAATCCTCGACGCAGGTGTGCAGGTGATGGCCCAGCCACCCGGCAAGCGCAATACTTCTATCCACTTGCTGTCCGGTGGTGAAAAGGCACTGACGGCGACTGCGCTGGTGTTTGCCTTGTTTAAACTCAATCCAGCGCCGTTCTGCCTGCTCGATGAGGTCGATGCGCCGCTTGACGATGCGAATACTGAACGTTACGCCAATCTGGTCGGCAGCATGAGCGAACACACGCAGTTCCTGTTTATCTCGCACAACAAGATCGCCATGCAGATGGCGAGACAGTTAGTGGGCGTGACCATGCAGGAACAGGGTGTTTCGCGTATTGTTGCTGTTGATATTGAATCCGCTTTGCAGCTTGCTGCAGAAGCCGCATGATCCAGAGATGACAAATGAGTGAGTTGCAGATCTACCTGATTGCTTTAGGGCTGGTTGTGATCCTGTTGTTGCTGGGATTCAATTATTGGCAGGATCGCCGTGTGCGCAGGCGCATGCAGGCGAACATGCCCGTGATCGAACAGGATCCTCTCCTCGGGGATGGAGTGCTCGGCACTTCGGACGTGCGACGCGAACCTGGACTGGGGGACGCGGGCGCGACGATGGCCGCCCGCGCCGCAGAAACTGACCCAGCCCGGATTCTGGATAACGAAGAGCCTGATCCCACCAGCGAAGTGGTGATCGAAGTGACATTCCAGGGCCCGATGAGCGCCGAAGATCTCTTGCCCCTGATCCAGCCACTGCGCAGTGCCGGGCGCAAACCGGTTCGTATCTTTGTCCAGGATACCGAAGGACAACTTTCGCGTCGCCTGCAGCCGCAAGCCGCCTACCTCTCTATGCAGGTGGCCGTGTTGCTGGCGAATCGTGGCGGGGCATTATCGGCGATCGAGTGGTCGCAAATATGGAATCGCGTGCACGGTCTGGCTGATCAGCTTGAGGCCTCCATTGAAGGTCCAGACCAGCAAACGGTGCTCGAACTGGCCACACGGCTGGATGACACGTGCGCCGCACTGGATACCCAGGTTGGCCTGACACTGTTGCTGGGCGCTACGCGCCCGGTGACTGAGGTCACTGCGGCCGCTCGCAATATGGGTTTCGTGCAGATGGATGGTCGCCTGGCCTGGCTGGGTGAGCACGGCATGGTCTGTTTTACCTTGTCGCGTTCGGATGACGAGCCGTTTGATGCCGGCATGGCGGGTGTCGATCGCCTGAGCCTGCTGCTGGATGTGCCGTGCAGCCCGGCTGACACGCGTGCGTTTGGTCGCATGGTCGATGTGGGTTTCGAGCTGGCTCGGCGTATCGGTGCTGAACTCGTGGATGATCAGGACAGGGCCGTGCAGCAAGGCACAGACAGCGCGATCGATGAGCGCCTGCAACAGTTGTATATTCAGCTTGAAAACGCGGGCCTGCAAGCCGGAAGTCCGCGCGCACAGCGCGTGTTCGCCTGATCGATCACGATGCCAGGCGTGTTGGGTACATTTGATTTTGACGCGGATTCACCTCTGATCCCGTTCCAGGCGCGTGCAGTCGCCCTGCGTGCGGAAATTGAGCGCCACAACCACGCCTACTACGTGCAGGACGCACCCACCGTCTCCGATGCAGACTATGATTGCCTGATGCGTGCGCTACAGGACATCGAGTCCTCGTATCCGGAGCTTGTCACGCCCGACTCTCCTACCCAGCGCGTGGGGGCACCACCCCTGGGTGCCTTTGGCAGCGTGGTCCACGCGGTGCCCATGCTGTCCCTTGGAAATGCCTTCGAAGCACTCGAGGTCGAGGCTTTTGACAAACGTGTGACCGACACGTTGCGCGCCGCTGACAAACTCGCGCCCGACGCGCGGGTTGAATATTTCTGTGAACTCAAACTTGATGGCCTGGCCATCAATTTGCGCTATGAACAAGGCAGGCTGGTCCAGGCGGCGACGCGTGGTGATGGGCAGACCGGCGAAGATGTCACCAGCAATATTCGCACGATCAAGTCCATCCCGTTGCGCCTGTCGGGCAATGCGGCCCAGATGCCGTCCGTGCTTGAGGTACGGGGCGAGGTGTTCATGAATCTTGCTGATTTTCGACGTATGAACGACGCGCAGCGTAGCCGCGACGAAAAGATATTCGTGAATCCGCGTAACGCCGCGGCCGGAAGCCTGCGTCAGCTTGATTCTCGCATCACGGCGCAGCGGCCCCTGAGATTCTTTGCCTATGGCTGGGGCGACGTCGGTGACGCACTTCTCGCGCGCCACAGTGACATGCTGGACTGGCTGGCGCAACTCGGTTTGCCAGTCAACAGGAGCCAGCACGTGATCGCGCGTGGGGCGGGTGAGTTGCTCGCGTATTACTCCCAGGTCGGGGCGCGCCGTGACAAGTTGCCCTATGACATTGATGGTGTGGTCTACAAGGTCAATGACCTGGCCGCACAGCGGGTGCTGGGTTTTGTCGCCCGTGCGCCGCGTTTTGCCATCGCCCACAAGTTTCCGGCGCAAGAAGCGGCCACCACCCTGCTCGACATTGAGGTGCAGGTGGGTCGCACTGGCGCGATCACGCCCGTGGCGCGCCTGGCGCCAGTATTTGTCGGTGGGGTCACAGTCACCAATGCCACCCTGCACAATCAGGATGAGATCAACCGAAAAGACGTCCGCATCGGCGACACCGTGATCGTGCGACGCGCCGGTGATGTGATACCCGAAGTGGTCGGCCCGGTGCTCGACAAACGCCCGGCCGGTGCAACCCGTTTTGTCATGACAAATAGCTGCCCGGTGTGTGGCTCGGCGATCGAGCGCGTTGAAGACGAAGCGATTGCCCGTTGCACTGGCGGTTTGTTTTGCCCTGCCCAGCGCAAGCAAAGTATTCTGCATGCGGCTGCGCGCAAGGCACTCGATATCGAAGGACTCGGTGACAAACTGGTTGATCAACTGGTCGATCGTGGCCGTATCCATTCGTTGGCCGAACTATATGGGCTGACCGCCCAGGAGCTGGCCGGTTACGACCGGATGGGACAGAAGTCCGCTGAAAACCTGGTCGTAGCCATTGATCGCGCACGCCAGCCAACGTTGGGTCGGTTGATCTTCGCACTTGGGATCCGGCACGTGGGTGAGACAACTGCCCGTGACCTGGCTTTGCGGTTCGAGTCTCTTGAAAATCTGATGGTCGCCAATGAGGATGCCTTGCTCGGTGTTTCAGATGTCGGTCCGGTGGTTGCGGGTTCAATTGCCCGTTTTTTTGCCGAACCGCACAACATTGAAATTGTCCGTGCTTTGCAGGCACAGGGCGTCAAACCACAGCCGGAAGTGGCTGCCCGCACGACCGGCCTGGCTGGCAAGACCTTTGTGCTGACTGGCACCCTACCTGTCTGGTCACGAGAAGTCGCTGCCAGCCAGATTGTGGCGGCAGGCGGTAAAGTCAGCGGCTCGGTGTCACGCAAGACCTCGTATGTCGTGGCCGGCACCGAGGCTGGCAGCAAGCTGACCAAGGCAGCCGAGCTCGGTGTGACCATCATTGACGAGGACGGCTTGCGGGTGCTGCTGGCTGAGGCGGGACCATAGACGCCGGATTCCAGACCTCTTGGTCGCGTTGTCCGGACAAAAATAAACAGGCCGCTTACGCGGCCTGTTTATTGAGACTGGCGTTCAGTCAAACTTACTGAATCTTGGCCTTTTCACGCAACTGTGCCTGATAGGAAGCCAGTTCCTGTTGACGCATCATTTCTTCGAGCTGAGGGCGAACCTGCTCAAACGGAGGAAACTCGACAGGGCGTGAATCAACCACTTCGATTACGTGCCAGCCAAACTGGCTCTGGACAGGCTTATCAGCCAGTTGACCCTTGGGGGTCGCGGCCACAGCTTTGGCAAAGGGTTCGACGTAGTTTGTAGCAGGTGCCCAACCAAGATCGCCGCCTTTCTCAGCACTGCCTGGGTCTTTCGAGTTTTTCTTGGCCAGATCTTCAAACTTGGCAGACTTGTTCTTGAGTTGAGTCTGGAGGTCGTTTGCTTTTGCCTCGTCTTCCACCAGAATGTGGCGAACTTGGTACTCAACCATGCCAGCCTGCTGCTTTTTCACTTTTTCGTATTCGGCCTTGATGACCGCATCCGTGACCGGATTTTTCTTCAGGTAGTCTGACATCAGTGCACGAACCAGAATGCCCTGGCGAGCCAGTTCAAGTTCGGTCGCCACTGCCGGGTCTTTGGAAATGCCAGCTTTCTCAGCGGCCTGAACCATGACCTGACGGTTGATCAGTTCCTGTTTGACCTGTTCGCGCAACTGTGGCGAATCGGTCGCACCTTGTGTGATCAGCAGCTGGACAAACTGATCCATGCTTTTCTGGGTAATGGCTTTGCCATTCACGGTTGCGACGTTTTGGGCATAGATAGGGGCTGCGACGGCAAGCGCGGCGACAAGCATGACGATACGTTTCATGAATTTCCTTTGGAGAGCGCCCGAGTGGTCAGCGCCAGCGCATGAATCGGGTATGGGATTAAATCGCGCAAAAGATCATACACCAGCCTATGTTGCGCAATCACGGGTTGGTTATTAAAACAGTCTGCCACGATCGTGACTCGAAAATGGCTGGCACCGCCCTGACTGCCGGCGTGACCAGCATGCAGGTGAGATTCGTCCTCAATGACAAGCTGCGTGGCGTTGAGTGCCTGCAGCCGCTGATTGAGCAGTGCGTAGTGGGGATTAGTCATGTTTGACTGCCGCTTGGGGATCAGTGTGTTCGATGTGCTTGCCCAGCCACACCGACTGGATGATGACAAACAGGATCAACAGACCCATGAGGCCAAATACCTTGAAATTGACCCACTGTGCTTCGGTAAAGAGCCCCGAAAACGCGACAAACAGGTTCAATCCACCTGCAAACAGGAAGAACGCGGCCCAACTTAAGGCCAGGCGCGTCCAGGCCTTTGGCGACATTGAAATTTTGTCACCCAGAAGTTTTTGCAGGAGATTGCGGCCCAGAAACAATTGGCTGACCAGCAAAATGCTGCCGAACAGCCAATAGAGCACGGTCGGCTTCCACTTGATGAAGGTGTCATCCTGGAGCCAGAGCGTGGCACCGCCGAACACGACGATCACGGTCAGGTTGATCCAGTGCATGGGTTCGATAGGCTTGCGGCGCAGCTTGATCCAGATGATCTGGAGAATCGCGGCCGCGATGGCAACGCCCGTCGCGACGTAAATCCCGGCGAATTTGTACGCACCGAAAAACAGGATCATCGGGAACAGGTCAAACAGGAATTTTTTCATGCCTGAACCGGCTCAAACGTCATGGAAAGCGAATTAATGCAGTACCGCAGACCAGTCGGAGGCGGGCCGTCTGGGAAAACGTGGCCCAGGTGGCTGTCACAGACATTGCACAGGACTTCAGTGCGAACCATGCCGTGCAATGTGTCCCGTTCTTCGCGGACATTCGCGGGGTCGATGGCCTGGAAGTAGCTCGGCCATCCGCATCCTGCGTCAAACTTGGTGTCAGAGGCGAATAAGGCCGTCCCGCAACCGACGCAGCGATAGATGCCGTGTTCGTGGTGGTCCCAGTAGCGGCCGGTGAACGCACGCTCAGTGCCTTTCTGACGTGCCACGTCATATTCTTCTGGCGAGAGCTCGGTTTGCCACTGTGCGTCGGATTTGGTGATTTTTTGCATGGTTTCGGTTTGAGTGCCGTTTCTGAAAAAGGTTCTCGGGCATAATCGGTTGCCATGTTAATCGACTTTAAAAATGTCCAGGTGATGCGCGATCAGCGCCCGATCCTGACCAGACTGAACCTGTCGCTGGCTGAGCACCGTATTGGGGTGGTCGGTCCCAATGGCGCCGGTAAAAGCACACTGATCAGACTGATTAACGGCTTGGTGATGCCCAGTGTCGGCGAAATCCGGGTGGACGGTCTGGATACCCGCCGGGATGTTGCTGCCATCCGGCGCAAGGTGGGCTTCGTGTTCCAGAATCCTGACAACCAGATTGTGTTCCCCGTGGTCGCTGAAGATATCGAATTCGGACTCAGGCACCGGGTATCTGACCCTGCTTTGCGTCGCCAGCGCGTGCAACAGACGCTTGAGCAGCTCAATATTGCGCATTTGACAGATCGGGTGGTCCACACGCTGTCGGGTGGGGAGCGTCAGTTGGTGGCGCTCGCCGCCGTGCTGGCCACACGACCCGACATTCTTGTGTTTGACGAACCCACGACGCAACTCGATTTACGGTATCGCAACCGGTTCGAGCAGATTCTGGCGGGTTTGCCCCAGCCCGCCATCGTGGTCAGTCACGATCTGGCGTTGGTGTCCACGATGAACCGGGTGCTGGTGGTCGACGCAGGCGGGCTCGCCATGGACGACGTGCCTGACAGGGCATTGCCCTGGTACCAGGAACGCTGCGCATGACGGGTTCGCTCTATATTCCGGGCAAGACTTGGTTGCACCGCACTCCTGCGTGGCTGAAGTTGCTGCTGCTGGCGCTGACGGGCTGGGGGTTGACCTGTGTGCACGACGCGGCCAGCCTGCTCGCCGCACTTTGCCTCACGGTGGTGCTGGTCTGTCAGACGGGCGTGTCGGCATCCCGTCTGTGGGGTCAGGTGCGCCCTCTGTTCTGGTTCATGCTGGTGCTGGGGTTGTACACCGCCTTTGTTCAGGACGCACTCATGGCTGCGCAGATGGTGTTGCGTTTGTCGGCGCTGATCCTGCTGGCGCTGGTGGTGTCGTTTTCGACGCCTATCAGTCAGATGATGGTGGTGGTGGAATGGTTGCTGCTGCCGCTGGAAAAACTCGGTTGGGTTCGGGCGTCGCGGGTGGCACTGGCCGTCGGGCTGACGCTGCGCCTGATTCCGGAACTGATCGTGCAATGGCATGACATACGTGAGGCGCAGGCCGCACGGGGCATCTCTTGCACGTCGTTCACCTTGCTGGTGCCTATGCTGGTGCGCACAATTCGGCGTGCCGAAGAGATTGCTGAAGCGATCGACGCACGGGGTGTCTATTAGCGTGTGGTCCGTTTAAACACGGTCTACTTAATCTTGCCGGAAGGAATTCTCTTGAAAACAAAAGATATTGTGCTGATTTCGCTGTTCACCGCGCTGATTGTCGCGCTGAGTCTGATTCCGCCTATTCCTGTTCCAGTCGTACCTGTGCCCCTCACGCTCCAGACACTGGGGGTAATGTTGACTGGCCTGATGTTGGGGCCCAAACGGGGTGCAATGGTCGTGCTGCTGTATGTCCTGCTGGGGCTACTCGGGGTTCCGGTGTTGCCGGGTGGCCGGGCAGGATTGGCGGTACTGGTCGGGCCAACAGCAGGTTTCCTGCTTGGCATGATCCCCGGGGTGGTGCTGACGGGTTGGCTGGCAGGGACGCCGGGCGTTGCCAAGAACGCTGGCAAGGCTGCGGGTGATCCTTCCGTTGGCTGGCAAATTGCCAGATTCTCGCTGGCAAGCGTGGCAGGTGGCATTCTGGTTGTGTACGCCGTCGGCCTGCCCTGGATGGCACTGGTGACCGGCATGGACATGGACAAGGCGGCCTGGGCCATCTTTGTGTTTGTGCCGGGTGACCTGGTCAAGGCTTTGCTGGCGGCGGTGGTCGCGCAGCGATTGCGGCGCTTTTTGGTGGTGTAGCCAGACTGCAGTCAACCAGGCGATGCATCGATCGCATATCGCCACAATCATATAATGGTCGTTTGTATGCCATTTTTGCGCACCCGGCCTGGGCGCGCTGCTTGATCCTGGAGACAATCATGACCCGCCACAAGGCAACCACTTCCGCTCGTCTCGCTGTCGCACTTGTCCTGGCATTTCCACTGGCTATCATGGCGCAAGTCAAGGTGGGTGTCACGCTGTCGACCACAGGTCCTGCCGCATCACTGGGGATACCCGAGCGTAATACGGTGGCGCTGTTGCCCACTGAAGTGGCCGGACAGAAAATCGAATACATCATCCTGGATGATGCGACCGACACGACCCAGGCCGTCAAAAATACGCGCAAGCTGATTACCGAAGACAAAGTGGACGTGGTGGTCGGGACCTCTGTGGTGCCTGGGTCGCTCGCAATGATCGACGTGGTCTCCGAAGCCAAGGTCCCGATGATCAGTGTGGCGGCCAGCGCCCGCATTGTGGCGCCGATGGATGAAAAACGCCGCTGGGTATTCAAGACACCGCAAAATGATGTCCTGATGGCAAGCGCCTTGGCGGACGTCATGAAGAAGAAGGGTTACAAGACTCTTGGCTTCATCGGGTTTGCCGATGCCTACGGCGATGGTTGGCTGGCAGTGATGAAAGATGCTGCTGCCAAGCAGGGCATCGCGCTTGATACCGTCGAAAAATATGCGCGCAACGATACCAGCGTCACGGGACAAGTGCTCAAGCTGATCGCCGCCAAACCCGATGCCATTCTGATCGCTGGCGCCGGGACTCCGGCCGCCTTGCCGCAAAAGGAACTGATCGCGCGTGGCTACACGGGGCAGATTTTCCAGACGCATGGTGCCGCCAACAATGACGTGTTACGCGTGTGCGGCAAGGATTGCGAAGGCATGATCTTGCCTGCTGGCCCACTGCTTGTCGCTGCACAATTGCCCGACACTAACGTTGTCAAAGCCTCTGCGCTGGAATACACCCAGAAATACGAAAAAATCAACGGACCGGGCTCGATCAGCACCTTTGGCGGCCATATGTGGGATGCGGGTCAGCTGATCGTGGCGGCCGTGCCCGTTGCGCTCAATACCGGCGCCAAGCCTGGTACGCCAGAGTTCCGTGCGGCCTTGCGTGACGCAATTGAAAACATCAAGAACCTGGCCGTGTCACAGGGTGTCTTCAATATGACACCCACGGATCACTCGGGCTTTGATGAACGTTCACGCGTGATGGTCAAGGTTGAAAACGGTAAATGGGTGGTTCAGCCCAACCTGTAACCCGAGTCCCGGGTTGTCTAGTCATTTGTACTGTCCGGCGCACTCGTGACTGTTGGGGTGCGCCTTATCTTGTAGACCAAAGAGCGTAGATGGATTTATCAATCGCAGTGATCTTGCTGCAGGACGGCATCGTCAACGGTGCCATCTATGCGCTGCTTGGTCTGGCCCTGGTGCTAGTCTTTACGGTGACACGGGTCATCTTCATTCCCCAGGGCGAATTCGTAGCGTTCGGTGCGCTGACGCTCGCCATGCTGGTCGAGGACAAGACGCCGGCGACCATGTGGTTGTTGCCCATGGCCGGCAGCGTGGCGTTCCTGATGGAACTTCGTGCGGCCTGGCACAATAAAGTCTGGACGGGTGTCTTCAAAAGCGCGCTCTGGTGTGTGATGGTGCCGGTCGCGCTGTTGTGGGTCATTCCTGCGCTTGCCGCAGCCAAGTTGCCCCTCTGGGTCGACGTGCTCTTGTCAATGGCCATGGTCGTGCCGCTCGGGCCCCTGGTCTATCGCATTGTCTATCAGCCACTGGCTGAGGCCTCGGTTCTGGTATTGCTCATTGTGTCGGTGGCAGTGCACTTCGCGCTGACGGGTCTGGCGTTGGTCTTCTTTGGGGCCGAGGGCTGGCGTACGCCACCTTTTGTGTCGGGTAATGTGGATATCGGTCTTGGCGTCTGGTCCGCGCAAAGTCTCTTTGTTGTGGGCACCAGCCTGGCCATGATTGTCGCGTTGTGGCTGTTTTTCGGACATACCCTCTACGGTCGAGCACTACGCGCGACGGCGGTCAATCGACGCGGCGCAAGATTAGTCGGAATCAGCACGACGATGTCGGGTAGCCTGAGCTTCACACTGGCGGCGTTTGTCGGTGCACTGTCGGGCATCTTGATCGCACCCGTGACCACGATCTACTACGACACGGGTTTCCTGATCGGGCTCAAAGGTTTTGTGGCAGCCATCATCGGCGGACTGGCGAGTTATCCACTTGCCGCGCTGGGTGCGCTGCTGGTCGGCATACTCGAAGCTTTCTCGTCTTTCTGGGCCAGCGCCTACAAGGAAGTCATCGTGTTCACGTTGATCATTCCGGTGCTGTTGTGGCGGTCCCTCACGACCCATCACGTCGACGACGAGGAGTGACCGCATGAAAAGTCGTTTACTTCTCGTGGTTTTTATCGCCTTGCTGGTGCTGTTGCCACTTGTGCCCGCGACCCCGGAATTCTGGATTACGCAGTTGAACTACATCGGCCTGTCCAGTCTGGTCGTACTCGGTCTGGTGTTGTTGACGGGCGTGGGTGGCCTGACATCGTTTGGCCAGGCTGCCTTTGTCGGGATTGGTGCGTACACCACAGGATGGTTCACAACCCAATATGGTGGGTCGCCCTGGGTCGCGCTGGTGATCAGTTTGGTGCTCACGGCAGGACTGGCTTTTTTTCTGGGGGCGATCACGCTGCGCCTTTCTGGTCACTACCTGCCCCTGGGTACGATTGCATGGGGCTTGTCGCTGGCCTATTTGTTTGGCAACATCGAATGGCTGGGCAAGCACGATGGTATCTCCGGGATCGCGCCGCTCGCGTTCTTCGGGATCTCGCTGGCACCGGGCCGAAATATCTATTTCATGATCTGGGCGCTCGTGCTGCTGTCGGTCTGGGCGACCAGTAATCTGCTTGATTCGCGCCCGGGTCGGGCGATTCGCGCGTTGAAGTCGGGCGCCGCAATGGCCGAGTCCTTTGGTGTCAACACCGCTTCGTACAAAATTATTATTTTTGTCTATGCGGCCTTGCTGGCTTGCTTGTCGGGCTGGTTGTACGCGCATATGCAACGCGCGGTCAGCCCCAGCCCCTTTGGCCTGACACACGGTATTGAATACTTGTTCATGGCGGTGGTGGGCGGCGCAGGGTACGTCTGGGGGGCATTGCTGGGTTCGGCTGTGATTCTGACGTTGCGTGACCAGATCCAGAACGTCTTGCCCAAACTATTCAATACCCAGGCAAATTTTGAACTGATCGTCTTTGGCGTGTTGCTTGTCGTGGTGCTGCAATACGCGCGTGATGGCTTATGGCCGATCCTCAGCGGCGTCTGGGCGCGTCTGTTTGGCGGTCCGTCCCAGCGCCAGCGTGGCGCACCGCCGGTGGCACCGGCCTTGCCGCAACGCACACGTCCGC
>CAIJKV010000391.1 GCA_903821335.1 uncultured beta proteobacterium
CCGGTGATGTTGAAGTTATCTTTGCCCCGCTGGGTCTGCACGCCGTAGTAGGCGTCCGCTGGAATCTGGCGTTCGCCAAGAAAGTCTTTTTCAGTCCGAGTGTTCATGTTCTCAATCCCAGAAGGCAATCAATTTGAATAGTATAAAACTACCGTTGCGTGTTGATGACGATTTGTTATTCTGTCACTGGCAGTTCAGAGTCATCACGCGTGAGCCCGTATCAATCGCGGCTCGACGTTTCTCCGTTGCTATATACGCGACTAAGATGTTTGCAAGTACGGGTGCATATGACAAATAATTACAATCTGGCGTGTATCGTCCATCGCCAAAGCCTGACGAACCCAGGTGCCGTGGCGCTGCATTACCAAGAGCGACCGCTGACCTACCGAGAGTTGGCAGAGCGCGCCGCACAGTTGGCTGGGTGCATCAGGCAGCACGTGCCCCCGGCGCTTGACGCAGCCGTGCGGCCCAGGGTGGGTATTTTGGCCTCACGCAGTAGCGATGCCTGTGTCGCCATGCTGGGTGCCTGCTGGGCCGGTGCCACCTACGTGCCGATTGGTCTGAAAATGCCCGAAGACCGGATACTTTCCATTTTGTCGCAGTGCAATCTGTCAGCGATCATTGCAGACGCTGAGGGCGCGACGCTGCTGACTAAAAATGTGCTTGCGGCTGGCACGCCGCTGATCATCGCGCCTGGCGCGCAAACCCTGCCCGCACCCCAAACTGGCGTCACGCTGGTTGACCTTGGCTCGACCACCGTCACGCAAGTTGATGCAAAGATTCCACCAGCTTTGATGCAGGCCCAGGACACGGCCTACATCATTTTCACCTCAGGCACCACGGGTGTGCCCAAGGGCGTCATGATCTCTGCCGGCTCGGCGCAGCAATTCGTGGCAAATGTGACAGATTTGCTTGGTTTCAAACCCACCGACCGAACCCTGGAGACCTGTGAGCTGACCTTCGATATTTCGATGCACAACATGTTCACAACCTGGCTGGTTGGCGCGGCGCTCTATATCTTGCCGCCGAACCAGGTGATGAAGGCCGTTGACTTCGTGCGCACGCACGCGTTGACCGTGTGGAATTCAGTACCCTCGCTGGTCGGTGTGCTGACGCAGATCAGGGCGCTTGAGGCGAACGTCATGCCGACACTTCGACTGTCACAGTTTGGCGGCGAGGCCATGACGCGAGGTTTGGTCGATGCCTGGCGCCTGGCCGCACCCAACAGTACGATTTTTAACCTTTATGGGCCCACTGAGGCGACCGTGTACTGCATGGAGCAGGAGGTGAAAGATCCGCTTCCCATGACACCGGGCCGAGACTACATTTCAATTGGCAACCCGTTGCCTGGCTGTGAGGCTGCGGTGCTGAATGAAACGGGTGACATCGTGGCCGATGGTGAGTACGGGGAACTGGCGATTGCGGGCGGCCAACTGGCACAGGGTTATCTTAATCTGGCAGAATTGACCGAGGCCCGCTTTCCGACATTGCGCGGCAAGCGCTGGTACCGAACTGGCGACCGGGCGATGCGTGATGCCTCAGGCGCTTTCCACTGCGTGGGTCGTATCGATAATCAGGTCAAGGTGCTTGGCCATCGAATCGAGCTCGAGGAAATCGAAGCACACTTGCGCCGGGTGACAGGTGTCGAAGTGGTGTGCGTGGCGGCATGGCCTGTGATCGACGGGGTTGCCCAGGGGCTTGTGGCGTTTATTGGCACAGAGTCGGTCAACAAAAAACAAATCAAGGCGAGCCTCAAGAACGGATTGCCCACCTATATGATTCCAAACCGGATCGTGGCACAAAAGAACATGCCGTTCAACCAAAGCGGCAAGGTTGACAGGCGGGCATGCCTTGGAATTCTTGAGAGAGAGTCGTCCTGATCGAATCGCCCCGGCTTTGCTCACCGTCCGCCAGTCAACGAATCGTCAGCGAACGCAGCATGAACCCGCTGGTTTCGGCTCTGGTGGTGATGCGGATGGTATTGAAACCCTTATTCAGGGTGACGGGTACCGGGGCGTTGTCGATCGGCACGTCCCAGCCCGCAGGGCTGAGTTCCAGCCGCTCCGGGAGGACGGCACCGTTGACGGCAATCTCGAGTTGATTGCCTGCCTTGCTGGCCTCGGTCTTGAGGACAAGACTGTACGGGCCCCCAACGGCTGTGTAAATCAGGTAGTCGGTCAAGTCTCCTGGATGCTTGTAGCGCAAGGTGGCAAACTTTTTCTCGTCACTCAGCGAGGCACTACCGACAAAGCGCGTGGCGTCGATCATGCCGGGCACGGGGTTTCGGGCCAGGACGCGCGTGGGCGTCTGTGCAATGACACCATCGAGGCACAAGATTTTCGGGGCATCGGTCCTGGCAAGGTCAGTCGTCAATTCCCATGAACCATATGGGCTTGTCCATTGCCCGGCACCTGCCGTGAACCACATAAAAAGTTCACCGCCTTGTTCGTACCACCGTTGCATGTATTTGCGGCAAATGGGTTCCAGGCGCGCGTCCATGCTGGCTTCTCGCTTGGCGTCGATGCTGCCCGGGCCGAACGTGTCTGACCCGCCTTCGTAGGCAATGAACCGCAGCCCATTGCCGTACGCAAGCGCCATGTTGTCTTCGAAATAGTTCACCTCGGCGATGGC
>CAIJKV010000392.1 GCA_903821335.1 uncultured beta proteobacterium
CTGATCCTGATGGTCCTGAGCAGTCGGGCTGACGTCTGGTGGGAAAATCCTGCCTTCTTCCTGTTGTTCATTCCGGCCGTCGACGGGTTCATCGAAGCCATCGTGCTGTGCCTCATGAGCGATGCCCGCTTTGACGCCCGCTATAACCCCGGCCTTGTGCGTAAAGAACCCAGCCGCTGGGGTCCGGTCCTGGTGGCGGCATTTTCCTTGCTGGTGGGCACCGTGACCCTGATGTTTGGCATCGCGATGATCGTGCTGTATGTCTGGACCCTGCTGGGCTGGCTCGACGGGTTTGACCTCAACTCGGACTGACGATTGCGTGATTGCGCATGATGGCCTCGATTTCGTCGGCCTCAACCGGTACACCGCGTGTAATGAGTTCGCACCCGGCGCTGGTGACCACCGCGTCGTCTTCAATGCGGATCCCGATGTTCCAGAACTGTTCGGGCACAGTGTCGGACCGGCGGACATACAGTCCGGGCTCGATGGTGAGCACCATGCCGGCCTGCAGCATGCGCCAGGGACGATCCTCATTTGAGGCGGGTGGCTCGCGATAACTGCCCACATCGTGCACGTCCATCCCCAGCCAGTGACCGGTGCGGTGCATGTAGAAAGGTTGAAAGGCGCCGGTTTCGATCGCCCCATCTAGGCTCCCCTGCAGCAGTCCTTCGTCCAGCAAACCCTGTGTGAGGACCTTGACGGCCGCGTCGTGCCCGGCGTTCCAGCGTTCGGCGGGCGATGTCAGGTCGGCTGCAGCCCGCTGCGCAGCGAGGACAATGTCATAGAGCGCGCGTTGTGGGCCGGAAAATTTCCCGTTGGCCGGAAACGTGCGGGTGATGTCCGACGCATAACCGTCGAGTTCACAGGCCGCGTCGATCAGCACCAGGTCGCCGTCATGCATGATGGCATTGCCGGCCCGGTGATGCAGCACGCAGGCATTCGCACCCGTCGCCACGATGCTGTCGTAGGCCACGGACTGCGCGCCGTGTTTGCGAAACACATGCAGCAACTCCGCTTCAAGTTCGTATTCGTGACGCCCGGGCCGCGCCACTTGCATGGCACGTACGTGACCCTGGGCCGAAATCGCGGCGGCTGCACGCATGGTGTGCAATTCCGCAGCGTCTTTGATCAGTCGCATTTCCGCGATCACCTCTGACAGGTCCGTCCACTGATGCGGCACGGCACGTGACCCGCGTACGGTCGCGCGTGCGGCGGCGGACCAGTTTTGAATGCGCGTCAGCAGCTCCGGGCTGTTGGGCCCGGACAGGATCGTAAACATTCTGGGGGTGCCGACCAGCAGGGACGGCAGGGACAGGTCGAGTTCGGAGACATCCTGGGCCTGGTCAAAACCGAAGTGTTCGGCTGCGGCTTGCGGCCCCCAGCGTACGCCGTCCCACAGTTCGCGTTCCGGGTGCTTGCCTTCGCAAAACAGCATGCTGCGATCCTCCTGGCCTGCAATGAGCACCAGCCAGGCATTGGCCTCTGTAAAGCCAGTCAGGTAGTAGAAATCGCTGTCATGACGGAAGGTGTAGTGATTGTCGCGGTTTCGCACCCGTTCAGGAGCCGTCGCGAGTACGGCGATGCCGCCTCCCTGACTGTGCATCCATGTGAGGAGTTGACTGCGTCGTCGTGCAAAGCAGGAAATGTCTTGTGCGGGCAGGTTCATGTTGTCGGTGCGATGCGTCTGAGAAGCAAGTGTCGGAAGTTGGATGTTTCCCCAACATACTACAATCCGGTCGCTGCTTCTGCGCAACTGTGCAGTATGTTTGAAGGCATTGCGATGGATTGGTTGGACTGGCTCAAGCCCTGGGAAGTATCCCCTACATTACTGACGCTGTTCGCGCTCGGTGCGTGGCTGTTCGTGCGTGGCCGGCGCGTCCACCACGTGACCCGCGCTCGCCAGATATTGTTCTGGACAGGGATGGTGCTGTTGTACCTGTCGCTGCATACCATGCTCGACTATTACGCCGAGCGCATGTTTTTCATGCACCGTATCCAGCACCTCGTGCTGCACCACCTGGGGCCACTGGTCTTGATGGCGGCCTATCCGGGCTCGGTCATGCGTGCGGGGCTGCCGCTCTCATGGCGGGTTCGACTCAGCAGGTTCAACCACAGCCTGCCGGGCCGTGCTGTGATTGCGGTGCTGACCAACCCGATCCTGGTACCCGCTTTGTTTGTCTTCCTGGTGATCATCTGGCTGATCCCCTCGGTGCAGTTTTACTCCATGCTGGACTGGCGTCTGTATCGCCTGATGAACTGGTCTGTTGTGTTGACCGGGTTCATGTACTGGAACCTGATCCTTGATCGCCGTCCGAGCCCCCCTTCAGCGATGTCGCCCGGCGGTCGTGTGATTTCACCGATCGTGACCATGGCGCCGCAAATGGTTGCGGGCGCCATCATTGCCTTTACCGAGCGGGATCTCTACCCACTATTCGACCTGTGCGGGCGCGCCATTGCGATGTCTGCCCAAACCGACCAGATGATCGGTGGCCTTACCATGTGGATCCCGGCTGCGATGACCGAAGTCATCGGCCTGCTGGTGGCCCTGCGCACAGTGATGCGCCTCTCGGCCACAGGCCGCTGGGGTGGCCCCAAGCCACGCGGCCCAGTCGCCTGACTTTACGGAATTAAATTGTGATACTTGCGACCCAGGGCGACTGTCGCGCGGAACATGCCTTCTTTATTGCCGCAGTCGTAGCGGATGCCTTCGTAGCGGTGGGCAAAGACGGGTTTTTCTTTCATCAGCGAAGCGATGCCATCCGTGAGCTGGATTTCACCCCCGGCACCGGCTTGAGTCTGGCGCAGATGCGCGAAGATGCGGGCGTCGAGTACATAGCGCCCGACCACCGCCAACGTCGACGGCGCCACATCAGGATGGGGTTTTTCAATGATCTGGCGAACCCGTTCTGTGCGCGGACCGACGGGATCCGTGGCGACGATACCGTAACGGTTTGTCTCTGACCGGGGGACATCTTCGACACCCAGGATACTGCCCTGATGCGTGAGGGCGGCGTCAATGAGTTGACCCATGACAGAGCGATCGGCGTCGATCAAGTCATCGGCCAGCAACACGGCGAAGGGTTCGTCGCCGACGATCGGGGCGGCAGTCAGCACGGCATGACCCAGACCCAGGGGTGCCGACTGACGGATGTAGATGCAGCTGACATTGGACGGCAGGATGTTCTGGACGATCGCCAGCAGTTCGATCTTGCCCTTTTTCTCAAGTTCAGCTTCCATTTCAGGTGCCGAGTCGAAGTGGTCTTCGATCGCGCGTTTGTGTCGACCTGTTACGAAAATCAATTCGGTGATGCCGGCTGCGACCGCCTCTTCCACAGCATATTGAATGAGTGGTTTGTCGACCACTGGCAGCATTTCCTTGGGCATGGCCTTGGTGGCTGGCAAAAACCGCGTACCCATCCCGGCGACCGGGAATACCGCTTTGCGAACTGGACGCATTTTTTTTTATTCCTTTGAGGCGGACCGCAACCATGCGGAACAAATTGCAATAAACGCTATCATAAGCATATGCGATTTTCTCCCCTTGCGCCCACCCGACGTGCCTTGATCAGAGGCCTGTTTTGTGTCCTCATTCCTGCGCTCGCCGCGGCGCCGCTCAGGGCGCAACCGGTTGGTGCCCCCACGATGGGGCCGGCGTCTGCCGGCGATCTTTCGCCTGCCCTGGAACGACGGCTGGGCGAGGCCATCATGATCGAAGGCAGACGTGATCCCGACTACATCGGCGACCCTGACATCGTGCAGTACCTCAACACCATGGGGCATCGCCTGACGTCGAATGCGCCGGGCGGCGCACCCGACATCGAGGTCTTTGGCGTGCGCGACCCGGTCATCAACGCCTTTGCCATGCCGGGTGGCTTTATCGGCCTCAATACCGGCCTGATTGTCGCGGCCGGTGCCGAGTCCGAAGTGGCCGGCGTACTTGCCCATGAAATCGCGCACGTGACGCAGCGACATATTGCCCGTGGGTTGACCCAGCAATCCCAAAATATGCACTTGGCCCTCGCGACCATTGCCGCGACGGTTCTTGCCGCCATGTTGCCGGGCGCCGCTGGACTGGCACCCGGGGTCCTGGCCTTTGGCCAGGCCGCCATGATGGAACGTCAACTCGGGTTTTCACGAGATGCCGAACAGGAAGCGGATCGCGCGGGCTTTGAAATGCTGGCGAAGTCAGGGTATGACCCCAATGGCATGACAGAAATGTTCGGCAGGTTGATGAACGCGGCCAGGCTCAATGAGGGCATGGGTGGTGGTGCTTTTGTGTCGACCCATCCACTGAGCATCCAGCGCATGAGCGATATGCAGAACCGGGCGCGCCAGTTGTCGGTGGGCCAGTACAGAAGTTCGGACGAGTTCTGGTTCGTGCGTGCCAAATCAAGGTTGATTCAGGCCACAGACCCCAAGGCGACCCGTCAGGCGGTGGAACTGATGCAGGAGGAAACGCGCTCGACCGCACAGGGCGCTGGCGACGCAGCCAAGAGATCCGCAGCCTGGTATGGGCTATCGATCGCAGCCTTGCAGCGTAATGACCTTAAAGACGCCATCCGGACCCTGAAACTCGCCGAAGCAGGAATGCCGGCATCGCCATACCTGGATTTGCAGCGTGTCGAAATTGAAATGGCCGGGCCAGACAAGGCCGCCGCACTGGCTAGCGCCAGGGCGGGCCTCAAGCGTTGGCCTGACCGGCGTGCGTTCGGACTGAAGGTCGTGCAGTGTTTGCAGTTGCTTCAAAAAGACCGTGAGGCGGTCGCTTTTCTGCAAGAGCAAATCAAGCGATGGTCCAACAGGGAAGCCAGTTTCTACCAGTTGATGGCTGTCAGCCAGGACCGGCTGGGTGACCCGGTGGCTGCACGCCAGAGCATGGCTTCTTACTACCGGCTAATTGGTGCGCTACCCGCTGCCGTGACGCAACTGCAGCAGGCGAGGACGATTTCACAGGACTTTTACCTGCAATCGCAGATTGACGTGGAAATCCGCTCGCTGAGGGAAAAAATCGCTGAAGACCGCAGATTGCTGGAGCGTTTCAGGTCGTGACCCGCCTAGTCGTCTGCAATCACCGCCCTGAGTCAAAAAATGTCCCGAGCCTGCCGGGTAGCCAGCCAAGATGGCCGGGGAAGGGGCC
>CAIJKV010000393.1 GCA_903821335.1 uncultured beta proteobacterium
AGAACGCACCGACCAGACCGATGAAGACCCCCTCTACCTAGCGGCACCACCATGGATTTTTCAGGCTTTGTTGTACAGCTGCTCAATGGCCTTGCGGGAGCTTCATCGCTTTTTCTGGTAGCGGCCGGGCTGTCCCTGATCTTTGGTGTGACCCGTATCGTGAATTTTGCCCATGGTTCTTTTTACATGGTTGGCATTTACGTTGCGTACACACTGGTCGAAGTCTTGGGTCGTCACATCGGCTTCTGGCCAGCGTTGCTGCTGGCACCGCTTGCGACTGGCGTGCTGGGAGGCCTGGTTGAAATACTGCTGATGCGCCGAATTTACAGGGCACCGGAACTGTTTCAGTTGTTGGCGACGTTTGCGGTTGTGCTGGTTCTCAAGGATGCCACCCTCTGGCTCTGGGGGCCTGAAGAGCTGCTCGGCCCACGCGCGGCCGGCCTGAAGGGCTCGATTGAAATCCTTGGCCGAAATTTTCCTTCCTATGACTTGTTCCTGATGATGGTAGGGCCCGCGTTGCTCGGCTTGATCTGGTTGCTCCTGACGCGCACGCGCTGGGGCACGCTGGTGCGTGCCGCCACGCAAGATCGCGAAATGGTCGCAGCGCTAGGCGTAAACCAGGCTTGGTTGTTTACGGCCGTTTTTGCCATGGGAGCATTGCTCGCCGGCCTGGGCGGCGCGCTGCAGTTGCCGCGTGAGCCCGCCAGCCTGGACCTGGACCTGAACACCATCGGTGCGGCGTTTGTCGTGGTGGTGGTCGGTGGCATGGGTTCCATTCCCGGCGCCTATGTTGCGGCCCTGCTGATCGCTGAAATCAAGGCGATCTGTATCTGGCTGGGCATCGTCAATATTCTGGGTGTTCAGATTTCGTTTTCTAAAATGACGCTGGTGGCCGAGTTTCTGGTCATGGCGGCAGTCTTGGTGTGGCGCCCCTGGGGCCTGCTTGGCCGGGCCCAACCGCCCACGCGCAACGCCACCGTGGTCGAGATGCCCTTGCGACCGTCGCGTCGCTTGTTCAGGCTCGCTGTGGTGGCCTTGCTGTGTGGTCTGGTCTGTCTGCCCTGGTTGACTGCCCAGTCGCCCTACATCGTTGTCTTGTCTATCGACCTGCTGGTGGCCGCGCTGTTCGCCCTCAGTCTGCATTTCATCATGGGTCCGGCGGGCATGCACTCCTTTGGCCACGCTGCGTACTTCGGGCTGGGCGCCTACGGTGCGGCCTTGCTGATGCGCGGACTGGGCCTGCCCATGGAAGGCGCGCTGCTGTTGGGCCCGCTGGTGGCAGGCCTGGGCGCGCTGGTCTTTGGCTGGTTCAGTGTGCGCCTGTCCGGTGTCTATCTGGCGATGCTGACGCTGGCATTCGCACAGATCACCTGGGCGGTGGTGTTCCAGTGGGATAGTCTGACGGGCGGCAGCAACGGACTCACGGGCATCTGGCCCTCGGCATGGCTGTCGGACAAGCGGAGTTACTACCTTGTGACGCTGCTGCTGGTGGTGGGCTCGGCCTGGGCGCTGCGCCGCATTCTGTTTTCCCCATTCGGCTACGCGATGCGCGCCGGTCGCGACTCGCCCTTGCGCGCCGACGCGATCGGCATTGATGTCAAGCGTGTGCAATGGGTCGCGTTTGTCGTGGCGGGCTTATTCGCCGGTCTGGCGGGCGCGTTGTACGCCTATTCAAAAGGCAGTATTTCCCCGGAAACCCTGCATGTGAGCAAATCCGTGGACGGACTGGTGATGGTGCTGCTGGGCGGCATTCAGACACTTGCGGGTCCGGTGGTCGGTGCCGTGAGCTTTACCTGGTTGCATGATGCCGTGTCACGCAACACGGAATACTGGCGCGCCACGCTCGGTGGCATCATCCTGCTGCTGGTATTGCTTTTTCCCCAGGGGATCGCCGGTTTTATGCATCAGTTGTCAGACCGCCTGCATGGCGTGCGCCAAGGCCTGCCATGAACCTCCTGGCCGTGCGTGGGCTGGGTAAGTCCTTTGGTGGCGTCAAGGCCGTCGATGGGATCGACTTTGACTTGAAAGCGGGCGAATTGCTGGCCTTGATCGGCCCGAATGGTGCGGGCAAGTCAACCACCTTCAATATGGTGAACGGGCAGTTGTGCGCCGATCGCGGCTCCATCCTGCTTGAGGGACGAGAGCTGGTCGGTTTGCAGCCACGCGCGATCTGGCGGTTGGGGGTGGGACGGACTTTCCAGATCGCCGAAACGTTTTCGTCGCTGACGGTGGTCGAAAACGTCCAGATGGCACTTATTTCCAACGCGCGACGCGTGTTTTCATTTTTCAGGCCGGCTGCCTCGCTTGAACGCGCACGCGCCATGGACCTGCTCGATGCGGTCGGGATGTCTGCTCAGGCTGACCGCGCCTGCAGTGCGCTCGCCTATAGCGATATCAAGCGTGTTGAATTGGCTATCGCGCTGGCCAACACACCCAGGCTGTTGCTGATGGACGAACCCACGGCCGGGATGGCGCCCAAGGAACGCAATGACTTGATGGCCCTGACCCGGAAACTGGTGGTCGAACGCCACATCGCGGTGCTGTTCACCGAGCACAGCATGGATGTCGTGTTCGCGCATGCCGACCGCATGATTGTGCTGGCGCGCGGACGACTGATTGCGCAGGGCAGACCCGCTGACATTCGTCGCAACCCGCAAGTCCAGCAGGTGTATTTTGGGACAGGTTCAACCTTTGCCCTGGACGCGGCGGCACCTGCGGCGGGGATCACGACATGAGCCCGTTACTTGAGATCCAGGGATTGTGCGCCTGGTATGGCGCGGCACAGATTTTGTACGACGTGGACCTGCAAGTGAACCGTGGTGAGGTAGTCGCCCTGATGGGGCGCAATGGGGCTGGCAAAACCACCACCATGAAGTCCATCATGGGCCTGCTCGACAAACGACGCGGCGTGCTGCGGTTCATGGGTCACGATATTTCAAAAGAGGCCCCGCACACGGTGGCTGCGAGG
>CAIJKV010000394.1 GCA_903821335.1 uncultured beta proteobacterium
GCCTGGAGCCAGTTCGTTGCCGCAGAGTTGGCCAAGACACGCGAAGTCGTCAAGATCGCAAAGATCCAGCCAACCGACTGAACCCGGCGCGCCAGGCGACCTGTCGTGACAGGGAAAGGGTCACACCAGGGCACTACGCGTGCAATCTTAAGTGCCTGATGTTTAATCATGCAGTTGTTGAGGTTGATCAACAGATCGGCCATCATTCCCGCGCTGCCGCACAAGTGTGATTGTTCAGGGTATAGTTTGCATACGGAATGGCATATTGGCTTCGATAGTGTCCGGTCTTCATGCCACAGACAGACTTCTTGCAAACTTTTTATGTACAAACGTGGTTTCAGCGACGCCATGATGCGCAATGAATGGTGGGTAGTCTGACTAGACGTACCTAGACAGTCCGGGCTGCTGCCCCGCTGTTAGCCGCTTGACGCATCAGGGTGAGGCCCATGCGTTTGCTGATTGCGATACCAGTCATCCATACCCAGCAGGATATGGGTTCTCTTCTTGAGCAAATCAAGCAAGAGTACATCGCGCGGTTCGGATTGCGTAAATGGACTGAGCACCTGAAGTCTGTCGATGAAGTCTGGGATGGAATCCGCCAGATGATCCAGACGCTGCAGTTACCCATGTCAACGGTTCAGCTTTACCAGGATGGGCTTCCCGTGTGTAGCAGGGAGGCCGACATCGTCGGGGAGGTGGCCGCAAGCGGCAGTAAAAACCATCGGTTATTGATCGAACTCGTCGGCTTGGGCGCACAACTCATGGGCACGGAAAATCCTGAATTGCTGCTTCAGGAATATCAGCTACTGCAGACCGCAATGCTGGGCACGCAAAGCCCGGACGACGCCGCGCGGCGCAAGGCGCAACGTGAAAACTTGTTACGGGAACGGGATGACTTTATTGCACAACGCATCAACGCTACGCTCGTGCCAGGCAATATCGGGCTGCTGTTCCTGGGAATGGCGCACGATGTCGAGCCGTTTCTGGAGGCCGACATACTGGTCCGTCACCTCCTGCCAGCCCTGAGGGAAAAACAGGCGGAGGTCAAATGACAATCCGCACCGACCACGCTGAAGGTTCAGCGGAACTCGAACCTTTCAAGATTCTCATCGTGGACGATCTGGACGACGCCCGTTGGGTGCTCTCCAATCTTGTGAAGCAGGCAGGGTTTGTGGCGTTGTCTGCCGCCACCGGAGAACAGGCGTTGACGCGCGTTGATCAAGAGTCGCCGGACTTGGTGCTGCTCGATGTGCAGTTGCCGGATATGGACGGTTTTGAGGTGTTGTCGCAAATAAAATTGCGGGGGCGAAGTTTGCCAGTCATCATGATTACGGCCTACAGCCGAACCTATGATGCAACGCGTGCGGTGCGGGCGGGTGCCTACGACTACGTCAGCAAACCGTTCAACAACGAGGACATCCTCCACACCATACGGCAGGCCTTGCGGGAAAAGGGGAGCCGGCGGCAGACTCGCGCGCTGCACATTGCGCCAGTGCAAGCAAATTCGCTGTGCGACACCATGGGCGAGAGCGCGGCGATTCGTCGCATTGCGAAAGATGTCGCGCTGGTTGGACCGACGAATTTTTCGGTACTGATCCTGGGTGAAACTGGTACGGGTAAAGAACTGGTGGCCCAAGCTGTTCACGCCCAAAGCGTGCGTGCGGGCAAACCATTGGTGGTGGTCGACTGTGGCGCCATCCCGGCCACCTTGATTGAAAGTGAATTGTTTGGCTACGACAAGGGCGCCTTTACCGGTGCGACGCAGGCCAAAGCCGGTGCGTTCGAGATGGCAAACGGTGGCGCGATTTTTCTGGACGAAATTGGCAACCTGCCCCTTGCGATGCAAAGCAGTTTGTTACGTGTGCTGCAGACCCGGCATATCCAGCGTATTGGCAGCGTGGTTGAGCGGCCCGTTGATTTCAGACTGATCGCAGCTACAAACGAAAATCTGAATCTTGAGAGCAGCCAGTCAGCGTTTCGCCGTGACCTTTACCATCGCCTCGCGGAATTCACCATTTATCTTCCGCCGTTGCGCGAGCGCAAGGAAGATTTGCAGTTCTTGACCATCCGGTTCCTGAATGAGGCAAATCTTGAGTTGGGTCGCCAGATCAGTAATTTGTCTGACGATTCATGGCGTTTGATTCTTCGATACGATTGGCCGGGCAACGTGCGCGAATTGCGCAATCAATTGCGGCGCGCCGTCCTGCTGAGTGATGCGTCAGATTCAGTCATCAATCCGGAGTTGTTTGGAATATTCGACTCTGGCGAAATTTCAGCCACGCCCAGGAAGCGCAATCTGCTTGAAGCAGACACTGTCAAGCACTGTTCACTTGAGGGCGGGGTATCCGCCTGCCCGTTTTCAACCGCACCCCTCAGTATGACGGCTGCCAAGAGTTTGCCGCTCAAGGACTATGTACAACAAGCTGTGATCGAACTTGAACGTAAAGTTCTGGAGCGGGCGCTGGCGCTGACAGAGGGAAACAAGGCGGAAGCCGCGCGGCTCCTGCACGTGGACTACAAGACGATTCAAAGCAAACTGAAGGTGTATGGAATTTCCTTTCGCAAGAGAGATGCAAAGTCGGAAAAATTGCCAATGCCGAACGCCGGAAATTAATTTTGGTGTTCAGTCATGTTCTGAGGAGAGCAAATAATGTTTAGCAAAAAAAGCTCGGAAAGTTTTGAACAAGGTCAGCAGAAGATGGAGGAAATTGGGCGCAGGCTTGGCTCTTTATTTGGACAGGACAAGTTGCAATCAACAGGCGCCGCAGGTTTTCTGAATGGGCTGGGGACGTTGATCGAACAGCTTGGGAAATTGTCCGAACAGGCCGAGAAGGCGGGTGGCGAACTGGTTCGATCAGGAACGCTGGACCTTGGCTCGAACAAGCGTGTGACCGGTGTGTATGGCTTTACCGTCAAGTCTGCGCTGGACAAGAAAAGCGTAAAGGTCGAGCCGTTCGGCAATATGCGTAAGGATGAAGCGCTGGGTCAGGTCGAGATCCAGGAAATCCGCGAGCCGATGATCGATATGTTCGACGAGCCTGATCATCTGTTGATCGTGGCAGAGGTGCCGGGTGTCGTGCATGACAATGTGAAACTGGAATTGCGCGACGACATCCTCGTGTTTTCTGCGGAAAAAGGGGATAAAAAATATAGGAAGGAAATTTTGCTTCCAGACAGTTATGCCAGTGACAAGATGAGTTTTTCTTGTCGCAACGGGATTCTGGAAATCAAGATCCTTAAGCAGGCATCCGGGAGCTGATCGTGAGCAAGAATCCAGACAGTACCTTGCGACTAAAAATAACTGAAGGCTTGGGCAAGGACGTGGGCCGGGCACTCGCAAGGATGGACCCGGCCGACATCCAGGCCCTCGGGGCGCAGATCGGTGACATCATTGAAGTGATCGGTTCCAGGCGGACCGTCTGCAAGGTCATGCCAGCCTACAAGGATGCACGGGCCGGTGCGAGAATCCAGCTCGACGGGCTGTCACGCGGCAATGCCGGCGCTGCGCTCGACGATATCGTTTCCGTGCAGAAGGTGGCGGCGCAGCCCGCGCAACGCATCGTGCTGTCGCCGGCGGTCAAACTGCCTTCGGATCGTGACCTGAAGTATATCGGGACCCGACTCGATGGACTGCCTGTTGTCGAAGGCGACAGCATACGAGGCGTGTTATTCGGTGGGCGCTATCTTGATTTTCTGGTGCGTGAAACGCAACCCAAGGGCCCGGTGATTATCGCACCGCAAACCCTGCTGGAGGTGGGTGCTGTGCGTGCGCAGTCGGGCGAACATCGGGTCGAGCGCTCCACCAAGTCGTATGAGGATATCGGTGGACTGAGACGCGAGGTCCAGCGCGTGCGCGAGATCGTTGAGCTGCCACTGCGGTTTCCCGAGGTGTTCGCGCGGCTGGGCATCGATGCCCCTAAGGGGGTGCTGCTGTATGGGCCACCGGGTTGTGGAAAGACATTGATCGCACGGGCTGTCGCACGGGAAACGGATGTGCGCTTTTTTTCGATTAACGGACCGGAAATCATCGGCAAGTTCTACGGTGAGAGCGAGAGTCAACTACGCGCCATTTTTGAGCAAGCCGCCAAGGATGCACCAAGCATCATTTTTATTGATGAGCTCGATGCCATTGCTCCGAAACGTGAGGACCTGGGAAGTGAGAAACAGGTTGAGCGGCGCGTGGTGGCGCAACTACTGAGTTTGATGGATGGCCTGAAATCACGTGAACATGTCATCGTGATCGCGGCCACTAATCTGCCAAATGCGATCGACCCGGCCTTGCGTCGGCCAGGACGCTTTGACCGTGAAATCGTGATCCCGATTCCCGACCGCAACGGCCGCCTGGAAATACTCGAAATCCACAGTCGCGGCATGCCGTTGGCCAAGGATGTGGATCTTGGGGCGTTGGCAGGGATTACGCACGGGTTTGTCGGTGCGGATCTGGAGGCACTTTGCCGTGAAGCGGCCATGATTTGTGTGCGACGCATCCTGCCGGAAATCGACTTCGCACAAGCCGCGTTGCCCTATGACTCGCTGATGAAGCTCGAATTGTCCAATGAGGACTTTGTGGTGGCCCTGCGCGATGTAGAACCCTCTGCCTTGCGCGAGGTCTTCGCCGAGGTGCCGTCGACCACTTGGGAAGATGTGGGTGGACTGGATCGCGCCAAGGACATGCTGCGCGAGGCGTTGGAGTGGCCGTTGCATTACGGGCCGCTATTCGACGCCGGTGGCGTGCGGCCTCTAAAAGGAATATTGCTGACCGGACCACCTGGGTGCGGCAAGACCTTGCTCGCCCAGGCAGCGGCCAGCGCGACCGGGGTCAACTTCATCTCGGTCAAGGGGCCCGCCTTGCTGTCGCGGTATGTGGGTGAGTCCGAGCGTGCTGTTCGCGAGGTGTTTCGCAAGGCCAAGCAAGCCGCGCCTTGCCTGATTTTTTTCGATGAGATCGACGCACTGGTTCCCAGGCGCGGGGGCAGTGGTTCGGACTCGGGTGTCAGTGAGCGTGTGGTCGGGCAGTTTTTGGCCGAGCTCGATGGTGTCGAGAAGATGAAAGATGTGTTGGTGCTGGCCGCGACCAACCGTCGTGACATCATTGACCCGGCATTGTTGCGGCCGGGCAGGTTTGACGTGGTGGTGGAAATTGCTCCGCCAAATGAGCAGGACCGATTGGCGATCCTGCGCATTCAGACGCGCGGCAAACCGCTGTCCAAGGATGTCGACCTGCCAGCATTGGCGGGGCAAACCGATGGCTGCACAGGCGCCGAACTGAGTGCGATTTGTCAGCATGCTGCCCTGAACGCGATCAGGGAACGCGTTGCCTTTGCACGAAGTGGCCATGAAAAATCGCTTGATACGGATCCGCTGCAAATCGAGCGTAAACATTTCTCGGCGGCAATGACCGAGGCGCGTCAATGAGTGACGTTCAAGCGCAACCGACCACGCCGGCGATTTATTTATATTGCCTGTCTCGCCCGGATTGCCTGGCTGCTGTCGGCGCGATGGCGGCACAAGGCGCAAACGGTGTGGATGAGAGGTTCCCTGTCGTCGCGATAGAGTCCGGCGACCTGGTCGCGGTGACTGGAAATGTTTATTCCGAAGCGTTCACAGAGCAAAACCTGCAGACGCTGGAGTGGGTCGGTACGCGCGCTTTGCGTCATGAGGCCGTGGTTGAACAGGTCATGGCTGTGTCCACCGTACTGCCGGTCAAGTTTGGCACCATTTTTCGTTCTGTTGAAAGTTTGAATGACTTTCTGGTCCGCAATCACGAGAGCATCGCGCAGGTGCTCAGCGGTTTGCGTGGCAAAGCTGAATGGAGCGTCAAAGGCTACCTGGTGCAGGAAACGGCAGAGCAGATGGTGTGCGCGACCGACCCGGCCATCCAGGCCCAGATGGCCACGATGTCTTCTTCACCTGGCGTGCGCTACATGCAGCAGCGACAAATGGCGGCAAAAGTTGAGGCGGCCTTGGGCGCGTGGCTCGATCGGGTCACGGACGCGCTCAAGGATGCGTTATTGCAACAGGCAGAGGACGCCACGGTATTGCGATGCCACGCCAGTTCCATGACAGGACGCACAGAACGTATGGTGTTTAACTGCAGCTTCTTGCTGGCCACGCAAGCTGTCGCCAATTTTCAAGCCACACTGGAAGAGTTTCAACTGGCTTACCAGAAGTCCGGGTTGGTGCTGGAGCTGCGTGGCCCTTGGCCTCCCTACAACTTTTGTCCGTCGCTCTCGGAGCCGCTCGCATGAGAAAGACAACGGCTGAGGTGAACACACCCGCGCGGGGGGGGGTGACCGCCGCTGCGCCAATGCTCGGGGGTGACTGGTACAAGCAGCTATATCATATGCTGCTGGGCAGCTTGCCGTTCTCAGTTGTGCTGATTGACCGCAGTTTCAAGATTACTTCAGCCAACCGGAATTTTCTTGAAAAATCCAGGCGCTCCGAGGCCGATACGATAGGCGTCTCGATGCGTGACGTTTTTCCAAGCGCCATCCTTGATTTTGCCCACCTTGAATTAAAGATCCGCAACGTTTTTGATACTGGCCTGCCTCTGCGGGGTGCCAAGATGACGTATCGGGCTCCAGGCATCGCCACGCGCATCTATTACTACACGGTAGTTCCTGTGAAATCCGGCGATGTTGTCCTGCATGCCATGCTTGTCATGGATGACATCACCGAAAAGGTTCAGTTGAGCGAGAAGGCGCGGATGGTCGAACGGCACTTGGCGAGTGTGGTCGAAAGTGCCAATGATCTGGTGGTATCCACGGGCGCGGAAGGTCGCATTATCAGTTGGAATTACGCAGCAGAGCGAATCTCGGGGTATCAGACCGACGAGGTCCGTGGCTGGGAACTGACCAATTTATGCGAGGCGAGTCAGAAAGATGAAATGATCGCGATCATTCAACGCCTGGCGGCTGGCGATATCGTCAAGTTCCAGGAGTTGAATCTTGTGGCGCGCTCGGGCGCCCTCATCCCGGTCGACTGGTCGTTTTCGCCGATTCGGGATGATTCTGGCAAAGTCAGCGGTGTGGTCGCAGTGGGGCGTGATCTGTCTGAGCGGCGCGCCTTTGAGAAGCATCTCTACCAGAGCGAAAAACTCGCCGCACTCGGTGTGATGGCGGGCGGCATCGCGCATGAACTTCGCAATCCGATGTCAGTCAGTTTTTCAGCCGGGCAGTTCCTGTTGGACGAATCGATCGATCTTACGTTTCGACGCGAATGTGTCCAGAAAATCATGAGTGGCATTCAGCAAGCCTCAACCATCATTGAAAATCTTCTCAGATTTGCACGTCCGTCACCGAGCGACGGAATGGAACGCGTGAGCCTGGCCACCCTGATACATGAAACCGTCAGCGTGCTGACGCCACAGGCCAAGTTGCACAAGATCAAATTGCGCGAAGACTACGAGAACATACCGCTTTCGATCGTCGGCAATGGAAACTTGCTTCAGCAAGTTGTGATGAACTTAATCTTGAATGCCTTTCAGGCCACGTCGCCTGGCGGGTTGGTCAGCGTGACGACGCGAGGCGAGGGTGCAGAGGCTGTCATTTCCGTACAGGATACCGGCTGCGGGATTCCGCTCTCGCACATCGCAAAGGTGTTCGATCCCTTCTTTACCACTCAGCCCGTAGGCAAGGGCACGGGACTGGGACTTTCGATCTGCTACACGATTGTCAAGCAGCACGGTGGTGTCATCGCGGTCGAGAGCGTCGAACAAGCTGGCAGCACGTTTACGATCCGACTGCCACGCGCGGACGACGCCGTCTGATCGATGATGACGCCGAGCCGCCTCGTGCTTGTGGTAGATGATGAACCCGATGTCTGCTGGGCGATCGAAACATTGTTGCGCGCACACCATTTTGCAGTGGTGACTGCAGCCAGTGGCGCGGAAGCGCTTCGTTGGATCACGACCACGCAGACGGGTTGCGACCTGATCCTGGTGGATGCCAAATTGACCGATATCGATGGTGTCGATCTGGCCCGGCGGATTCGAGCCGAAACACCATGCCTGGCGCCGATGATTATGGTGTCCGGCTACTTTTATAAAGACGATGGCGTTGTCCTGGACACACTGCGCTCGGGGCTCGTGTCGGCCTTTGTCACCAAGCCGTTCGCACACGGCGAGATGCTGGCGACGATCGACGAAGTGTTGAACAGAGGATAGCGTTCCCCTAATAGGGAATGGTTTCCTGATAACGCATTCCTGAACCTCTGGATGATCTCCTGCAATGTCACACGACGGTCATGTGTTTCAGTGACCATGTATTGCTACGTTATTGTTTTGATTGAATATATTTATTGAATTTGAAATCAGTTGCTGCTGGCACGATTGTTGCTGTACCTGTTAGGACGAAGGAATAGCCCCGTACTTCGTAAGACATGTTTGATCATGCTCAGGGGCTGGAAATACCAGGAGAAGTAAAATGGCAAAAGTCCAGAAATCCACAGACTCCTCAAGTCTGGCAGAAGTCGTAGACCGTATCCTTGACAAAGGTATCGTGATTGATGCTTGGGTCAAAGTTTCGCTGGTCGGCATTGAGTTGCTGTCCATTGAAGCCCGGGTCGTGATCGCATCGGTCGAAACCTACCTGAAGTATGCCGAGGCCATCGGACTGACAGCAAGTGCTGCCGCACCAGCCTAAAGTACCTGTTCTACCTTTTCCCCCATCGGGAGTGTCGTCAGGACTCTTCCCGATACAGGGGGAATCAAAAATTCATTGTCGGACAGAAGTTCGTCATTCACGGCTGTTTCTGTCCTGACCGAAGTGCTGGCTGTCTATAGTGATTCTTGATTGCTGGCAAATGTTTGGGGCCAGAAGCCCTGTCGAACCGTACAGAGGAATCATATGAGACACCAAATGGAAGCCCTGAACGAGGCCATCGCGGCTTCGAACCACGCACGTCAGGCGGCTCTTGCAGCATGCAAGGCGCAGACTGCCGACATGTTGAGTACCTTCAACCATGAGCGCGCCGCTGCAACGAAAGAGCTCAAGGCCAGCCTGCTCGCCAACTGCATGGATCGTTCGCAAGTTGTATCCGGATTACTTGCAGAAGCCGCTGCCCAACGCACAGCGTTTGCCGACGAATTTCAGCACGCTGCGCGATCGCAAGCCAAGGACCTCATGCAGGATCGTCGTGATCGTTGTGCGCAAGTCGATGGCATGATGAATGACTTCTACACATCACGTGCCGAGATGTCACAGGAGCAGTCCGATAGCCTCGCAGACTTGAGCGAAAGCCGTCGCCTGGACGTGGCCAATATGCTGGACGGATTTCGCGATTCACGTGTTGAGAGGGCGCAGGAACTCGCTGCAAGTCTGGCCGAGTGTCTGCAAAAGATCAGAACTTGTGTGTCGGGTTTAAGCGTTTGGCATGGTGTTCAGGCTAAACCGGTACGCCGCAGTGTGGTGGCGAGCGTAAAAGTTGCGAGTCAGCCGGTTCAGGCTCGACCGGTCGAACCCAAGCCCGAGCCAACGCCAACGCCAACGCTAACGCTAACGCCTGCGCCCGCGCCAGCTCCTGCGCGTGTGTTGACTGCCTTTGCAATGGCTCCCGCATTGACGGCCAAGCCTGTGGTATCTAAGCCTGTGGTATCCAAACCTGTTGTGCGTGCGCCCGTTGTGCAGAAAAAAGTTGCCCAACCCGCAGTCGCCGTTAAAAAAGCGGCACCCGTTAAAGCAGGGCGACCGGCCGGCAAAGTTGCGGTCAAGTCCAAGAAAAGATAATTGAGGATGTGCAGGCACACCTTGGCGTAACGAGAAAGCTGGCAGGCTTGCAGCATCGTTGCGCCGGGTCTGGGCCCGCAGAGACGTACAGTCAGAAACGGTTTTTGAGTCCGGAGTATCCGGACCGCTGTTTTCAATGTAAATATTGAGGAGTAGCTCGGATGAACCAAGCGGAAGAATTGACAGTCCTGACGTTGGAGCAGAGACCGGATTTTGTTGAGACGTCCTATATAGACGGCATCACGGAAAAGGCACTCGACTACATCAGAGCAGGGTACCCGGTTCATTTCAGTGGCCCTGCCGGAACAGGTAAGACAGCGCTTGCCATGCACGTCGCAGCCAAGCTGGGGCGACAAGTGGTGCTGATCCATGGCGATGACGAATTTGGCAGTTCTGACCTCATCGGTGGCCAGACGGGTTATCGATCAACTAAAGTGATTGACAACTACATTCATTCCGTCCTCAAGCAGGAAGAAAGCGTTTCAAAGCAATGGGTGGACAACCGTCTCACGACTGCCTGCAAGTATGGTTTTACGCTGATATACGACGAGTTCACGCGGTCCCGCCCTGAGGCGAACAACGTGCTGTTGTCTATCCTGGAAGAACGACTTCTGGAATTGCCTGACGTCCGTCATGGCGACGGCTACCTGCAAGTGCATCCGGATTTCAGTGCGATTTTTACCAGCAATCCTGAAGAGTATGCGGGCGTACATAAGACGCAAGACGCGCTGATGGATCGAATGATTACCGTCAAAGTTGGCCACCACGATTTTGAGACGGAAGTGGCGATCACGCAGGCGAAGTCGGGTCTGGCCTGGAAGCAAGCCAAGGCCATTGTGGACATCGTTCGAGAATTCCGCGCGATTGGCGTGAACAATGGTCGTCCCACGATTCGGGCATGCATCATGCTTGGTCGCATCGTGGCTGCACGAAAGGGTTCTGTCTCGGCGCATGATCCGGCATTTCGTGACCTCTGTCATGACATCCTGAACGCAGACTGTGTCAAAGTCACGCACGATGGAAAAGCTGCCGGGATGGAACGACTCGACGAGATCATGATCCGGTGTTGCCCCGATTCGGCACCACTCCCGACGTTGGTCGTCGACACACACGAAATCAAACTGTCGTCAGGAATGCCGCGCGTCAAGAACATTGCTCCGGCATCCGATCCAGCAACCGTAGCGGGTGTGAATCATGGCCATTGAGAAGCGCGGTGTCAGAAATCTCAAGACAATGGCCGGGATGCAGGATGCGCGTCGCGCACGGTCGTCCTCGGGTGCCTTGCTCGAAATGTCGATGCTGGAAACAGAACGACAGCGGCTCAAATTGGAAATGCAGCGTGCAGAGCATCGCGGTGCGGAGATTCGTCGACGCATGGATGAAATCGATGCCAAGGCGCAGCGACTTCAGAAATTTGTTGAAACGCGCACGGTGGCTGATGCGTTGCCAGTCACGCCAGGTGCGCTGGCACCTGCTGCAGCACTGACGATCCATTCACAAGCGCCCGACAATATGAAGCGCCGGGCACTGAGGTATTAGCTTGCGTGACGGGTGTAGACTTGAATCATCTCCGGTCAATCCGGAGTTCTGTCAACTGAGTATCCAAGGAGCCTGTCGCGATGAACATCAAATCATCTAAGTGTGTGACGTCTTCATTGCGCACCTCTGCCTTTCAGACGATACAGATTCGTGATCCGCGTGGCTTGTTCTACCGGTTACGCAAGGAAATCATGACGTTGCGACGCCTTCGCCAAGACGTGTACGCGCCGGTGTGCGCAACAGCATTGCGTGGCCGCAGCCGGACACGCACGGAACTTGAGAGAGAACGTACATGAAAATCAACGGTAGAAGTGGCTCAGGGTGTTACCTGTATGCGATTGCCGATTCGGTCGAGCCTTTGTCTTGTGAATTTGCCGGTGTGAACGGTGCAACGGTGTACAGCATTGCACTCGGTCCAGTCATGGCATTGGTGAGTGATATTGCTGACAAGCGGATACGGCCTGAGCGCAAGAATCTCGTCGCGCATCATGCTGTGGTCAAGCGCCTGATGGAGCAGAGTACGGTGCTGCCGATGGCGTTTGGCACGATTGCAGACAGTCCGGATGCGGTGCGGGAAATTCTGAAAAAAAACACCGAGACGTTCATCGAACAACTCGACCATGTGCGCGGAAAAGTGGAAATGGGCTTGCGCGTGACTTGGGATGTGCCCAATATTTTTGAGTATTTTGTCAATAAGCATCGAGATCTTGCTGATCTGCGCGATGTGGTCATGGGCAAGCACCGTGGGCCCTCGCAGGATGACAAAATTGAACTCGGGCGTATGTTTGACCGCCTGCTGGCTGAAGATCGTGAGCTTCATGCCGAGGCTGTCATTGCAGTGCTCGAGGATAGCTGTGAGGACATTCTGGAAAACGATCCGCGCGAAGAGCGCGAAGTCATGCACCTGGCCTGCCTGGTCGATCGGAAAGATGCCAAAAAGTTTGAAGATGGCGTGTTCAAGGCAGCCAACCTGTTCGACAATTCCTTTTCTTTTGACTTCAACGGGCCCTGGGCACCCCATCATTTTGTCAATATCGCACTTGAAGTCTGAGGGCGATCATGTTGCTGGTTGATGACATCCTCATGGCGCCAGTTAAGGCGTTGTTGTGGGTGTTCAAGGAAATTCACAAGACAGTTGAGCAGGAAACGGCCGGCGAGCATGAGGCCATCACCAGAGCACTCAGTGAGCTCTACATGAAACTCGAAACCGGCCTGATCACTGAAGAACAGTTTGAAGCGCAGGAAACAAAGTTGCTCGACAGGCTCGATGAACTCGACTTGCAACGTCAGGAGCAGGCGGCAGACGGTGCAGATGAGGATGACGACGACGAGGATAATGAAGACGAAGAAGACGAAGACGACGAGGAAGAGGACGACGACGAAGAAGTAGATGAAGAAGACGACGACGAAGATGACGAAGATAATGGGTCTCGATCGACTCATGATCCAAAGAGAACATAATGATTGCTCAGAGGGATGCAGCGCCAGGCTTTCTGTACACAGAGGGTCTGAGATTGCTCCTTTTTGGCGGTAAGGGTGGCGTCGGAAAAACCACTTGTTCCGCTGCGGCAGCACTGCAGCTTGCCAACCAACACCCGACACAGTCCTACTTGCTGGTCTCGACTGATCCAGCACACTCACTGGCTGATTGCTTTGCTGGTGATCCCCCTCCGGCCAACCTGACGCTCACAGAAATTGATCCGAAAGAGTGTCTTGCGCGCTTTAAGTCGATGCACGAACAGCATTTGCGCACGATTGCGTTGCGCGGGACATTTCTCGATCAGGACGACGTCACGCAGTTGCTGGATCTTTCAATGCCCGGGCTCGACGAGGTCATGGCGTTACTTGAGATCGCCAGTTGGATCAAAGAAGATCGTTACGCCTGCATCGTGGTTGACACGGCACCGGCGGGGCATACGCTCAGGCTATTGGGGTTGCCCACGGTCATGCAGCAGTGGATGTCCGTGCTGGACTCCATGCTCGCTAAGCATCGCTACATGACCCGGTTGTACCGCGGCAGTTATCGCAAGGACGAGGTCGACCATTATCTTGAAAGTACCGCAGCGGATATCAAGCACTTGTGGGCACTGCTGCGTGCGCCAGACCGCACCCGCTTTGTGCCGATCATGCTCGCTGAGGCGCTGAGCATCCATGTGACGCGCGTGCTCATCGAAGAATTGACGCGGTTAGGCATCGTCGTGCATGACATTGTCGTCAATCGACTGATTGAGGCGCCCTGCGACTGCCCAACCTGCATCGACTGGGCCGACAGACAACGCGCAGCGCTTGCTGAATTGGCGCATGCTTTTGAGCCGGTCACGCTCTGGGGGCTGCCACTATTTCTGGACGAGATCCGAGGCGTTGAGGTACTACGAACAGTATGGAATGATGTCAGCGGGCTGGACAGATGGGCGCAGGCGAGTGGTGCGACCTTAAATTCTGACATGCAACAGGTTTTGCCAAGGGACAATCCGCGACCAGACGTTGTCGTACCGGACTGGCTGGTGATGGCGCCTGCGACGGTTCCGGCGGCAACGATGAAACTCCTGCTCTTCGCAGGTAAAGGGGGCGTTGGCAAAACTACCTTGGCATGCGCCTCGGCACTACGCATGGCGGAGCAATATCCTGGCAAGGAAATCTTGCTCTTCTCCATTGATCCCGCGCATTCGCTTGGTGCTTGTCTGGACTGCACCATCGGCCCACAGGAGGTCAGGGTGGCACCGGGTCTGACCGCCGTCGAACTCGATGCAAAAGCCGAGTACGAAAGTTTGCGTGAACAGTACGCACGAGAATTAGGGGGTGTGCTGGCGGGTGCCTCGAACCAGGGGGGGATTGATTTTTCCTTTGACAGGGATGTCATGGAACGAATGATCGACCTGGCACCGCCTGGGCTGGACGAAGTGTTGGCACTGACGCGTATTGTCAAGCTGATGGATGGCGGCAGTTATGATTTGTTCATCCTTGACACGGCACCGACTGGCCACTTGTTGCGTTTCCTCGAAATGCCAGGGCTCATTGAAAGCTGGCTCAAGACTTTTTTCGCGCTATTCCTGAAATATCGCGACCTGTTCTGGTTGCCTACTGTGACGCAGATGATGGTCGAGCTATCGCGTCGTATCAAGTTGTTCAGGAAGCTGTTGCTCGATGCGAACAAAACTGCCTTGATGGCCGTGACCATTCCGACCGAGATGGCCTGTGAAGAAACTAAAGATCTGGTTGCCGCCTGCGAAAGGCTGGGTGTCTGGGTGCCCAACTTGTTGGTCAACATGGTGACACCAGCGTCTGCTTGCAGGGTATGCACCGCCTTGCGACGCACGGAGGTGCGATTTCTCGAACAATACGAATCAGGCTTTGGCGGGCGTCACGTGGTGCATATCGCGCATCAGCACGAACCGCGAGGTTTTGAACGTTTACGCATGTTGGGTCAGGCGCTTTACCGCGTTCCGACCTTGCCCAGTGTTTAATGCAATAAATGGGAGGTGAAAATGGAATCAACTGAGCAGTCTGTGACCGATCACACGGCAACAATCGAGGCCGGTGCGGCACCTGTACTGGCACCCACAGCGGCACCCGCAGTGGCATCCACCCGGAGCAAGTCTGCAGCGCCCAAGGTTGCCGTTGCGGCCAAACGCCCCGAGGTCGGGCCTAACCATGTTGCACTGGAGCGACTGCTTGCCATGGCAAAACGCTATCGCAAGGAAGGGCAGGTTCGTGAAGCCATGGAGATGTTCTGGGAACTCGCAGAGAGTCATTCAGACACCACCCAGGGCGACGCAGCCAAGGAACTGTTGCTGGAGATGGCCGCAGGCTACGAGCGCGACGGCTCGCCCCGGTTGGCACGCAGCATCTATGAGCGGATTCTTGACTCAGAGGAATAAGACGTGGTCAAGCATGCGGATTTTGATCGGGACCGAATGTCACTGTGTGAGGTGCTGGACCGTGTCCTGAATACGGGCGTTGTGATTGTTGGCGACATCGTGATTTCGGTGGCCGGTATTGACCTGATTTACCTGGGCTTGCAACTCACGCTGACCTCGGTTGAAACCGCCAACGGAAATGGGTTGGCGTTGACGCCACGTATGCGCTCAGCTTTTCACCAGGAGAGTGTGTGAACACGAACTTTCCATTTTTATCGTCGGCAGATCACCCAGCACAAACCGATGCAGACAAGGTGGCATCAGGCCCGGTCCCCGCGCTGTCACCGCGTATTGCCCTGGATCCAGAAAGTGTCAAGAAGGGCTTGGGTCAACTGGTGCTGACGGTTGTGGAATTGATCCGTCAATTGCTTGAAAAGCAAGCATTACGACGGATCGAGGCAGGGTCGCTGACGGACGAAGAGGTCGAGCGTCTCGGTTTGACTTTTCTTGAGTTGAACAACCAGTTGAGCTGGTTGAAAAAGGAATTTGACCTGACCGATGCAGATTTGAATCTGGATCTGGGTCCGCTCGGAAAGCTATTGTAGAAAAGTTTGCCCGCAGCAATCAGACTGCGGTGCAATGATGGATTAACCAGGCAGAAGCGTATGAGCATCGAACAGAAATCCAGCAGGAATATGGCACATTCAGTTTCGTCTTCGACACTTGCGGATGTGCTGGAGCGCATACTGGACAAGGGGCTGGTGATCGCAGGCGATATCAAGATCAAGTTGGTCGATATCGAATTGTTGACCATACAGATTCGCTTGCTGGTGTGTTCCGTCGACAAGGCCAAGGAAATGGGTATCGACTGGTGGTCGACAAATTCATACCTGAGTCCAAATACGGCGCTCGAACCGGCGCTGGTTGAAGAACTCAAAGCGCGTATTGCGCAACTTGAGTCAGCAGCAAAACAGAGCAGCTAAAGCACAGAGGCGAACAGGTCCGAACAGGTGCCTGACGCACGGTAGGGACGGCACTCCCCTGGTAAGGATTGGTTTACCTGCATCGCGTTCCCTATCGTCGTCCTCAGACGCTCTGGATTGCCCAGACTGCTCCGGCTGGCTCTGACAAAAAATCCGTAATTCTATGATTTATAAGTACATTGTTTTTTGGCTTATAAACAGGATCAGTCTGGCACGATCCTTGCTCTATGTGTAATAGCGAAGCAATAGCCCCGTACTTCGTCAGACATGTTTGATCATGGTCAGGGGCTGGAAATACCAGGAGAAGCAAAATGGCAAAAGTCCAGAAATCCACAGACTCCTCAAGTCTGGCAGAAGTCGTAGACCGTATCCTTGACAAGGGTATTGTGATTGATGCTTGGGTCAAAGTTTCGCTGGTCGGCATTGAGTTGCTGTCCATTGAAGCCCGGGTCGTGATCGCGTCGGTCGAAACCTACCTGAAGTACGCCGAAGCCATCGGACTGACAGCCAGTGCGGCTGCACCGGCCTAAGCCTGTCCAAGTTAGTGTCTTCCCCCGTCGGCGGTGTCATCGTGACGCTGCCCGAATCAGGGGGAATCAAAAATTCAGTGTCAGGCAGAGGCAAGTCCTTCGAGATTGCTTCTGTCGCGACAGCAGTGCTGGCTGTCTGTAGTGATTCTTGATTGCTGGCAAATGTTTGGGGCCAGAAGCCCTGTCGAACCGTACAGAGGAATCCTATGAGACACCAAATGCAAGCCCTGACGCAGGCCATCGCGGCCTCGACCCAAGCGCGACAAGAGGCTCTTGCAGCATGCAAGGCGCAGACTGCCGACATGTTGAGCACCTTCAACCATGAGCGCGCCGCAGCAACCAAAGAGCTGAAAGCCAGCCTGCTCGCCAACTGCATGGATCGTTCGCAAGTTGTATCCGGATTACTTGCAGACGCCGCCGCCGAACGCGCAGCGTTTGCCAACGAATTTCAGTCCGCGGCGCGATCGCAAGCCAAGGAACTCATGCAGGATCGGCGTGAGCGTTGCGCCCAAGTCGATGGCATGATGCATGACTTCTACACGTCACGAATGGAAAGTTCGCAAGAACTTTCCGGGAAACTCACTGAGTGCCTGCAAAAAATCAGAACCAGCGTGGCAGGCTTGAGCGTGTGGCGGGGCGTCTAGACTCAGGATTCACTTCGGTGAGTCTGACGCAAGGCAACGCGTGGGCAGGGCAACCGCTACTCGATGTTCGCGGCCTGTTCGCGCACCTGCTCAATCAGCAGTTTCAGGTCCATGGCCGCGCGCGTCATTTCCAGGCTTCCCGCTTTGGAGCCCAGGGTGTTGGCCTCGCGGTTCATTTCCTGAAACAGGAAGTCCAGGCGCTTGCCTTTGCTGCCTTTGGCACCAGCGTCCGGTGCGGCGGGTGATTTTCCTGGTTTCTGTTTGACGTTGGCCAGCAAAAACTCCAGCTCGGACAAGTGCGATTTCAGCCGTGCGAGTTCCTCGGCCACATCGATTCGTAGCGCGAACAGGCTCGATTCGCTGGCGATCCGTTCGGACAACTCGGCACCCGTGATGTGCGCAAAGCCACCGGGGAAGGCATTTTGCACGGTTTCCCTTAGTTTCTGAGCCAGCTTGTCGCGTTGCGTGGCCAGCAGCGTGGGCATGTGCTGCTCGACCTGGTCCAGGATCAGTCGTATCTGCAACGCCGTGCCGAGCATGGTCTGCGCCAGGCGCGCGCCCTCGCGATTGCGGCCTTCGATCAATTGTGTCAGCGCGGACTCGAGTGCCGCCAGGCAGGCGTTGGCCCACACTTCGGGGTCCGTCGTCGCATGTTGCGGGTCAGACCCGCTTAATAACTCGGCTAGCCGTGGCGATTCGGTTTCGGGCAGTATTTTTCGGA
>CAIJKV010000395.1 GCA_903821335.1 uncultured beta proteobacterium
GTGCCAAACGCCAGCCCCGGGTCTAGCCGAATGATGACGCGTGCCTGCTTCGGTGGCTCGTGCCAGGTCGGCACGATCCAGAATTCCGGGGTGATCGCCACGGGCGTGAACTGGGATTGCGTCAGCCGCACCCAGTCCTGTTGCGCCAGTTCTTGCAGACCCAGCACACTGCAATCGGCAAAAAAATCCTGCGCCTGCAACAAGGCCAAGGCATCACGGGACAATGCCTCTGAGTCATACAGGGCCACGACCCGTGAACGCTGCCACCCAGCTTTCGGGGCTGGCATACCCGGTTCACCAAAGAGTGCCTGCTCGGCGTCGGTCTGGGCGTCAGCGTCCTCGACGCTGACACTCAGGGCATCGAGCGCTTCAAGTGCATCGCACAGGACTTCAACCCGACTCTCGGGGCACATCAGACTTAACTCAAACATGCAGGGCCTGACTCAGCGTTGATGGTGGCTCAGCCACTCTTCAAGGTAGTGGATATTCGTGCCGCCCGTCATGAACTTTGCGTCCACCAGCAACTCCCGGTGCAGCGGAATATTGCTACTAATGCCTTCAACCACGGTTTCGCTGAGGGCCGTGAGCATGCGGGCGAGTGCCTGCTCACGGGTGTCGCCATGCGCGATGATTTTTCCGATCATGGAATCGTAATGCGGCGGGACGAAGTAGTTGCTGTAGATATGCGAATCCACCCGAATTCCCGGCCCACCCGGCGCGTGCCACATGGTGATGCGACCCGGCGACGGAATACATTTGTACGGATCTTCCGCGTTCACACGGCATTCAATGGCATGCCCTCGAATCTGAATTTGACGCTGCGTGAATGGCAACTTCTCACCCGCTGCCACCATAATTTGCGTCTTGACGATATCGACTCCGGTGATCATCTCGGTCACCGGGTGTTCCACCTGGACGCGGGTATTCATTTCAATGAAATAGAACTCGCCGTCCTCGTACAGGAACTCGAAAGTCCCGGCGCCCCGATAGCCGATTTTCTTGCAGGCTGCAACGCAACGCTCACCCAGGCGCTCTATCTGTTTGCGCGCAATACCAGGTGCCGGCGCCTCTTCGATAATTTTCTGGTGCCGACGCTGCATTGAGCAGTCGCGCTCGCCCAGATAGACCGCATTCTTGTACTTGTCAGCCAGTACCTGGATCTCGATATGGCGAGGATTCTGGAGAAACTTCTCCATGTACACAGCCGGATTACCAAAGGCACTGGCCGCTTCGGCCTTGGTCATGGACACGGCATTGATCAGCGCTGCCTCGGTATGCACTACACGCATGCCACGGCCGCCGCCGCCGCCAGCGGCCTTGATGATGACTGGGTACCCGACCGCCTTTGCAATCCGACGTACCTGCGCCGGATCATCCGGCAGTTCACCTTCCGAACCCGGAACGCAGGGAACGCCGGCCTTGATCATCGCCTGCTTGGCTGATACCTTGTCCCCCATGATGCGAATCGACTCGGGCGTCGGGCCAATAAACTGGAAACCGCTTTTTTCAACGCGCTCGGCAAAATCGGCGTTTTCGCTCAAAAAACCGTAGCCCGGATGAATCGCCTCCGCATCCGTCACCTCGGCTGCCGAA
>CAIJKV010000396.1 GCA_903821335.1 uncultured beta proteobacterium
CAGCAAGCCGCGACGAATACCTGCCGCGACTGCCGCGCATGCGCCAGTGCCACAGGCGAGTGTTTCGCCCGCGCCGCGCTCGTAGACGCGCAGGTGCGCCGTGTGCCGGTCAACGACTTGCAGAAAACCTGCGTTGACGCGGCGGGCAAAGCGCGGATGCGATTCGATGAATGGGCCCAGCTGCGCGACGGGTGCGTGATCCACATCCGTCACAACTTGCACGGCGTGGGGGTTGGATATTGCGACCGCAGATAACCAGACCGTTTGCGCGGGCTGGCCGGGCAGCTCAACAGGCAGGCCATATAAGGTCTCTGTGCCTTCTGTGCGTGTGGCAAGGCCTGTCACGTCAAAGGGCAGGTCCGCAGGAGTAAACCGTGTTTGGCCCATGTCCACCGTGACATCGCCGTCAGGCAGGGATTCAAGCGTGATGAGACCCGTCGCGATTTCTGCGCGCAAGGGGTTGCGCGAGGAGAGTTTTTGTTCGTGGACAAACTGGACAAAGCATCGTGCGCCATTTCCGCAGTGTTCGACTTCGCTGCCATCGGCATTGAAAATACGATAGCGGAAATCGGCCAGCGGGTGCGACGGGGTGTCGACCAGCAGAATCTGATCGCAACCGATGCCAAACTGCCGGTGTGCCAGCGCACGTGCGCGCTCAGGGGTCATCTCGATGGGCATGCGAACACCGTCCAGCACGACAAAGTCGTTGCCGGCACCATGCATTTTTGTGAAATTCCAGATCATGGTTGCATTATCGCCAATTTGTGACTGGGCGCGCACGAATCCATGTGCTCGGCCGTCAATAAAGTCTGGGCTGACCCGACGGGCGTGTTTTAAAACGACGGTGCACCCAGTAATACTGCTCCGGACACTCGCGCACCCAGCCCTCGATGTGACGATTCAGCCTGATCGTCGCCTCAAGCGGTGTGTCATCGCCCGGGAAATCTGCCAGGGGCGCGCGCACTTCAACACGGTAGTGGCCGGTCGTGGCGTCCCAGAAGCAAAGCACCGGCAGCACGGGTAGTTTCCATTTGCCGGCGATTTGAGCGGTTGAGGTTTGCGTGGCGGCCTCGATTCCAAAGAAAGGTGCAAACACGGCCCCGCGCCTGCCGAAATCCATGTCGGGCAGGTAATAAACAGGCAGATGGTCAGAGATGTACCGCAGCAGCGCGCGGATGCCGTCCCGACGGCTCACCAGATGCACGACGTTAAAGCGTGAACGACCCAGGCGAACCAGGGCGTCGATGTCAGGGTTGCTCTGTGGGCTGTACATCGTCGCCCCCTCGGGGCCTTGCATAGTGAGCCGCGTGGCCGCTGCGTCGAGCCCGACAAAATGCGGTGCCAGTAATAATACCGAACCATGTTTGGCAATCAGGCCGGGGACCTGTTCGTGCCCGGTCACCGTGATCATCTGCCGGATGGCCTCGGGCGAACCAAACCAGAACACGCTGCGATCGACGAAGCTTTGCGCCAGGGCACGCAGGTGGGCACGCAGCAGCGCGCGTCGTTGCGCAGCGGTGCGTTCGGGGAAGCAGAGTTCGAGATTGCGCTCGACGATGGCCACACGCGGCCGGATCAGCCATGGGGCGAGTCCCGCGAGGGCAGCGCCAAGCCGAAGGCGCGCGCGTGGCGAAATGTTCGCGACGGTTTCAAGCACGCCGATCAGCAGACGCATCCTGAGGGATTTGCGGCGCAGGCGCCCCACCGCCTGATCCCAGGAAATGCTTGCTGAGCTGTCCGTGGCGACAGGCTGTGTCATGCGGGCGGTGGCGGCGCGCCACGCGGTACCTTGTAGCGGTTGTAGCTCCAGAGGTACTGTTCAGGGAAGCGCGCGATGAGGGACTCCATGGCTTGGTTAAACAGTGCTGCCTGGGCGGTGGGTGACTCGGGCAGGGGCTGCGCCACTCGAATGTAATGCATCCGCCACCCGCGCCCCTTGGGGAGTCGCTCACAGGCGGCAACCAGCACGATGGCTCCTGTCAGGGTGGCCAATTTGCCGGGCAGGGTCATCGTGTACGCCATCCGCCCAAAAAATGGAACCCATACGCCATCGCCTTGCGTGGGGACCTGATCCGGAAGCATGCCCACGGGCTGTTTTTGTTTCAGTGCCCGTATGAATTCCCGCACGCCCTGCATGTTGGCCGGCACGGCCTTGACGCCTGAGTGATTGCGCACGATCTCAAGCGCAGGCCCAAGTGCCGCCTTGCGGGGCGGGCGAAACATAACGGTGACCGGGGTGACGCGTCCTTCATAGCGGGCGAGCAGCTCAAAACATCCCAGGTGGGGGGTCAGGCAGAGGATGCCCCTGCCTTCGGCGCGCGCCTGCGCGACGATGTCGCTGTCATCGCTGATGACGCGTGCGATGCATGCTTGGCTGCGCAACCAGATATGGGGCAACTCAAGGATCATGGCGCCCGCCTGGCCCGCTGCGGCACGCGCAAAAGCCGGATCCGGATAGCCTGCCTGGGCGGCATTGGCGCGCAGGCGCTCGCGGTACTTGCCCGGGAAGGCATAAACCAGACGCCCGCCAGCACGCCCGAGGGCGTGCAGCACCCTCAATGGCAACCACGCAAGG
>CAIJKV010000397.1 GCA_903821335.1 uncultured beta proteobacterium
CAGCAGTCCCAGGCGAACGTGACGGGGCCCGACCAGACCCCAGATCATGCGAAACGCGAGTAGCCCCGCCATGGTGTAGCCCAGTGTGACGTGCACCTGACGCAGTTTCTCGCTTTCGGATGTGACGTAGGCACCCAGGAAGCACAAAGCAAAGCCCCAGTGAAAAACGCGTGTCGGTGCGTCGATCACTTTGCGCGTTGCCGTCCGGGCGGCTTGAGACAACGGCTTTGCGACTGTTGGGAAAATGCGGCCGGGGCTTGAGGGCGTGGCGATATTCATGATTTTTTCACTCATGTCGATTCGGTCTGGCTATTTAGGGATGCGAATATTGCGTTCGCTGTAATTTCCCTGCTCGGCTTGTGTATGGCAGGCCGCACAGTTGACGGGGCCGTTGATGGATGCGCGTGCCCATACCCCCGCGCTGACCTTGCGATGTTTGCTGACAAACCAGGCTGATTCGGTAATCCGATTGTTGGGCGGATGGGCATCCACGCGCTTGTAGGTACCGCCACTTTTTTGCAACCATGTGCTGATTTCGGTGGTGGTCGCTGCATCAAGCGAGGCATCTGTTCCGTAGTGTTTGTCCAGTCTCTGCATGACCCAGGACCACGTTGCAGGGGTCAGCATGCTGGGCGCAAAGGCCAGATGGCACCCGGCGCATTCCTTCTGGTAAGACTGGAGCATGGTGGCGGGTTGCATATTTTTTTCACCTGCCTGTGCGCCTGGCGTGCCGGTCAGGCTGACAGCCAAGAGCAACCCAGACCAGGCCAACTGCCAGGAGTCCCGCTGCGGTCTTGACGGTTGGGTTCGTGCCAAAAAATATTTCATAAACATTTTTAATCCTTGCAGAGTCCAGACGATTAGCGACCGAGGCTTAACAGGTACGCGAGCACATCCGCTTTTTCTGAGGGCGAACATTCCCTGCTGACGACATCCTTGCAATTTCTACGGAACCATTTGTCGACATTGGCCGTGTCTGTAAAAACTTCGGGGTTCACGGCGGGAGCCATGGGTTTGATTGCTTTGCCGGTCGAGGCGTGCTTGCCCGTCGCGGTCGCTGGCTTGCCATGGCATGTGGCGCATGACCATTTGTCGCCATGCGTGCTGTTGAAAAAGACCTCTCCCTGCGCGGCGTCGCCTGGCTTGCCCGACGCGACCGACCAGCGTGCAAGTTGTGCGGCGGCAGAGGTGTCGGCGGCGACCACGGGCAGCGCAAGGGTCAGGCTCAGGGCGGCAGTCAGAGCCAAGGCCCACACGCCGGGTGCCAGCTTTCGAACGCTGGTTGGGCGGGAGAGGTGTACCAGACTGAAATCACGCAAGTGCATAAGTGGGCCCACAAAATGAAGAAATGACGATTGCTTTGGCACAAATCTGGATTCGTGCCAGCTGTGTGCATCCTGGCATAACGATCCTGTATGTTGTCTGAATCGCCTGTTCATGCGCTGTTCAGAAAGCGTGGTGCGTCATGTGGGCGTGAGATGACTCTGTGACCAGCAACAGGACAGTCCGGCTGGCGTCAGGAGCGGTGTTGCAGGCAGTTGGGTGTGGCATGGCCTGTGCCAACACAGCACCCATGGCCAGGCGCGCCCCACTTGCGCACCCATGCAACGCCCCTGCTGCGATCGTCACCAATCTGGTCGATCTGTACGGTGGGCTGATTGCCCTGGCCGCTTCGCCAGTCGGTGCATTGCGTTGAGAATGTAAAAAGCCCCGCATGAGCGGGGCTTGTGTGCGTCGAGCTGAATACGGTCAAGAATCAGTTGTTTCGGTTCTTGTCGTAAACATAACCACCCAGTGCGCCCACGGCAGCACCGCCGACTGCGCCCCAGATCGGGTTGCCACCGGCAATCGCCGTGATGCCAGCGCCTGCGGCCGCGCCGATCGCGCCACCTGAGAGCGTGCTTTGTTGCGAACTGTTCATGTTGCTGCAACCTGTCATGGTCAGCACCGCGAAAAGCGGCAATATCATCAATGCTTTTTTCATGTCGTGACTCCTGAAATACTTGAATTCTTAAAATGAGCCCTATGCGATGCTGCGGGCAAGGCGTAGAACCGAATCAACCTTTCTTGCAGGGATACGATTCACCCAGGAATCGCAGAATCGTGTCCGCAGCGGCCATCTGGTTGAACCTGGGATTGGCGGCAGTCCATTTCACAAAATCGGTGATGTAGTCCTGACGGGTTTTGTTCTGGTTACTGGCTGCAGCGCAGATGAAATGTGGCGCATTTTTTGCGTGACGCGTGATCAGGTATGTGTCATAGACACCCTGGCCAAATCCGTGGCAGAAATTCTGGGCGGCAACGTCGCCCTTATTCTGGCAAAAGCCGACAAAGGTTTCGGTAGTTGTGGCGGCTTTCGGAGTATCTTGTGCCATGGCTGCGGTCGAGCTGACCAAGGCCAGGCAGGTCGCGGCGAGTAGTTTTTTCATATCATTCTCCCAAAAATGCATCACGCATGAAGGTGTTTCCATTATCGTAGCACTGCGCCTATGTTACCTTTGCAGGCGTAGACAGTATCTTTTTAACATTTCTTGAATGAGAATTTATAACATGTTCAAAACTTTTTCCTCGGCTTTGCTTGCCATGATTGCAGTGGTCGCGTTAACGGCTTGTGCCCCGACTGGTTCCGGTGCCCCGATGGAAATTCGTAGCGGTGTGATCGAACAGATTACGATGACGCAAATTGCCAGCAACGAAGACACAGG
>CAIJKV010000398.1 GCA_903821335.1 uncultured beta proteobacterium
CACCAGGATGTCCTGATAGGCGCCGATCAGACTGGTCATGGGGTTGTAACTGATGATCTTTTGCATGAAGGCCGGCAGGATATTGGCGGGGTAGACCACCGGTGTCAGCCAGAACCAGAACTGCAACACCACGCCGAACAATTGGCCGACATCCCGGAAGAACACGTTCAGCACACCGAGTGTCACGCCGAGCCCGGCGGAAAAAGCAATCTGGATGAGCAGCACGGGAATCATCGCCAGGTAGACCACCCCGGGGAAATTACCCGACAGTGCCAGGAAGACGCTGAACAGGCCAAAGATAATGGCAAAGTTCAGGCTGGCATTGGCCACCACGATCACCGGCAGACACAAGCGAGGGAAACTGATTTTCTTGAGCAGATTGGCCTGTTCGAGAAACACGTTCTGCGTGCGGCTGACGACTTCGGCAAAAAACGTCCAGGTCAGCACCCCCGCACACAGGTAGATGCTATAGGCAAACTTGCTGTCCACGCCCGGGAGCTTGGCCTGCATCACTTGCGAAAAAATAACCGTGTACACCACGATCATGGCCAGTGGGTTGATCACTGTCCAGGCCGCTCCAAGCAATGAGTTGCTGTATTTGGACTGAAACTCGCGCCTGACACTGCCGAGGATAAAGCCGCGGTACGCCCAGAGGGCCCTCATCATTCGCATTACACGCGGCCGTAGTGATCCTGAAACCGGACGATATCGTCCTCGCCCAGATAACGCCCGCTTTGCACCTCAATCAGGACCAGATCGATCTTGCCGGGGTTCTCAAGGCGATGCTTGTGGCCAGCTGGAATAAAGGTTGATTCGTTGGTGGCGATCAGCAGGTCCTGGTCGCCGTTGACCACTTTGGCCATGCCGTCGACCACAATCCAGTGCTCGCTGCGATGATGGTGCATCTGCAGTGAAAGCGAGGCGCCGGGCTTGACGACGATCCGTTTCATCTTGAAGCCGTCGCCTTCCTCGAGCACGGTATAGGTGCCCCAGGGACGATGCACCGTGCGGTGCAGTTTGTACGCTTCATGCCCGATTTTCTTGAGCTGGCCGACGATTTGCTTGACGTCCTGAGACCGGCTTTTGTCGGCAATCAACACCGCGTCAGCCGTGTCGATGATGATCAGGTTGTCAACGCCCACAGCTGTAATGATGCGGTCCTCACCCTGTATATAGGTGTTGGTCACATCGTGCAAATAGACTTCGCCCTTGATGCTATTGCCGTTGGCGTCCGGGGGAATCAGGTCGCCCAGTGCATTCCAGGAACCAATGTCACTCCAGCCGATCGAGCAAGACACCACGGCGGCATGCTTGGTTTTTTCCATCAGGGCGTAGTCGATCGAAATGCTTTCAGCCAGCGCAAAGGTCTTGGCATCGAGTTCGATCTGGTACTGGCCGTCGCCTTCAACACGGTGCGAAGCATCCAGACTGATTTCGACTGCCTCCAGGACCTGGGGGGCGTAAAGCTTGAGTTCGGCCAGGGCTGTTTCCGCTGTCAGGCAGAACATGCCCGAGTTCCAGAGGTATTTGCCGCTGTCGACATAGGCCTGCGCCGTCGCCAGGTCAGGTTTTTCGACGAAACGCAGCACATCGTTGCCGTTCGCTTCGATATAGCCATAGCCCGTTTCGGGGCCTTCAGGGTGGACACCAAAGGTCGTGATCCGGCCAGACTCGGCTAGGGCGACCGCCTCCTGGACTGCGGTGCCGAAGGCGGGCACATCGGCAATCAGGTGGTCTGCCGTCAGGAACAGCATGACGGCCTTGGGGCCATAGTTTTTATTGACGGTGATCGCGGCGGCGGCAAAGGCGGGCGCCGTGTTGCGCCCTTCAGGCTCGAGGATGAAGCCCAGCGGCACAGGGATATCGCCTGTTTCGCGGTACTCATCGGCCGTCTTGAAAAACAGGTCGCGGTTGGTCACGGTCAGGACTTCGACGACATCGGGCAGGCCCTTGGCGCGCAAAAATGATTTTTGCAGCAGGCTCTGACCATCAGCCAGCCGGATAAACGGTTTCGGGTGCAATTCCCGTGAAACAGGCCATAAACGGGTACCAGCGCCACCAGACAGGATCACGGGGATAAGTTTCATTCTGAACCGTCTATATCGATGTTGAGCGCAGCAAGGCGCCGAAAAGTCTTACCATGATAACAAGGTCTTACGTGATCGCCGCTCAACAGGAACCCCGTCATTTATGCCCTGCGGTGGGCGTCAGGTGCCTCGCGCGCGGCAAGAGTGGGCGCAGTATAATGTGCCTTTTACCTAGAGTGGCGGGATTTCACGTGTCAAACTCAAGTACATCAGCAGTGGTCGCGTCAGTGGTAGCGGGCGCTAACGAACTGCGCTCAAACACAGGGCCCACTGCAGTCATCACCGGGATTACCGGCCAGGATGGCGCCTATCTGACTGAATTGCTGCTGTCCAAGGGCTACACGGTCTATGGCACGTATCGCCGCACCAGTTCGGTCAATTTCTGGCGCATCGAGGAACTCGGTGTGCAGAACGACCCCAATCTGCATCTGGTTGAGTACGACCTGACCGACTTGTCGTCCAGCATCCGTCTGTTGCAAACGTCCGGTGCCACCGAGGTCTATAACCTGGCTGCCCAGAGTTTTGTCGGCGTGTCCTTTGAACAGCCCCTGACGACTGCGGAAATCACGGGCATTGGTCCGGTGAATCTGCTCGAGGCCATCCGCATCGTCAACCCAAAGATCAAGTTTTATCAGGCCAGCACCTCCGAGATGTTCGGCAAGGTCCAGGCCATCCCCCAGATCGAAAGCACCCCTTTCTACCCCCGCAGTCCTTACGGTGTGGCCAAGCTCTACGCCCACTGGATGACCATCAACTACCGTGAAAGCTACGGGATCTTTGGCACCAGCGGCATTCTGTTCAACCACGAATCGCCGCTGCGTGGCCGCGAATTCGTGACCCGCAAGATCACCGACTCGGCCGCCAAAATCAAGCAGGGCAAGCTCGACGTGCTGGAACTGGGCAACATGGACGCCAAGCGCGACTGGGGTTACGCCAAGGATTACGTCGAAGGCATG
>CAIJKV010000399.1 GCA_903821335.1 uncultured beta proteobacterium
ATCATAAAAATATACTTGGCCATTACGCGTCATGACAGTGCTGTACGCGATCAATACCGGCAGCGGTGCCTTCAGGCGTATGGTGCGTGACTCGCCTTTTTCCATCGCGTCGCGGATGCGCGACGTGGTCCATTCCGGCTCAGGCTCCAACACGAACCGCGCGAGCGCCACCGGGTCCTCGACGCGAATACAGCCGTGGCTGAAGTCTCTGCGATTTCGATTAAACAACTGGACTGCCGGGGTATGGTGCAAATAAATATTTTCGTTGTTTGGAAATATGAATTTGATATCACCCAAGGCATTGTGAGGTCCTGGACGCTGGCGAATGCGCCCCGCTCCCTGAAGGACGCTCTGCAGGTTTGCTTCGGTGACCGCAGTCGATATCTGACCGCTGCCACTCACGAATTCCATCTGCTGACGCTGTAAATACCCGGGATCATGACGAAGCGCCGGCACGGTCTCGGTCCTGGCAATCGAGGGCGGCACATTCCAGTAGGGGCTGAACTCTATGAAACGCATGTCCTCGTCAAATATGGGCGTACGCGTATTGAGCGCCTTGCCCAGGATGACCTTCATTTCAACCCGGATGTCGATCTTGCCATCGGGTTGGGTGTCATAGGCATGCAACATGAATTCTGGAATATTGATGACAATCATGCGTGAAGCCTGCTGCAGCGGCGTCCAGCGTAATCTTTCAAGTGACAGTCCGATTTGTTCGACGCGCGCAGCAGGCGTGACCTGCAACTGCTCGAACGTGGCGCGACCGATTACGCCATCTGGCTCAAGGCCGTGACGCAACTGAAAAGCCCGCACACCGTTGACGACGGCGCCTTCGTAACGCTGCGGCACCAGCACCTCGGGTGGCAGGTCGCCCAGGGCAATGAGCCTCGCAGTCAGGATGGAGAGGCCGGCATAAGGCAACCCGGACTCGAGCTTTTTATCAGGTAGCGGTGGCAAAGGTTGTCGCCAGGCGGGCGCAAAGACCAGCGCACGATACTGCGCCAGAGCTTTCCTGAGGGAAGCGTAAAGCGGGAAAGTGGGTGCCACGGCGCGCACGGCCTCTGGAAAGCCGCGTTGTTCAACGATATGCCGCAGGTAAGTCGCAGAATCCAGGGGGGTTTGCGCCGGCACATCAAAATTCTCATGGATCTCGGCTGGCTTGATGCGACCTGCATGCAGGTCAGACAAATAGCGTTCCATGGCAAGCGATAGCGCCTGGTCCAGACGAGCCATCCGGGCCGGGTCGGTAGTCTGTGACAGCGCCAGTGAAGCAAAAGCATCCTCAAGCGTCTTTGCCTGATAGTCCCCCGGCGCCAGGCCGTCGGACGCCGCATCGTTCAGGATGCGAAGCGCCTGCCTGGCCTGTGATGTCGGGGCGTCGCCCTCAAACCAAAGCAGTGCCGCATCCGCTGCGGTCGCGGCATTGCCCAGCAGGGCAAGCAGTGCACACGCGAGGATTCGATGGATGCTGTTCATGGGTCCGTAGAGAGCATTCGAGCGATTGACACCATGACTTTACCAGTTACCACGTAGCATTTTTGACCAGGGTGAGCACGGCGAAGTTCGCAGCCACGCAGACAATGCGATCACGGCGGCGCCCATCTGTCTCTTGGGTCACTGAGCCAGGGCGGTCATCGTCGGGTAGGGTCCGTCGTTGAGCACAAACTTGCGCAGGATCTCGGCGCTTACCTGGCGGCGGCTCACCTTCCCCTGAGGGTTGCGCGCCAGCTCGGGCAGCTCCAAATGGATCCTCGGACGCTTGTGGCGTGACAACACACTGACGCGTTGCTCGACCTGCTGCACCCAGCCGACCTGGGCCTGCTCGGCGACTGCCACGATCACCTCACCCCAATAGTCCGAAGGCACGGAGGTCACACACACCTGCCCGCACTGGCTCATGCCTGTGACCAGCGCCTCAATTTCATCTGGATTCACGCGATAGCCGCCCGTCTTGATGACATCGGCAATCCGACCCGTCAACATCAGACGACCGCGC
>CAIJKV010000400.1 GCA_903821335.1 uncultured beta proteobacterium
ATACGGTGGCACGACTGGGCGGTGACGAGTTCGTGATGTTGCTGGAAGACCTGAGCGAGGAACCTGAGACCGCCGCCACACAAGCCAAAATAGTGGGTGAAAAAGCGCAGTCGGTTCTCACCCAAAGCTACCATCTCAAGGGGGGCGAGTACCACTCTACCACCAGCACCGGAATCAGCCTGATCCGGGGCGACAACGCGACGGTCGAAGAGCTTCTCAAACATGCCGATCTCGCCATGTACCAGTCCAAAAGCGCCGGGCGCAACACCCTGCGTTTTTTCGACCCGGCCATGCAGACGGCGCTGGAAGATCGCAGCGCGATGGAAGCCGATTTGCGCCTGGCACTCAAGCAGCAGGAATTCCAGCTTTACTACCAGCCACAGATGGAAAGATCGCGCGGCCTGGTGGGCGCCGAGGCGCTGTTGCGCTGGAAGCATCCGCAACGCGGGCTGGTTGCGCCGGGCGACTTCATTCCGCTAGCCGAGGATACCCGGCTCATCCTGCCCATCGGGTTGTGGGTGCTGGAAACCGCCTGCGCCCAGCTCAAGGCATGGGAAAAGAGTCCGCAGACCCGCGATCTGCGACTCGCTGTCAATGTCAGCGCGCACCAGTTCCACCAGCCGGATTTCGCCGTGCAGGTGCAGCAGGTGCTGGCGCAATCCGGTGCCAAGCCGACCCGCCTCAAGATCGAGCTGACCGAAAGCCTGGTGCTCGACAACGTGGCAGATACGATCACCAAGATGCAGGTGCTCAAGGAAATCGGCGTCGGCTTCTCGATGGATGATTTCGGCACCGGCTATTCGTCTTTGTCCTATCTGACCCGCTTGCCGCTGGATCAGCTCAAGATCGACCAGTCGTTCATCCGCGATATCGGCACCGACCCTAATGGCGCGACGTTCGTGCAGACGATTATCATCATGGGGCAAACGCTGGGGCTGAACGTGATCGCCGAGGGCGTGGAAACCGAAGCGCAACGGGACTTTCTGGGCCGCAACGGCTGCCATACCTATCAAGGTTATTTGTACAGCCGACCCGTGCCGCTGGCCGAGTTTGAGCAGTTCGTGAATTTGAGTCCCCTTAAGCCGGAACCCAAAAACAGGTAAGTTGGGTCAGCCACTTTATCGCGCTTGCACCCCCCAGGGCGAACCCAACAAACCCCATCTTCCTTCAACTCGTTGATCCATGCCCTCATCAGTCAAGGACGTCAGCCCCGCAAGGTATTCGCCAACAGATCCATAGGGATTGGGGCACAATCCCTCAGTAAATCAGCCCGGTCATTCCCACTCTATCGTAAACGAGACACTCTTCAAATTGATTTTACAGGTAATTTTATTTTGAAAACTTGACGATACCATTGTTTATACCATTCTCAAAAATACTACTTTGCTATAGATATATTAAGGCACAGATTACCGACATCCTTACTGTATCGTGACGTTGCCATCACACGCCTGCACTCCCGATTGAAGGCAGATGACTTCGCAACCCAGTGCGTTCGATCGCTTTCTGAAGATCAGCAAGCAAGCTGTCGCACTGATATCGCGGGTCGTTTTCGCACCTCAATATCACTGTGCTATAGGCGTCCTCAATACGTCCAAGGATTTCCGACACCTCGTC
>CAIJKV010000401.1 GCA_903821335.1 uncultured beta proteobacterium
AGTCCTTAATGCTGTACGTTTGACACGATGATACCGGACAAATTCAACTGATGAGCAATGCTGTCGACATAAACCAGTCAGCACCTGTCTGTTGCGAGCCAAACTCGCTAACATCGACAACCTATTCACGAACTCTTGCAGGGCTTCAACATGTCTTCTTGTGCATCTTTCTTCACCTGCCTCGATGTTCTCAGCGGCAAAGCATCCCTGGGGCCAGCCGATACCCAAGTAACAATCAAGGGCTGGGTGAAAACCCGTCGCGATTCCAAGGCTGGAATTTCCTTCGTTAATGTGTCTGACGGTTCCTGTTTTCATCCGGTGCAGGTGGTGGCGCCCAGCACGCTGTCCAACTATGTCGATGAGGTGCAGCGACTCACGGCCGGCTGTGCAGTGGAGGCCACCGGCCTGATCGCTGCCTCACCGGCCAAAGGCCAACCGTTTGAAATGCAGGCCAGCAAGATCACGGTGGTCGGCTGGGTCGATGATCCCGACACCTATCCGATCACCCCGAAAGCGCACAGCATGGAGTTCCTGCGCGAGGTCGCACATTTGCGGCCGCGCACCAACGTGATAGGCGCCGCCACCCGCGTGCGTCACACCATTGCATCGGCGATTCATCGGTTTTTCGATGAGCATGGATTCCTCTGGGTGAACACGCCGATCATCACCGCCTCGGATGCGGAAGGCGCTGGCGAGTTGTTCCGCGTCTCGACACTGGACCTGATGAACCTGCCCAAAAAGGCCGACGGCAAGATCGATTTTTCTCAGGATTTTTTCGGCCGGGAAGCGTTCCTCACCGTTTCGGGCCAACTCAACGTCGAAACCTATTGCATGGCGCTGTCCAAGGTTTATACCTTTGGCCCCACGTTTCGCGCAGAGAATTCCAATACTTCGCGCCACCTGGCTGAGTTCTGGATGATAGAGCCCGAGATTGCCTTTGCCGATTTGAGCGACAACGCGACACTGGCGGAAGCGCTGCTGAAGTACATCATCAAGCGGGTGCTGGCCGAGCGCGCCGACGACATGGCATTTTTCGAGGATCGCATTGAGAAAGGCCTGATTGCAAAACTCGAACACATCGTCAACTCCGAATTCGTACGCATGGATTACACCGATGCGATCCGGGTGCTGGAGAACACGAAAGAGAAATTTGACTACCCGGTGAAGTGGGGCATCGACCTGCAATCCGAACACGAACGCTACATTGCCGAAAAACACGTCAACGGCCCGACCGTGCTGATGAACTATCCGAAAGAAATCAAGGCGTTTTACATGCGATTGTCAGACGACGAAAAGACCGTCGCCGCAATGGACGTGCTGGCACCCGGCATTGGCGAGATCATTGGCGGCTCGCAGCGCGAGGAACGCCTCGATGTGCTGGACCGGCGCATGCTTGAGGTTGGACTCGACCCGGCGCATTACAACTGGTATCGCGATCTCCGGCGTTATGGCACGGTGCCCCACGCGGGCTTCGGTTTGGGCTTTGAGCGCACTGTTTCCTACATCACCGGCTTGTCCAATGTGCGTGACGTGATCCCGTTTCCCAGAACACCCGGCAACGCGCGTTATTAGCTTCCTTACGGCCTCTTCTGGCACATCAGGTTACAAAGAACTCGCCTTGACACCCGCGCACAAAGCGCACTGGCCCCTACACTCAGGTGTGGATATTGATCATTCGAAAAGGCCAGAGGTGCTGCAGATGCTTTGTTATCGCGCCTTGCGCTCAACGCTCGTCAGCGTTGCCTTTGTCTTTGCCGTGACCGGCTGTAGCGTGTTGGCGCCTGATAAGCATATGGCGGCATTCAGTACCCAGTTGACGGGCTTGAACCAGGTCCCGTCGGTAGTCACTGCGGCGACCGGCCAGTTGTACGCTGTGCTGGATAAAAATACCCTGCTGTTTCGCTGGAAGCTTGCGTTTTCCGGCTTGAGTGGTCCAGCCACAGACGGCCACTTTCACGGCCCTGGCGTCATCGGTGCCAACGCCAAAAGCACCCTTGCCATTAAAGGCCCGATCAAGAGCCCTTTGGAGGGCCGGGCCACGCTGACTGCGGTCCAGGCTGAAGACTTGCTGGCTGGAAAATGGTACGTCAGTATCCGCACCAAGGCCCACCCTGGAGGGGAAATTCGAGGACAGTTGATTTTGCGGGAATAAGGTGGCCTTGCGCCAGTGTCTCAAGCGGGAAAGGTTGAACCGCCGGTTACCATCCGACGGATCGTACAGGCTAAAAATATACCTTTAACACCATGTCGCCGTTAATTCCTCAATTGGGGATAACCCTAATGTGTCGATCTCCTGCGAACTTTAAGTGCAGAGGCAAGTTGTTCCCATAAACGGTGATTTAGTTTGTTAATAACTTTGTGCATAACTCCCAGAACCGGCGACGTTGCTGCCTTCGCTCATGCTGCTCACAAAACGGGCAGTTTTTTGGGGAGGAACGTCAGGTTAACTTGACTGGCGCAGCGGCAAGCTCAACGTGAACAATGTGCCGCCCTGTGGCAAATTGATGCAGGTCAAATGCCCTCCGTGCTGCTCAACGATGCCGTAGCTGATCGACAGGCCAAGGCCGGTGCCTTGGCCGACACTTTTGGTAGTGAAGAAAGGGTCGAAGATTCGTGACAAATGTTCAGGCGCAATGCCCGGGCCGTTGTCGGCAAAGCGCAAATGCACGCTCTGCGGGTCTCGCTCCAGGCTGATAAAGAGCAGCGGCGCTTTGGCAGCGCCGCTGCTGGCGGCATCCGACGCGTTCTGGATCAAGTTCATCATCACTTGCAGCAACTCACCAGCATTGCCGTTGACAAAACAATCAGCGCCGCGCACCC
>CAIJKV010000402.1 GCA_903821335.1 uncultured beta proteobacterium
CCCCGCTTGGCAAGGAAGGGGCAGCGGCATTTTCGCCTGCGCCTGCTGTGCCAGCGCGTCGCGGCAAGAAGGGGGCGCACTGATGGGGCGCCTGAACTTCTTTGTGTCGGTGATTCTGATGCTGTCGGCGATTTCGCTGGTTACCGCCCGCTATCAGGCGCGCCAGCTGTTTGTCGAGCTCGACCGGTCTCGTGCGCAGGCTCACGAACTTGATATCGTTTGGCGTCAGTTGCAACTTGATCGTGCCGAAATGGCGCGCAATGCGCACGTCGACAGACTGGCACGAGAAGAACTCAAGATGCTGTCGATTGTCCCTGACCGCACGATTTACATCAATCAGCCTGTCGTGCCCCAGGGCGCTGCATCGACGGCGGCTGCAGCCGACGCCCCGGCACCGCTTTCTGGCCTTGTTACTCAGTCGGTCACCGCACCCAGTGCGGCACACTCCCCGGCGCCCGCTCCCGCCTCGGCGAAGAGGGCGCGATGAAGCGGGCGCCTTTCTTCAGCAATCCAGTGCTGCGTGTGCACTTTCCCATGTGGCGCGGCAGACTCGTACTGATCCTGATCGGTTTGGCCTTTCTTGCGCTGGCTGCTCGCGCCGTCTGGTTGCAGGGCCTGACCACGGAATTCCTGATCAAGGAAGGCGAGCGCCGCTATGAGCGCACGCTGACGCTACCTGCCAGTCGCGGAAAGATTCTGGACCGCAATGGTGTGGTGCTGGCCGCAAGCATTCCGGCGCGCGCATTATGGGCAATCCCTGAAGACGCCAATGAGGCGACACCCGCCAAGCTGGCACAGTTGGCAAAATTGCTTGATATGCCACTGCCCGAGTTGCGCAAGAAGTTGTCCAACGAAGATAAGACATTTGTCTATCTCAAGCGGCAGGTTTCGTTGGATATTGCCCAAAAAATTACTGAATTACGCATGCCGGGTGTTCATCAGCAGCCCGAAACGCGTCGCTTCTACCCAGAGGGCGAAGTCATGGCCAACATCGTGGGCTTCAACAACGTTGAAGACCAGGGCCAGGAAGGCGTCGAACTCGCATTCAACGAACAGCTTTCGGGCCGTCCGGGCAGCCGCCGCGTGATCCGTGACCGACTGGGCCGAGTGATTGAGGACGTGCGAGCCGCTAATCTTCCCGTTGATGGCCGGGATATTCGTCTGGCGATTGACACGCGCATCCAGTTCCTGGTCTACAAGGCGTTGCAGGAAGCCATGGTCTCGAACAAGTCTAAGGGCGCGGCCGCGGTCGTGATCGATGCGCAGACCGGAGAAATCCTGGCGCTCGGCAACATGCCGACCTACGATCCGAACCATCGCGAGTCATTTCGCGGCGGCAACCTGCGCAACCAGGCGCTGACCGATACGTTCGAGCCAGGCTCGATCATGAAACCCTTTACCGTGGCACTGGCGCTTGATCTGAAGCGGATCACCCCGACGACGCAGTTCAATACGGGTGGCGGAAAATTTTATTATCAAGGTGCCACCATCAGCGATGTCAGCAAGAATGGTGTGTTGGATACTGCTGGTGTGTTGCTGAAGTCCAGCAATATCGGCATGACGATGATTTCTGAAAAGCTTGAGTCGCGGGAAATGTGGAGCCGGTTTACCGATCTGGGTTTTGGGCAGGCGCCACAAACCGGTTTTCCAGGTGCGGCAGCAGGGCGGCTCAGGCCCTGGGAGCGCTGGAGGTTGATCGAAAAAGCCACGATGTCTTACGGATACGGGTTATCCGTTTCGCTATTGCAGATGGCGCGCGCCTACACCGTATTCGCGCGCAATGGCGACATGGTCGGCCTGACATTGCTCAAGCGTGACCATGAACCCACCAGCGCCAGGGTCTATCCACCTGAA
>CAIJKV010000403.1 GCA_903821335.1 uncultured beta proteobacterium
ATCTGGAATGCCGTGCATCAACAGCACCGTCGGTGCGAGCACCAGGGCAAAACCCAGCACCGGCACGACACCCAGCACAACGGTGCCCAGCGCATGGATCGCCATGGGGACAAGCATCCAGCGATTGGCTTCGTGACCCGGCGGCAGATGCTGGTCGCGGGATTGGCCAAGGAAGATCACACCGAACGCCCGGGTGATGCTCAGGGCAGAGACTGCACCCACGAAAGCCAGTGCTGCAGCGGTCAGGCTCAGGACCAACTTGGCCCATATGCCGATATTGGCATTGCTAAACAATCCTGAATAAATCAGGAACTCGCTTGTAAAGCCGTTAAAGGGCGGCAGGCCCGAGATGGCGACGCCACCGATCAGGAAACAGACTGCGGTCAACGGCATCCATTTAAACAGCCCGCCGAGCCGCTCCAGATCCACTGCGTGTTTGACCTGATAGACGCAGCCTGCCGCGTAAAACAACTGGCATTTGAAAAAAGCGTGATTCAACACATGCAGCAGGCCACCGCCAAAACCCAATGCGACCAGCAACGGCATGCCCCAGCTGAGCCCCAGGCACCCGATGCCAAAACCAATACCAGCAATACCGACGTTTTCGGTTGAGGAATAGCCGAGCAGTCGTTTGAGGTCACGCTGCCCCACGGTGTACAAGCCCCCCACCAGGGCTGACGTCACCGAGAACGCGATCAGGAACCAGCCCATCCACTCGTCGGGCTTGCCCAGCAGGTAGATGAAACGTACCAGGGCGTATAAACCGGCTTTGTGGATGACCCCGGACATCAGGGCAGAGACGTGCGCGGGCGCCGCGGCATGTGCCCGTGGCAACCACGAATGAAAGGGGAAAAACGCAGACTTCAAGCCGAAACTGACGACCAGCAACAAGAACACGGTATTACGCAACGTTCCGGGGGTTTCGCTCAGCCAGTGACCGAAGTCAGCCAGGAACCAGGAATGGGTCTGGGCATATAAGATCATCATCGCCGCGACCAGGAAGATCAGACCGACGTGGGTGGAGACCAGATAATTGAAGCCTGCGAAACGTACTTTCTGGTTGGGGTAGTCCCAGATCACCAACAACCACGCAGCCAGTGCGGCGACTTCCCAGCCAAACAAAAAGGTCACGGCATGTTCGCCGGTGTAGACCAGCAGGAAAGAAACCGAGATCATGTTCAGCAGACCAAAATGCACCCCAAGGTGACGCGGCGTGCCGAAGTATTTTTGCATGTAGCCAACGGCGTAAATACTTCCAAGCAACGTCATGGGCAGTGACCAGCTCAGGAAAAATGCCCCCAGGGCATCCAGCCTGAAATGCAGCGTACCAATCGGAAAAGACCAGGGCATCTCGCCTGTCACGTCGGGCCCACCCATCAGCACGGGAATCACGACCCACCAGGTCAGCACCGTGGCGATCGCTTGCGACACCAGGCCGATTGCAGCGCGAACGGCGTTGCGTACCGGCAGCAGGCACAGACCTGCCCCCAACATCAATACGAGAACCGCCAATATGAGTTTGATCATCAAAACCGCTTTCTGCTTGTTGCCTTGCCGATTTTCCTGGCCTGCGTCTGAATCGACTATTCAGTGTCGTCCGGGCGCTGCGTGCCCCGGATCAGCCAATCAGGCAATTCAATCGTGCCTGCGTTGTCCACCATGTATTGGCGGATCAGTCGCCTGACGACCTGTGACGGCGTCAGGTCCTGTTGCGCGCAGATTTCCTCGAAGAGTTTCTTTTTTCGAGGGTCGATCAAGGTGGTGAGGCGAGCAGTTCGGTGTTCCATGTCAGCGTAGTGCCTCTGATGTTAATAAAATGATCATAATAATTAAATAGTATATGCCTAAAATTTTAATAGCATTCACCAATTAGCCCGGTAACGTAAACGTCACACATAGTCTGGAGAATAGGTCACAACAAGCACGTAAAAAAGGAATCTGCCATGCGACGCTTGACACCCCTGCAAGGCACAGCGGGACAAGCCGTTACGTCTCGACTGAACATGCGCTTTTCCTCCATGAACGAAGTTGGACTGACGGTTGTCAAGAAACCGCCCACAACTCACGCACTGGAGGCTCACCTGAACGAGATCCTGGAACTGCGGTCATTGACCGCTCTGTTCCAGCCCATCGTCGATCTTTCGTCCGGCACGATCAGCGCCTACGAGGGATTGATCCGCGGGCCGCTGGACAGCCCACTCCATTCCCCACTGGAGCTGTTTCGGGTTGCAGCGCTGTATAACCAAAATGTTGCGCTCGATCACCTGTGCCGACGCGTGACGCTTGAAAGTTTCGTGCGG
>CAIJKV010000404.1 GCA_903821335.1 uncultured beta proteobacterium
CAGGCCCGGATTAGCGTCCTCAAGGGTGAGTCGCCCGCCATGAAGTTGCGTGATCGCCGCCACGATCGAGAGCCCCAGCCCACTGCCACGCTGGTGTCGGTCCAGGCGATAGAAACGCTGCAAGACCTTCTCGTGTTCGCCTGCGGAAATGCCCGGGCCGTTGTCCTGGACGCTGATCCTGACCATGTCATTGGACTGTTCGGCCCGGATGTGTACGACCGCCGGGCTACCCGCATATTTAAGTGAGTTGTCGAGCAAGTTTGCCAGGATACTTTCAAGCAGGTCTTTGTCACCGACGACCACCGGGTCGCCTTCGATGTCGGTAATGATCTCGACACCCAGCGACTCGGCGGCGGCATCATACAGTTCGAGCAGGTCGGTGATAAACGGGCGGACAAACACGTTGTCAAAGGGCTGTCGCCGGGTGCCTGATTCCGCCTGGGCGATCTGCAGCAGTTTTTCAAGGACCACGATCAGACTGTCAATTTCTTCGATGGCAAAGTTACCGGCCTGTTCCAGATTTTTATGGTTCGCCTGTCCCCGGAGCGCCTCGTCAAGATGGTTGCGTATCAGTCCGAGTGGTGTGCGCAGATTGTGTGCGATGGTGTTTGAAACATGTCGCACACCTTCCATCAGGTTCTGGATGCGATCGAGCATCCGGTTGATGTCCGCACTCAGTCGGTCAAACTCGTCCGGGACGTCCGACATCGGGATGCGTCGTTCCAGGTTGCCGGCTTCAATGTCCAGTGCAGCCTGACGGATGGCCCAGACCCGGGTCTCAATCTGGCGCCTGAACAACAGCGTGCCGCCCAGTGCGAGGAACAGCGCCAGCAGTCCACCGTAGGCGACGGCTGTGGCGATCAGGTCACGGATTGCGTTGAGGTCGCGCATGTCGCGGCCAACGACCAGCACCGCACCGCCGGGGAAACGGTGGATGAGTACCCGGCTGACCGAGATCTTGCCGCTGTGCATCACGGCGCGATCAATGACGCGGTCAAGCGGCGCGGTGTCATCGGTCCAGCCGGCGATGTTGCCGGCGATTTTTTGCCCGGTTGGTCGGGTCAGCAGCAAAATCTCGGAGTCGGAGTCGACCCCGTCGGTCAAGGTTTGCTCGAGTCGTTTTACCAGCGACTGCAAGCCATTGTTTTCAGCATCTTCGGTAAAGCGTTTGGCGATGTCGGCGATCTTGGTGTCGGTGTCACGGGCCATGACGCCTACGGTGCCGAGATAAAACACGGCAGACATCAGCAGCACCGAGGCCACCACGAGCCCCCCGCAAATGAGTGCCAGCCGGAAGGCGACCGAGTGCCAGATTCTATTCATGGATGCCGAACCGGTAGCCAATGCCGCGTATCGTGTGCAAAAGAGGTGGGTGGTAGCCTTTGTCGACTTTATTGCGCAGCCGACTGATCTGCACGTCAATGACGTTCGTGCCGGGATCAAAATGGATGTCCCAGACGTCCTTGAGCAGCATCGAGCGTGTGACGACCTGGCCTTGTGTGCGAATCAGGTACTCAAGCAGTCGGAACTCTCTGGGTTGCAGGTTGATGAGGGTGCCCGCACGCTCGGCCTTGCGGTTCCGGGTGTCGAGGGTCAAGTCCGCGACGTTGAGCAGGGGTGAGTATTCCTGGACGCCCGCGCGGCGTGACAGGGCTTCGAGGCGCGCGAGCAACTCAGGCAGGGCAAAAGGTTTGGTCAGGTAATCGTCCGCACCTTCGCGCAAGCCGCGCACCCGTTCATCCAGACTGGCCAACGCGCTGAGCACCAGCACCGGCGTGGCGATGTGTGCCTGGCGCAGGGTCTTGATGATGGTGAGGCCTTCCTGTTCGTCGGGCAGCATCCGGTCGACGATCAGCAAGTCCCAGGCCTGTTCCTGGGCCAGGCGCAGGCCGCTCTGGGCGTCGGCACAGTGTGTGACCTGATAACCCGCTTCTTGCAGGCCGGCGCTCAGGTAGCGGGCCATGTCGATTTCGTCTTCAATCAGCAGAATGCGCATGGGTGGGCAACGTTGTCCAGTGGGGTTTGGGTGGCAAACTTAGTGCATCGGCGGGCACACGTCAATTGTGACAGTCATATTTCAGTCATGTTGGCAGGATATGATGGCGAGCCTAATCCAAAATATTGAGTCCAATCTAAATGATAGTCATTATCGTTTACAATATATTCAATTTGTGACAATTTACTTTTAGACTTTTAGCCTTTTGGATTTTTAGACTCACGCAGCGCGTCCGGGCACGGCACGCACGCGCCGCACGCCGTTAAGCGGAAAGACCCGTTCAGTGAAATTTCCCCTCCACTTTGTTCACCGCACCCTGCCTGGCCTGATCGTCCTGATCATCGGCCTGGGCGTCGCGTCGGTGAGTCGGGCCGAGGATGAGGAAGAATTTCAGAACTTTACTGCGCGCGCACAGGCGACCTGGGTCTGGCAAAAGCACCCCGGGTTCTCAGCGCTGTATTCTGGCCCCAACAGTCTGTCGAATAACCAGGAAATTGGTTACACGCTGAGTGGCACCATATTCATGGGTTACCGGCCGATCAAGGGCACAGAGTTCTTTTTTGATCCTGAGGTGACCCAGGGTTACCCGTTTTCCGGGCTGCATGGCCTGGGGGGGATCACCAACGGCGAAGCGCAAAAGGGTGGC
>CAIJKV010000405.1 GCA_903821335.1 uncultured beta proteobacterium
CGCCTGGTCGCACGTGACGACGCCATGACCACACTGCTCTGGAGCGGTGCGGTTGGCACGCTGGGTTTCGGCGTCATGATGCCCTTTGTCATTCCCGTTGCCTGGCCTGTGATGCAACAGATCGGCACCTTTGAATGGTGCGTCATGCTGTCAACAGGCCTTTCGGGCGGGCTCGGGCAATTGTTGCAAATTTCAGCCTATCGGCGCGCACCGGCCTCGACACTGGCGCCTTTCATTTATCTGCAAATTGTCGTGGCATCAATCGTCGGCTGGCTGATCTGGGGTGTGTTTCCAGATCGGGTGACCTGGCTAGGCATCGGTATCATCGCAATGAGTGGCGTCACCGGCAGCCTGTTTGAATGGCGCATGCGTCGACGAAACAGGGAACTCAGGTAACCGGGCAGCCAAATAACTGGCTATTCAGCACCGACCAGACTGCCAGCGTGCAACACCAACTGACGCTCGCAACGTGCGGCCAGGGTTTGGTCGTGGGTGACCAGGATGAGTGTGGTGGGGCCCGCCTGTTGCATCTCAAACATCAGGTCAATGATGCGCTCGCCGGTGGCCCCATCGAGGCTACCCGTTGGCTCGTCCGCAAACAGCAATGCGGGGCGTTGAACAAAGGCGCGCGCGAGCGATACACGTTGTTGCTCACCACCCGATAGCGTGGCTGGATAATGGTTCAGGCGATGCCCAAGCCCCACCTGTTCAAGCAGCAGGGTTGCAGGTGTGAGCGCTTCGCGCCCCGCCAACTCCAGCGGCAGCATGACGTTTTCAAGCGCGGTCAGATTGGGCAGCAGATGAAAGGACTGGAATACAAACCCGACGCTGCGGGCGCGTAGCAAGGCCCTGCCATCTTCATCGAGTGCGAACAGCGATTGCCCATTGAGCACGACACTGCCCTCCGACGCGATGTCGAGTCCCGCCATCAACCCCAGCAAGGTCGACTTGCCAGAACCCGACGCGCCGGTGATTGCAACCGACTGACCCTTGGGGACGTTAAAATTGACGTTGTTGAGGATCGTGAGTTGACCGTTCGCGTCCGACACCCTCTTGGTCAGGTTCTTTACTTCAATGGCGTAAGTGCTACTCATGTCGCAATTCTCATGTTATCGCCGCAAGTGGGCCACGCTGCTCGCGTTGTCGGCCCTGATTCCAATGCCCGGTTGGGCAAAGTTACCTGGATCAGACTCGGACCCTGCACGCATTCTAGTCGTTGGTGACAGCATCTCTGCGGAATATGGAATCGGTCGCAATACAGGTTGGGTCGCGCTGCTTGGCCGACAACTCACCAGCCGGGGCACCAAGGCCGAGATTCTCAACGCCAGTATCAGCGGTGACACCACCAGCGGTGGCGTCAGCCGACTCGCAGTGTTACTGGACAAGTTCCGCCCCGACATCGTGATAATCGAACTCGGCGCCAATGATGCCTTGCGTGGTCTTTCCATGGACATGAGTCTCAGCAACCTCACACAGATGGTGCAGCGGTCAAAGTCTGCCGGTGCCAAAGTCATTCTGGCAGGCATGCAAATCCCGCCAAATTATGGTCGGGACTATGTCGAGGCCTTCAAGGGAGTTTTCACGACTGTCGCCAAAACGGAAAAGGTCTATCTTGTGCCGTTTTTGCTGGAGGGCGTGGCCGATCAGCGCAGCCTGTTTCAGGCCGATGGACTCCACCCTAATGAGTCGGCCCAGCCCATCATGACGGGCAACATCATGAAGGTGCTGGCCCCGTTACTCAAGCCTTAGCACTTAAGCCTTAGCACTTAAGCCTTAGCACTTAAGCCTTAGCACTTAAGCCTTAGCACTGAAGCCCTAGACCTTAAGCCTTAGAACTTAAACCTTAGAAATTAAGTCTTAGACTTAAGCCCCAGAACTTAAGGTCTAGAACTAAAACCTTAGAGCTTGGCTGCGTCGAGATCACCAGAAATGAGCTTGGCCGCATCAGGCAGCATTGTTGCCTTGTAGGTCTGGCGCAGGATTTTGAGCGCGGCAGCTTCTTCGGCTGAACCCATCGCTTGTGACAACTGGCCTTGCAACTGCGCCACCTGGCCAGGTTCGGGCGCCGGCCCCGGCTCAACTTTAGTTAGCATCAGCACGGCGTAGCCGTCAACGCCATCGACACCCACATAGGCTGGCAATGTCTTGTCATTGAGCGACATGACGGCTTCGAGCTGCTCACGCGACAGGGTCTGCGCATTTTGGCGCGTCACGGTCACGGGTGCGCCAAAGCCTTTTGTGTCAGCAGCGCCCCCTGAGGCTTTCAGGGTCTCGAGTCGTTTGAGCCCTGCGGCCATGGCGGCGGCTTGCGCACGTTCGGCAATCAGGCTGTCGCGGATACGCGCGGTGACCTGGTCCAGGGGCGGCACGTGGGCCGCATGCACGGCGCTGACTCGCAAGGCGACGATCGTGTCGGGCGCAAGTTCAATGGCACCAGAATTCAGTTTATCTTTGAACACCTCGGATGAAAACGCAGCCTGGCGCACCTTGGGGTTGCCAACGATGGTCTGATCGGCGTCAGAGAGTTCGGTGTCTTTCTTGGGCGCTGGCAACAGGCCGTCACGGCTCAGGCCCTTGGCTGTGCGTATCGGCAGTGAAAGACCTTCAGCAATGGGCTTGAGGCTGTCACGCTGGTCATAGATCAGGCTGGTGAGCTTGCCGGCCATCTCGGCAAAGCGCACAGCAGACAGCTGCTTGCGAATTTCGGTGGCAATGTCTTCCCGGACGTCTGCGAGCGGCTTGATCGAGGCAGGCTGCACGTCGGTCACGATGATCACGTGCAGCCCGAACGGGCTCTCGACCACGTCGGAAACCGTGCCCTTGGCGAGCTTGAACACAGCGTCTTCAACAGCTGGCACCAACATGTTCTTGCTGATCCAGCCCAGGTCACCGCCTTCGTTGGCTGAACCGGTATCTTGCGAGAATTCCTTGGCCAACGCTGCAAAGGCTTTGGGGTCAGCGGTTGCGCGCGCGGCAACTTCTTGCGCCTGCTTGAGGGCGCGGGCCTTGGTGGCCGCGTCGGCCGAGGCCGGCACTTCAATCAGGATGTGGCTGACGCGGCGGCGCTCGGGCTGACCGTAACGTGCCTGGTTCTGCTTGTAGAACGACTCAATGTCGGCGTCGGTGACCTTGACGTCGCGGGTGGCGGCTGCTTCGTTGACCACCACGAATTCGAGGTCAACATTTTCAGGAACCATTAACCGCGCCTGGTTGGCGTCATACCAGGCCAGGATATCGGCCTCAGAGACGGACTGGCCCTGTGTGTAGGCCGATGCCGTGAACAACTGGCTTGCAACTGTCCGCTGTTCGGTCACCAGTGCGAAAAGCTTCTGTGCCACATCGACCGGCACGCGGGCGGTCAACCCGATCGGCTGCAACACCTGTGCCAGGGCAAGATCGCGACGCATGCCGGCTTCGAACACTGGCGGCGTCATGCCCTGAGCGGCGAGCACCTGGCGGTAGCGTTCGGAGGAAAACTGGCCATCTTGCTGAACGGCCGGAATGGCTGCGATCGTACGACGCAGTGTTTCGTCGGAAACGGAATAACGACCTTGTGTCGCGGCGGCCGCAATGGCGCGCTGATCAATCAGGGTGTTGAGCAGTTGTTCACGAAATTCCGGTGTGTCAAAGGCGGCCGCATCAAACTGCGCGCCAAGCATGTTCCGGTATTGCTCAAGCTGCGAACGCCGCGCACGGTTGAATTCACCAAGCGTGATGGCCTGACCGTCAACGGAAGCGAGCTCGGGTTCACTGGTCATCAGGCTGGTGTAGCTCTGAACGCCAAAAAACGCGAACGATGGCAGGATGAGGAGAAGCAGAATCAACTGCATCCAGCGCTGGTGGTTACGAATGAAATCAAACATGGATATGGCGATGACCAGAGTACGAAGCGGGGCAAGTTTACCACTCGGTGCGTTATGCTTGCACACAAGCCCGATTTGCACAAAAGGTTGAACGTTCATGCATGCTGCCCCGGCGTGGCTCTACCCCCGCTTTGTCGCCCATCGGGGCGGTGGCGACGTTGCGCCCGAAAACACCCTGGCGGCGATGCGTGCCGGTGTGGCGCATGGTTACAAAATGGTCGAATTTGACGTCAAGCTGAGCCACGACCAGATCCCCGTGCTGATGCACGATGCCACGCTTGAACGCACCACCAATGGCCATGGCGAGGCCGGCGCACTCGACTTTGGCGCCCTGGCGCGCCTCGATGCCGGCAGCTGGCATGGCGCCGCCTTCGCCGGCGAACCGGTTCCCACGCTGACGGCCATCGCCCGTTACGCCCAGGCCAACGGTCTGGCTTGCAACGTCGAGATCAAGCCCACACCAGGGCTTGACGCCCTCACCGGCACACTGGTCGCGCGTCAGGCGCGCCTGGACTGGCTGGGCGCGCCCCTGCAACCTTTGTTATCCTCATTTTCCGAAACCGCCCTCGAGGCGGCCAGGCAAGAGGCACCAGAGCTGCCCCGCGGACTGATCGCGGTCCACCTTCCTGAGGACTGGCTAGCGCTTCTGACACGGCTGGGTTGCGTGTCCATCCATTTGTTGCATCGGGAACTGACCCGGGACCAGGTCGCCCGCATCCAGGCAGCCGGGTTTCGCGTCGCGGTCTGGACCGTCAACGAGCCGGCGCGCGCGCAAGAACTGCTTGATTGGGGGGTCGACGCCGTGATTACCGACATGATTGCCCTGATTTCACCCATTTGATATGACGCGGGGCCCCGGCCCCCATACGGAGAATTCCCTTGTTCAGTTATCGCCACGGCTTTCATGCAGGCAACCACGCCGATGTGCTCAAGCACATCGTGCTGGTGCATCTTCTGAACTATTACAACCAGAAGGACACCGCTTATTCCTTTATCGACCTGCATGCGGGTGCCGGTCTCTATGACCTGGAAGGCCAGTGGGCCCAGAAACGCAGCGAGTTTGCCGAAGGCATCGGCAAGATCTGGGCTGCCAAAGGCGCGCCGCCAGCGGTCAAGGCCTACCTCGACGTGATTCGTGACCTGAACCCCGACGGCGCGTTGCATGTGTACCCCGGATCCCCCTGGATCGCCCTGGAAGCGTGCCGTGAGCAGGATCGCCTGCGTTTGTACGAAATGCACCCGAGTGAGGCGGAGTTCCTGCTAAAAAACCTCGAGCAGCGGGGTGCCCGCACACTTCGGCAGACCACGCTATACGATTCAGATGGTTTTGCAGGTCTCAAGGCACATATTCCACCGGTGACCCGCCGCGCCATCGTGCTGATCGACCCGTCGTATGAGGACAAAAAAGACTATCGGCGAGTGATTGACACCATGCGTGACGCCTTGCAGCGTTTTCCGACTGGCTGCTACGCAATCTGGTACCCGCAGGTTCAGCGACGCGAAGCACAGGACCTTCCCCGTCAACTCGAACGCCTGGGTGCCAAAAACTGGCTGCACGCCAGCCTGACGGTCATTCAGTCGTCGGAAGACGGCCTGGGACTGCATGGCAGTGGCGTGTTTGTGATTAATCCACCCTACACCCTTCAGGGTGCCATGAAGGACGCCATGCCCTGGTTGCTCAAGACCATGGGCCAGGATGACCGCGCCGCCTACCAACTGGATTACCTGGCCGATTGAGCGTGCGCTAAAACTTTTCGTCGGCGCGCAGGTAGCGCCACTGTCCGGGTGGCAGGTTGCCCAGCATCACTTGCCCGACCCGAACGCGTTTCAGACCGACGACCTTGAGGCCGACCAACTCGCACATCCGGCGAATCTGGCGCTTTTTGCCCTCGCGCAGGATGAACTGCAACTGATCGTCGTTTTGCCAGCGCACCACCGCGCGTTTCAGTTTTTTACCATCGAGGGACAACCCCTCGTTGAGCAACTCAAGCCCATTTGCGCCCAGCCGCCCCCCCACCCTGACCAGGTATTCCTTTTCGATCTCGGAATCTTCCCCGATCAACTGACGCGCCACGCGGCCATCCTGCGTCATGACCAGCAACCCGGTCGAATCGATATCCAGGCGCCCGGCCACTGCCAGACCGCGCAAATGATCCCGGCTAAAGCTGATGGGCGCCCGGTCAGCCAGCGCACGCGTCTGTGGGGTGATGAGCGCCACGGCTGGCGTGTAGCCATCTTCGGCTTGCGAAGAAACGATGCCCATGGGTTTGTGAATGAGGATGGTGACCAGTGAGGTCTGCTGTGCTGCAGCGGACTTTTCCAGGGTGATGGCCTGGTGCGGCAACGCCCGTTCACCCAGCGTGGCGACGACGCCATCGACCTTGACCCAGCCGCGCTCGATAAAGCCATCCGCTTCTCGTCGCGAACACATGCCGCGCTCGGCCATTAATTTAGAGATTCTTACCTTTTCCATATCTTGCGATAATACCCTGATGAAGCACCCTCTTGCCCGATCCCCCTGGCGGACCACCGCCCCACCTTCGCTGTCGCTTTCGCAAAAAGCCTGGCTCATGCGTCCCGGCGCACTCACGGCAGGCCTTAGACTGCTTGGCACAGTCGAGTTGCGGGTTCTGCGCGAGTTTTCCGCAGGGCTGACAGCCGACGAAGCCTGCGGACTCAGGCGCCCCCTGCGCTCAGCCGTTTGGATCAGGGAGGTTGCCATGCGCATCAACGGGGTCGACTGCGTAGTGGCACGCAGCCTGACGCCGTTACAGGCTTCCCATGGGATCTGGCAGGGTATGCGCCGCTTGCGCACACGTCCGCTTGCCGACATCCTGTATCACGAACCGTCAATCGTGCGCTCTGCTTTTGAAGTCGCGCGTCTGGTCCCCGGTTGTTCGGCCACACCATTCATGTCAACGGTCGCTTCGGTGAGTTCGACGGCTGGTTCACACACAACGCTCCTGGCCAGGCGGTCAGTGTTCTGGCGAGATCGCACGCCCCTGCTCGTCGCGGAATGTTTCCTGCCGGCCTTCTGGCAAATGCAATGACGACTTTGCGGGTCGTCTTGATACCTGCGCAGGCCCCCGCAGACACGCTTCGTCAGTAGGTCAGTACGGTGACGCCCGGCTCAGTCGCGCGTTCGAGCATGCTGACCATGCCGATGATTTCGCTCACACCCTCAATCATATGAGCAGTGTCCAGTTGCCGGTCGCGCATGGCTGTGCTGCAGACATAGACCCTGACTCCGATCCTCAACGCGTCATCCACGTAGGCCGACAGAGGACGCGCCAGCGGAGCGACGCCCCGGTGGCGTGAGGCCATGTCGTCCACAAATATTTCAACACTCGCGCCCAGCGCGTGAATTTCCACGTCCATGTCCATCGCAGCCCCCGCTACGGCCATCATGAAAGGTGTGGCGGCCAACTGTGGCTCTTCGGCGCTGGTCTGCCACAACTGGATAATCAGGCGTTTCATTAGTACTCCCTGGAAATTCGAAAGCTTTCGGCCGAGATGAAGTTGTGCAAGTCCATGCACGCCATGGCGCGTGGGGCGACCGCGCCTGCACGCACAAGCAGCCCCTCAGGTGCCCGTGCGTCGCGAGCCGCCAGCCTGACCAGCCAGCTTCCATAGGGATCGCGGTTGATCAGGCCGGGCTGGTCTTCGAGCGCCGCATGGGTGGCCAGGATGACACACGCAAAGGGGCTGCGTACAGTCAGGATGGTCTTGGCCACCTCAATGACACCAAACGCCCTGCCCGACTCAATCTCGCGCCCGACCGGCTTTGGATTGAACATGTAGACTTCGCCCGACAGCGCCAGGCCAAACGGGGTCAGTCCGACGTCCCAGACACCCGCCGAAACCTGCCGAAACCACAGCGTCAGTTCGTCGTCGTACGACAGGTCGTCAGGAAAATCACAGCCACGACATTCAGCCATGCACGTCAACCATTCTTTTCAGGCCTGCGGATCCAGATTCTGGCGGAAGAGTATGGGAGTCGAACCCACCAGGGACTGTAAGACAGCCCCTCCCGGATTTGAAGTCCGGACGTCCCACCCGGGATCGCGACTCTTCCATTTTCAGACTAACACCCCTCGCGCGTAAACAGGTCAGGGTTCCTCAGTATTCTATGATCCTTTTCACCCGAGGGCTGCCCGCGTCTGGCGGTGACCAGTCTTCTGGTCAATCCAAACCGATCACAAGCCTCAAGGATCTGGATCGCCCGCTTGCGACCGACTTGCAACCCGTCCCGGAACTGAATGACACGCACCACCCCGTCCTGGTTGATCAGGGCGCGGACCATGTCGGCCAGCCTGATCATCGTCGCATGCGGGTAGAACAGATCCGTCACCAGTTGAACCAACAGCGACTGCCGGGCCTGCTTGCGTAGTAACTGCCTGATGTCTTGTTCAGATACAGCCAGCGCCATGGCGAGGTCGCGAACCCAAGGCGGATCAAAGCCACCCGCAAGCAGCGCAGGCAACACGCGTGTCCACAGCAGTTGTTCCTGTGCCGACAGTTCAACCCGGTGACCGGGCTGATGCACGAAACTGCCGGTCAGTGCCAGCTGCCCATTTTGAATCGCGTGGGTCACCCAGGCCCGAAACAAGGCGGGTCGCAGCCCCGCGCAGCACATGCGCCGCAGGCGTTCGATCGCAAGCCCCGGTTCGTCTGGCTGGTCAGCGTGAAAACTGCTCAGACCTTGCCCGACCGCGTCCTGAAGTATGCGCTGGGCCAGTTCGCCCAGCAGCCAGCTTGCTGCGTCAGCCTCGAGACGCGACACGACCTGCCCGCGCACGGCTTCGAACAAGTCTGCCTCGCGCCGGTTCATCGCGCGGGCCCAGTGGCACAGATCAATCGGAAGGGACCCGTTCAAGAGCATTGCGCGCAACGCCTGGGCTGGATCGACGTTTTCCAGCTCAGCCAGCGCGCGCAGCCGTTCAGGCTTTTTCCTGCCACGCATGGGCGGCGCGATATCAAGCACCTGGGCACCGGCGAGCGTCACGCGGGCACTCACGTCACGCAATACGATCCGGTCATGCCAGCAAACCGGCAAGGGCCGGTCGACCACACATTGCGCATAGACCCGTTCCCCGGGCAAGGCACGCTCGGCATTGAGCAACAGCAGTCGGGCGCTCGCCTGTTCAGTCCCATGGTGCAACAGCACAAGCTCGCCATCCCTCACGGCACGCTCGGCGTCGGCAGGCACCGTCAGCACACAATCGAAGCGCTGGGCCAAGAGGTTGAGCTCGGGTGCAACCAGCCAGTCGCCACGCTGAACCTCGGCGAGTTCGACACCGGTGATGACGATCCCGCAGCGTGATCCCACCGAGGCGAACTCGGCGGGGGTGTTCTGCGCGTGGATGGACCTGACCCGCACACGGGTCTGGCGGGCACCGAGGCAAACTACATCGCCGACATGCACGACGCCGGCGATCACCGCGCCCGTCACGGCGACGCCCATCCCCTTGACCACGAACACGCGGTCAATCGCCAGCCTGAAATAGGCCGCTGCGTCGGGTTGCGCACGCTCGGCTAAGGCAAACAAATCTTCCTTCAGGACTGCCACGCCCTCGCCAGTGCGGACCGAGACAAGGTGGCAGTGAACCTGCCCGAAACGCGTGGTCGCGACCTGGCGCAAGACCTCTTCTTGCACGCTCAGTGAACGCGCTGCATCGACCAGATCAATCTTGCTGATGGCGACAGTCAGGCCGGGTACGCCAAGCAGGTCGAGAATACGCAGATGTTCACGCGTCTGGGGCATCCAGCCATCGTCAGCCGCCACGACCAGCAGGCCATGATCCATGCCTACGGCACCGGCGGCCATGGTGTGGACAAACTTTTCATGGCCAGGCACATCCACGAAACCGAGCATCCTGCCGCGCGCATCGGGTGTGTAGGCAAAGCCGAGGTCGATGGTGATGCCACGCGCCTTTTCCTCAGGCAGACGATCGGCATCAATACCGGTCAGCGCCTTGACCAGCGCAGTCTTGCCGTGATCGATATGGCCTGCGGTACCGATGATCATGTCACGAACCCGACAAACGTTCGATGGCGTTCAGTGCGGTGGACACAAACAGGCCCTGCTGGTCTGCCTGCAGGCACCGCAGATCGAGGATCAACGCCTTGTCCTGCAGGCGCCCGAGGACGGGCGTGTCCGACGCACGCAGCAGTTGTTCGAGTCGCACCACATTTTTTTCGCCGGCCCGGCCGACACCTTCAAACACCAGTGCCGCCGATGGCAGTCGCTCGACGGGTAGCGACCCCGAACCAATCTGTGACTGCACCGCCTGGCACCGCACGCGTAGCGCCACCCTGGCGAGCGGTGCCACCCATTGCGGCATCAGCGCCTCGGCCTGGGCCTGGATCTCTGCGGCAGGCCGCGTCAACAGGCGCAGGACGGTCAGCTTGCGTGGCAGGGTGACAGGATCGCGATAGAGTCGCAGCGTGGCCTCAAGGCCTGCCAGGGTGACCTTGCCCACGCGCAAGATCCGTTTGAGCGGGTTCTTCCTGATTTTCTGGATCAGATCGCGTCGCCCGACCAGGATCCCGGCCTGTGGGCCTCCCAGCAATTTGTCACCGCTGAATGTGACCAGATCCGCACCGTTGGCGATCGCTTGCCGTGGTGTCGGTTCAGCCGGCAGTCCGTACTGGGCTAAATCCACCAGCGTGCCCGCACCAAGATCCACCACAAAGGGCAGGCTGTGTGCATGGGCGATCGACGCCAGTTCAGGTTCCGGGACCGACGCCGTAAACCCCTGCACCGCATAGTTGCTGGTGTGTACTTTCATCAGCAACGCGGTTTTCTGGCTGATCGCGCTGGAAAAATCATGCGCATGCGTGCGATTGGTGGTGCCGACTTCGACCAGCCTGGCGCCCGCGCGTTTCATGATGTCGGGAATACGGAAGGCACCACCGATTTCAATCAGTTCCCCACGTGACACGATCGTTTCTTGTCGGTTTGACAGCGCATGGAGCAGCAGGAACACGGCCGCCGCGTTGTTGTTGACAACGGTCGCCGCCTGGGCGCCCGTCAGTTCACACAATAAATCCTCGACAAGTTCGTCGCGGTCGCCGCGCTTGCCGGTGCCCAGGTCATATTCCAGTGCGCATGGATCTGCAGCCGCCTGCGCCATGGCCTGAATCACCTCGGGGGGCATCACGGCGCGCCCAAGATTCGTATGCAGTACCGTCCCGGTCAGGTTGATGACACGTCGCAGATTTGGCTGGGCGCGTGCGATCAACCGCCGCTCAACGCCATCCAGTATCGAATCGGTGGATGCGGCAGCCGCCAGCGACGCTTGGGCCAGCGGGGCTTGGGGCTCGGTCACCTGTTTGATTTGCTCCCGGATACTGGTCAGTGTCAGCCGGATGGCGCCGAGCAGCTCGTCGCGACCATAGTGCGCAATCCAAGGCTGCGCGCGCGCGTGGATCAGGAGGCTGTCGACGCCTGGAAGACTGGCGAGTAACACTGACAAGGGCGCACGCGCCACGGGTATGTCTTTCATTTTCCTAATATAGCCCGAACCGGCAGAATCTAACTGAATGGCGGCTAGCCAGGGTGCGGCTCACTGAATTGCGGCCGACTGAAATGCAGCGAAGTCAAGAGCATCTAACTAAGGTGCAGCGAAGTGAAGCGCATCTAACTGAACTGCAGCGAAGTGAAGCGCTCCTAACTGAAGAGCAACAGATTGGGCCCGCTGCGCGCATAGCCGGCCTCATCGACCAGCATATCGAGTGCAAGGGTGGCCAGGTCATCGGCGACCGGATCGACATACTGATCTTTTTCCTGAACCATTATTTTCAGATAACTCTTGCAACTGTCGCAAGTCTCGGCACGGACGGCGCCGTTTGATCCGACGAGTTCGTGCAACGCCACGCCCTTGTCGGTGTGGCAAGTCGTACACGTCGCGCGCGACAGATTCCACTCGGTATTACAGAGCGAGCAATGCAGGTAACGCAAATTGTTGATCGAGGCGCTGGACCGAACGATGCTGGCCACTGGCAGACTGGCGCAGCAGGGGCAGATCCCGTGCACGTCAAATCCTGTCAGCGCACGCACATCGAGCTGACTGGCGAGCTTTGTGAAAACAACCTGCAGAGCGGCTGCAATGAAGGGCAAGGTGGCCGCGTCCTGCGGCCCGGGTTGGCCGCAAAGCAGCAAGTCGGCCAACGCTTCGAGGTGGGTGTCGTCAGCAGCCGACAACGACTCAAGCACAAGACGTGCAGCCTGCGGGGCATCGTCCGACAGTGCACCAACCAGCGCTCGCAACACGTCGCGCCACGCGGCGGGACGCGCAAGCGAACTGGCGTTGAGCGGCGGCATGCCATATGCACGCGCCTGCTCAAGCGTCGCACCGTCGGGCATCGGCAAGTCTGGCAACGCCCGTGCGGCCGCATGTTGGGCACGCGTCAGTTTTCCAAGAAAGCTCAGCCAGTCAGCCAAGCTATGACCGACAGCCAGTGTAGAAAAACGCTCGGCCCGATCGGCGAACACGGTCGTCGGACTGGGCAGTAAAACTGTCGCAACGTTTTGGGTAGGCGGATAAAAGTCTATCGGTTTTGTTTGCATCAGTGTCTGGGCATGTACCTACTTGCGTGTCACCTGGCGATACCAGCCGCGGTGATGCTGCTTGGCCCACGCGCGCGTGACCGTACCGTACCACATGGCCCGCACCGTGCCCTTGACCCAGATGGCGGCATAAATATGCACCATGATCAGGCCGATCATGAAGGCCCCAGCCGCGGCGTGAACCACCACCGCAATCCGGACCAGCGTCACGTCAACGTTGAACCACGCGCGCCACATAAGCACACCCGAGACCGTCATCAGCAGCATACTGACGACGAGCGCCCAAAAAAGCACTTTTTGCCCGCCGTTGTACTTGCCCTGTTCCGGCATGTTGTGGTCGTCGCCGCTCACCATGCTACCGACTTTGGACAGCCATTCCCGGTCCGCCCGGGTCATTTTGTTCAACCGCCAGAAGCGAAAGAACATCGCAAGGAAAGACACCGCCATCAGCACCCCGACATAGGGGTGCAGAATACGGTCCCAGACCGGACCACCGAACAGTTGCGACAACGGGAAGAAGGCCGGGTGAAACAGCGCCAGGCCCGACAGGGCGAGCAGGATGAAGCTGATGCCAACCACCCAGTGATTGGCGCGCTCGGCCGGATCATAGCGCTTGAGGTCTTTCGGGTCGCGGATCATTTTGCATCTTCCTTTTCGATCTCGTCCTCGGTCTCTTTGGAGACCTCGTTCGGGCCCTTGGTCACGTAATGGAACAAACTGCCCAACGCGATGCCGGCCAGTGCCAGGGTGGCGAGCGGCTTGGCAACACCCTTCCAGAGCGAAACCAGCGGGCTGATCGATGGATTGTCCGGCAGACCATGGTAGAGCGACGGCTTGTCGGCATGGTGCAACACATACATCACGTGTGTGCCGCCAACGCCTTGGGGGTCGTAGAGGCCCGCCTTGTCGTAACCACGCTCCTTGAGGTCGACAATCCGTGTCTCGGCATATTCCAGCATGTCCACTTTGCTGCCAAACTGGATGGACCCGGTGGGGCAGGCTTTGGCGCAGGCCGGTGTCTGGTTGACTGCCACCCGATCCGAACAGAGCGAGCACTTGTAGGCCTTGTTGTCTTTCTCGGAGATACGGGGAATGTCGAAGGGGCAACCTGTGATGCAGTAACCACAGCCGATGCAGTTTTCCTCGTTGAAATCGACGATGCCGTTGCTGTACTGGATGATTGCACCGGGTGCCGGGCAGGCTTTGAGGCAACCCGGGTCGGAACAATGCATGCAACCATCCTTGCGGATCAACCACTCCAGATTGTTGTTTTGTTCGACCTCCGAAAAACGCATGACAGTCCAGGCCTGCGCGCTGAGGTTAGGCGGATTGTCATAGACGCCGACATTGACACCAATTTCCGGCCTCAGGTCGTTCCATTCCATACAGGCCGACTGACAGGCCTTGCAGCCTGTGCAGGTCGTGACATCGATCAGTTTCGCGATCTCAATCGTCTTGCGTACCTGCGTCGAAGGGGTCGTCGTCGCGGAGCGCTGCTTAATGTCTAGCGATTGCAATGCCATGACAGTACTCCGTTAGACTTTCTCGATGTTGACGAGGAAGGATTTGAACTCCGGCGTCTGCGAATTCGCATCACCGACGAAAGGCGTCAGAGTATTGGACAGGTAGCCCATCTTTGCCAGGCCCTTAAATCCCCAGTGAATCGGAATGCCAACGTGATGCACTCTTTGTCCGTTCACATCCAGGCCCTTGAGTCGCTTGGTGACCACCGCCACCGCCACGATGTAACCCCGGTTCGAGCGCACCTTGACCTTGTCGCCTATCGCAATGCCCTTCTCCTTGGCAAGTTCTTCGCCAATTTCCACAAACTGCTGCGGTTGCAGGATGGCATTGATCTGCACATGCTTGGTCCAGTAATGAAAGTGCTCGGTCAGACGATACGTCGTGGCCGCGTAAGGAAAGTCCTTCGCATTGCCGAACTGCTCGAGGTCACCTTTGAACACCCGTGCGGCCGGGTTACTGATCGCCTTGGGGTTAGCGTTCATCGGGTTGATGGTGATCGGCGTTTCGAACGGCTCGTAGTGCTCGGGGAACGGCCCCTCAGCCATCTTGTCAACGGCAAAGAAACGCGCCACGCCCTCCGGGTTCATGATGAACGGCCCCATGCCGTCTGACGGCGGTGAGTCCACCTTGAAGTCTGGCACATCGGAACCGGTCCATGCCTTGCCGTTCCACCATATCTGCTTGCGCTTTGGGTTGAAAGGATTGCCGGCCGTGTCGGCCGAGGCGCGGTTATACAGAATCCGACGGTTGGCCGGCCAAGCCCAGGCCCAGTTCAGTGTCTGTCCATTGCCCCACGGGTCACTGCTGTCGCGGCGGGCCATGTTGTTGCCCGCCTGTGTCCAGGCACCCGAGAAAATCCAGCAACCGCAACTGGTCGTACCGTCGTCGCGGAGTTGCGCGAAGCCATCCAGTTGTTCGCCTGCCCGACGGATCGGCGTGCCCTTAGGATCGAGCAGATCCTCGAGTGCCTTGCCGCTATATTCCCGCGCAATTTCCTCGGGATCGGGTTGAGCCGGATTCCGGTACGGCCAGCTCAGGTTGACAATGGGGTCGGGAAACGCACCGCCCTTTTCCTTATACATGGCGCGCAGCCGAGTGAAAATACCGGCCATGATGGCAGGATCGGCCCGCGCTTCACCAGGGGGCTCGGCACCCTGCCAGTGCCACTGCAGCCAGCGACCGGAATTCACCAGTGAACCGTCTTCCTCGGCAAAACAGGTCGACGGCAAGCGAAACACGGTAGTCTGTATTTTCGAAGGATCGACGTCGTTGTACTCGCCGAAATTACGCCAGAACTCGGACGTCTCGGTGGCCAGCGGGTCAATGATGACAAGATACTTTAGCTTGGCAAGTGCCACGCCCAGCTTGGCTTTGTTCGGAAACGAGGCCAGAGGATTAAAGCCCTGGCAGAAATAGCCATTCATCTTGCCGTGGAACATATCCTCAAAGACCTGCAATACGTCATAGATTTTGTTTAACTTGGGCAGGTAATCGAAGGCCCAGTTGTTGTCCTTGGTCGCGGCAGCGCCGTACCACGCTTTCATCAGGCTAACGTGGAACTTCTCATAGTTCTGCCAGTACGAAAGCTGATTGGGGCGCAGTTGTTTCGTCGCACGACTGGCGATATACGCCTTGTAGTCGGTTTCACGATCAGCCGGCAGCGTCAGGTAGCCCGGCAACAGGTTGGACATCAGGCCCAAGTCCGTCAGGCCCTGGATATTGGAGTGGCCACGCAAGGCGTTCATGCCGCCACCCTCGATACCGATATTGCCCAGCAGCATTTGCACCATGGCGCCGGTGCGTATCATCTGTGAACCCTGCGAGTGCTGGGTCCAGCCCAGCGCATACAAGATCGTCATGGTGCGGTCGCTGGTGGCAGTCGAGGCCATCAACTCACAGACCTTGATGAACGCCTCTTTGGGCGTGCCGCAGATCCTGGAGACCATTTCGGGCGTGTAGCGGCTGTAATGCTTCTTCATCAGCTGATAGACGCAACGCGGGTCCTGCAAGGTCGGATCCACCACGACGAAGCCGTCGTCGCCCAGTGCATACTTCCAGTTCGATTTATCGTAGCTGCGCTTGTCAGCGTTGTAACCAGAGAACAGTCCGTCCTCAAAGGAATAGCCGGGATTCACCAGATAGCTGAAATCGGTGTAGGCCTTGACATATTCGTGGTGGATTTTGTCGTTGGTCAACAAATAGTGGATGACACCGCCCAGGAACGCGATATCGGTCCCCGTGCGGATCGGTGCGTAAAAATCGGCCACAGCCGCGGTGCGCGTGAAACGCGGATCGACTACGACGAGCTTGGCCTTGTTGTGCGTCTTCGCTTCGATGACCCACTTAAACCCTACCGGGTGCGCTTCGGCTGCATTGCCCCCCATCACCAGGACGACATCAGCGTTCTTGATGTCAACCCAATGGTTGGTCATTGCACCACGGCCAAACGTCGGAGCCAGACTGGCTACCGTCGGGCCGTGTCAGACACGGGCTTGGTTGTCGAACGCAATCATCCCGGTCGAACGAACGACCTTGTGGGTGACATAGCCTGCTTCATTACTCGACGCCGACGCGGCGAGAAACCCCGTGGTCAGCCAGCGGTTGACGGTCGCCCCCTCTTCGTTCCTGGCGATGAAGTTGGCATCGCGGTCTTCCTTCATCAGGGTCGCGATGCGGTTCAAGGCGTCATCCCAGGAGATGCGTGTCCACGCGTTGCTGCCTGCCTCGCGTACCTCCGGGTGCTTAAGGCGATCCGGGCTATGGATAAAGTCCAGCAGCCCCGCGCCTTTCGGACAAAGCGAGCCACGGTTGACCGGGTGATCGGGGTCGCCTTCGATGTGAATGATGTCTTGATGCACATTTTTCGACTTGTCGCCGATTGAATACATCAGGACGCCACACGCAACCGAGCAATAGGGACAGGTGTTGCGCGTTTCGACGGCACGGGTGAGCTTGTAGGCCCGCACTTCAGCAAGGGCATCAGTGGGCGAAAAACCCAACAATGCGATGGATGACCCACCCAGCCCCGCAGAGCTGACCTTGAAGAACTGCCGCCTAGTCAACTTGACTGGGGACATGAGACTCTCCTCATTGTTGTATTTATTGCTTGAGTGTAAGTCCAACCCCAGTGCATTACCACATTTATCAAATTAACAATCAAATTTACCCAACATATTTACGGGTATTCCCTGTCATTCCCCCTGTCATTCCTTTACGGGTATTCCCTGTCATTCCCGTTGCACGGGCAATGTTGTCCTAGAACCCCACTGCCTGCCCATCGCGCCGGCTGTCGCTCGCCGCCACGTAGCCGTCCTCGCTGTCTTCGGACAAGCGCCAGATAAACTGACCTGAGCCAAAGTCCATGTAGGGATCGTCGATCGCCTTGAGCGGATGTCCAAGTGCTTGCAAACCGGCAATGGTGTCGGCCCGCATGGAAGACTCCACATCAAGCGTGAAGTCTCGATTCAGTTTCCAGCGTGGCGCGCAGCAGGCCGCCTGAGGTTGCTGATCGTAATCCAGCATGCGCACGACCGTCTGTACATGCCCCTGTGGCTGGATGTCGCCACCCATCACGCCAAAACTCATCACTGGCACACCATCGCGTGTCAGGAACCCGGGGATGATGGTGTGGAAGGGTCGTTTGTGACCGGCGACCACATTGGGCGAAGCCGGATCCATTGAGAACCCGACCCCTCGGTTTTGCAGGCTGACGCCTGTGCCGGGCACCACCACCCCTGAGCCGAACCCCATGTAGTTGGACTGAATGAAAGAAATCATCATGCCGTCTTCATCGGCGACTGTCAGATAAATCGTGCCACCCGTGGCGGGAAGACCCGGTGCGAAGTGCGTGGCACG
>CAIJKV010000406.1 GCA_903821335.1 uncultured beta proteobacterium
AGGGCTGCGTCGAGGATGGCGAGGGCTTCGTTCATCTGGTTAAACTCTTCATCGGTAGAGTTCTCCGGAAGCCAAAGCGCATCCCGCACTTTCTGGATTTCATCTTTAGTCATTTTCACACTCGCATACGAAATTCCTGCAGTGGCAGCAGAATCCAGCCTCGGCCATCATCTGGCGGCACTCCCATTTCAGGGCAACGTATCGTTTCCATATGGCCTCGTCGGTCTTGTCCGGGATTCGTGCGTCGATCAGTTCCCCAAACTTTTCAAACAACTCGTTGTGCCGTGTGAATACGGTTTCGAGTTGTTTAAGCTGGCTGGCGAGAACCTTTTGTAGCCCGTCGATCTTCGCCTGTTGCTCTGCGATAACTCGTTCAAGTGCGCTCATTCATCCTCTCCATAATTCATTGCAGCCATCACCACGCCAGCGACCACGATGGCGAGGACCGGGACGATTACCACGCCGATTACGATCTTGATCATGCTGCGTCCTTGACCCCAACCATCCAATGCGGCGGTTGCGGGATTATTTGGCCTGTCGGCATCCACAGGTGCAGGCAGAACTGGTGGTTGTTCACGTAGTCCTCCTTGGGTGGGTGGTACTGCACGACGCAGTCCTCATCACCCCAGAAGATCGCTTTGACCTGGCACATTTCGTCCCACGTCGGGCAGCGGTCGCGCCGTGACACGCTGACATGCTGCCAGCCGAACGCGTCGCTGTCGATCACGCGGACTTCTTGACCGTGTGCAAGGCGCACCAAGAAAGCGCCGTTGTTGCCGTCCAGGTCGCTGCTTGCCATCCGGCCTTCGCGCACTCTGAACTTGTTGGGAACTTTGAAAGTCATGATTCCCCCAGATGCAGGCAGCGGTGCGCGACCTTAATGAAGTCGTGGTTTATCTTTGGATCGGGCGCGTCCTTCGGCAAGACGATGGGCGGCGGCCTGTTGCACTCGGTGCCGGTCGTGACGAAATAACACGGTGTCGGCCCCATGCCATTGAAATAAACGACCTCGGGGATGACTTTGTATATCTGTCTTGCAAGCAGCAATTCAGCGCGAAAATTCCCGAGCGTTGATTCGGGTATCCCGAGGTGTTCAGAGATTTCCTCGCTGGTCTTTCCGCCCCGGCAGAAGTCGAGAATCCGGGCTAATTTGGCCTGCTTCGCTCGTGTTTGGTTATTCATGGTCTGTGCATCCACCAGAGGACAATTAGGCTGACCGCCATCGATCCGGCGAACAGGATGAGGTAATCGTTGATCACGCCGCCACCTTCGCCTCTTGCTTGACCGCGCTGATAATCCAAACGCGCGCGGTCTTGACGTCGACGCCGTATTCAAAGGCGACGGACGATGCAATCTTGTGAAGGTCTGGACCCGCCAGATCCGAATACTTCGGCGTCGGCTCGCCTGGCTCGATGATGATCGGATCTGGCTTTGCCGCTGCCACCTCAATGGCCTCCTTTGCAGCCTTCTCCGACTCGACAATCGCGGTGCCGCCGAGCTTGTCGACGTGCCCTTGGACGCGCCAGAAGAACTTGACGAGCTGCGCCTCCATCTTCTCGATGAAGTCCTCGTCGCGCTCAACCCGCTTTACGAACAGGTGTTTGCCGACGCGTTCAAGCTGCGGGGCGTAGAGGATGAAGTCGCACCATTTGCGGGAGGTGATCCAAAGGCCGAACTGGATCTGGTGCATGTACTCGTCAAGGTTGCTGGTCTCCCACATTTCGACAATCTTGCGCGCCGCGTTCGGGCATTTGATCTCTATCAACCCATCGTCATCGACAAACCCGTCGGTCGAGTATCCGAAAACACCATCGTCTGTCAGGACAATC
>CAIJKV010000407.1 GCA_903821335.1 uncultured beta proteobacterium
CCGGAAGTTGCGTACGTCAACAAAATGGCCAGCAATCGCGGCAGCCGCCGCCATCGCCGGGCTGACCAGATGCGTGCGACCGCCCTGCCCCTGACGACCCTCGAAGTTACGATTCGAGGTCGAGGCACAGCGCTCGCCGGGCTCTAGCCGGTCGGCATTCATGGCCAGGCACATCGAACAGCCTGGCTCGCGCCATTCAAAGCCTGCTTCGATGAAAATCTTGTCCAGACCTTCACGTTCAGCTTGCAGCTTGACCAGGCCGGACCCTGCCACCACCATGGCCTGGCGCACATTACTGGCCACGCGCTTGCCCCTGGCAACCACTGCGGCAGCGCGCAAGTCCTCAATGCGGGAATTGGTACACGAGCCGATAAACACGCGGTCAATCTTGATGTCGGCGATGGGCGTATTGGGCTTCAAACCCATGTATTCCAGTGCGCGTTCCATGCCGCTGCGGCGCATCGGGTCTTTTTCGCGGTCGGGATCTGGCACGCGATCGGTGACGGCCAGTACCATTTCGGGCGAAGTGCCCCAGGTGACTTGCGGCACGATCTGGCGTGCATCGATTTCAACCACTCGGTCAAAATGCGCACCGTCGTCCGAGTGCAGCGTCTTCCAGTAGGCAACAGCCGAATCCCACAAGGCACCCGCCGGCGCGAAGGGACGACCACGGAAGTATTCAATCGTCTTGTCATCAACGGCGACCATGCCTGAACGTGCGCCTGCCTCGATAGACATGTTGCATAGTGTCATGCGGCCTTCGATAGACAGGCTCCGGATGGTGCTGCCCGCGAATTCAATCGCATGCGCCGTGCCACCCGCTGTCCCGATCACGCCGATCACATAGAGGATCACGTCCTTGGCCGTGCAACCTGCGGGCAACGCGCCTTCGACGCGCACCAGCATGTTCTTGTTCTTCTTGACCTGCAGCGTCTGGGTCGCCATCGCGTGCTCGACCTCGGACGTCCCGATGCCAAACGCCAGTGCACCGACGGCACCATGGGTACTGGTGTGCGAGTCACCGCACACCACGGTCATGCCAGGCAAGGTCGCGCCCTGCTCGGGCCCGATCACGTGCACGATGCCCTGACGCAGGTCATTCATGCGGAACTCGGTCACGCCATGCTTTTCGCAATTGGCGTCCAGGGTATCGACCTGAAGCTTGGAAATCGGGTCTGTAATGCCTTGCGCGCGATCGATGGTCGGCACGTTATGGTCGGCCACCGCCAGGTTGGCGTTCAGGCGCCACAGCTTGCGACCAGCGAGTTCCAGACCTTCAAAGGCCTGGGGACTGGTGACCTCGTGCAGCAGATGACGGTCAATGTAGAGAATCGCGGTGCCATCGGGTTCCTGATGAACCACATGGGCGTCCCAAAGCTTGTCGTATAGAGTTTTTTTCATGAGGCTTAATTTGCCAAATACAAAACAGTCAAGGACATGGGGGTACAACAAACACAAAAAATGTCTGAACGAACCCAGATCCTACAGGGATAGCCGCAGATTATGCCATAGCGCGACAGCCCGACAATCAGCGTCGCACTGGCTCGCCGCACTGCGCGCGGTGACGCAGGGCGTGATCAGCCAGCACGATAGCCAGCAACGATTCGGCGATCGGGGTGGCGCGAATCCCGACGCAGGGATCGTGGCGACCAAGCGTCTGCACCATGACCGGGTTGCCCGCCGTATCGATAGAGCGGCGTTCGACGCGGATACTGGACGTGGGCTTGATGGCGAGGCTGACCGTAATGGGCTGCCCGGTGGAAATCCCGCCCAGTACCCCGCCGGCATTGTTGCCAATAAAGCCTTCGGGCGTGATCTCGTCACCGTGTTCCGAACCGCGCTGCACGACACTGTGGAAGCCAGCACCGATCTCTACGCCCTTTACCGCATTCAGACCCATCATGGCGTGGGCAATATCGGCATCAAGCCGATCGTAAATGGGTTCACCCCAGCCGGCAGGCAGGCCTTCGGCCACGACTTCAATGCGTGCGCCCACCGAATCGCCGTCATGGCGTAACTGGTCCATATAGGCCTCAAGTTCGGGCACGATGGTCGGGTCGGCACTATAAAACGGATTTCCGGGGACATGCTCCCAGCTGATGAAGGGCATAGTGATCGGCCCGAGCTGGCTCATGTAGCCGCGAACCTGAACACCATACTGAGCGGCCAGCCACTTTTTGGCAATGGCGCCTGCTGCGACAGTCGGCGCAGTCAGGCGAGCCGACGAACGCCCGCCACCGCGCGGGTCTCGCAACCCGTATTTGCTCCAGTAAGCAAAATCAGCGTGGCCAGGCCTGAACGTCTCAGCAATGGCGCTGTAGTCCTTGCTGCGGGCATCGACGTTGCGGATCAGTAGCGCGATGGGCGTACCCGTCGTCTTGCCTTGATACACACCTGAGAGGATTTCGACCTGATCCGACTCCTGGCGCTGGGTGACGTGGCGCGAGGTGCCCGGACGCCGGCGATCGAGCTCAAGCTGGATGTCCTGTTCGTTCAGGGGCAGGCCCGGCGGGCAGCCGTCAACCACGCAGCCAATCGCGGGGCCGTGGGATTCACCAAAGTTGGTGACGCAGAACAAGGTGCCAAGAGTATTGCCAGACATATCTATAACGAGCCTGTTTAAGTCAATGCGTGATTATCGCATCAGGAAGGCGTGATTCAAGAGGAACAACTGACCTCAAGTTTGCTTGCCCAGGCCGGTGGCAAGGCTGCATAGGCCTGCATGCCGTCCTGCGCCACAAAAGGATTTGCCAACAATTTGACCAGGCGATCGATTTCGCTCGGATCCCCCTGGGTGGCGGCATCAATCGCCTGCTGGGCCAGGTGATTGCGCAACACATAGAGAGGATTCGCGGCCAGCATGCCGTCCAGGCGATCCTGCCAGGCCTGGCCGTCACGTGCTGCGCGCTGCAGATACCGAGCCAGCCAGGCACGCGCTGCGTCACGATCCAGGAACAGGTCAACAAACGGTGTCAACCCGGCACGCACGGTATCGCCCAAGTCTATTTGTACCTGCGGCATGGCGGTTTCCGTCATTCCCGGTGCGTGCGCCAGTTGCCTGAAGGTCAAGGTGAAATCGGCATGGCTGGCCTGCATCAGGGTCCATAAGTCATCGATCAGCGTCTCGTCACCGGCCTGCCAGTCGCTCAGGCCAAGCTTTTGCATCATGCGACGCTGCATTGCGGCCAGGAAGGTGGGTTCAAACTGATCCAGTGCGCCACGCAGGGCATCTGCATCGGGCACGATCTCATGTAGGCTGTTGGCCAGCTGATACAGGTTCCAGTGCCCCACCGCCGGCTGTGCGTGCCAGGCATAACGCCCGTTGGTATCGGTATGGTTGCAGACGTGGCGGGCGTCGAAGCCGTCCATGAACCCATACGGCCCATAGTCGAGCGTCAGGCCCAGAATCGACATATTGTCTGTGTTCATCACGCCGTGGCAAAACCCAACTACCTGCCAGGCGGCCATCAGTTCCGCCGTGCGCACGACCACCGCCTGCAACAACGCGACATACGGCGCGTGCGCGCCCGCCTCGGTCACCGTCGACCCAGCCTGACCGACACAGGCAGCACCCGCCGCCCGACAGTCCGGGTAAAACCGGTCAATCACATAATCAGCCAGCAGTTTCAGATTTTCGGGGTTTTTACGGGCGGCCCAGTGCTCAAACGAGCCAAACCGGACAAAACTCGGTGCCAGTCGCGCCACGACTGCTGCCGTTTCCACGGTTTCACGCATGACGGGGTCCTCGGCCGTCACCAGCGACAGGGCGTGCGTGGTGGGTATACCCAACCCCTGCATGGCCGCGCTGGCCAGGTACTCACGCACTGACGAGCGCAAGACGGCCCGTCCGTCACCCATCCGCGAATACGGGGTGAAGCCGGCGCCCTTCAATTGAACTTCCCAGTTGCCCTGCGGACCCGCGATTTCACCCAGCAAATGGGCACGCCCGTCACCCAACTGACCGGCCCATACCCCGAACTGATGACCGCTATAAACCGCTGCAAGCGTATCGCCGCCGGGCATTGGCGTCGTCCCGCTGACGACATCAAGGAACGCTGGTGACGTCAGGGCCACGTCGGACAAGCCCAGTCGCGCGGCGGCCTCGCGACTGACATGCAACAGACGCGGCGCCTTGAGCGGTCGGGTGGCCAGCCGTGTGTAAAAGTCAGCAGGCAGTCCTGCAAACGAGTTCACCTTAGGCAGAGCGCCGAAACCGTCCGCCACGCTCATTGCGCTGCCTTGGCCTGTGTGGTGGCCGTCACTGCATTTGC
>CAIJKV010000408.1 GCA_903821335.1 uncultured beta proteobacterium
AAGTACGTTGTATAACTGTCGGATATTTCCCGGCCAGGGGTAAGAAACGATGCCCGACATGGCCGACGGCAAAATCAAGGCGTTTCGCTGGTGTTGCTGATTGAGTTGAGAAACAAAGTGCCGCACCAGCAATTTGATATCACCCGGGCGCTCGCGAAGTGCGGGCAGGCGAATCGGAATGACATTGAGACGATAGTAGAGATCCAGCCTGAACCGGCCAGCCTGCACCAGTCCCATCATGTCCTGATGGGTGGCGGTGACGATGCGGACATCGACTGGAATTTCACCTCGACCCCCCAGGCGTTCAATGACGCGTTCCTGCAAGACGCGCAGTAACTTGACTTGCACGGGCAGTGGCAAATCGCCAATTTCGTCCAGAAAGAGTGTGCCGCCATTGGCTTGTTCAAAGCGACCGATACGCTGCTGACTGGCACCCGTGAACGCGCCCTTTTCATGGCCGAACAACTCGGCCTCAAACAGCGTTTCCGGAATGGCGGCGCAATTGACCTTGACAAAGGGTTGGTCGCGACGAAGGCTCTGCATATGCAGTGCACGTGCAAATAATTCCTTGCCAGTACCCGATTCACCCAGCAACAGCACGGTTGCCTCGGTGGTGGCGACTTGGGCGAGTTGGTCCAGGGCAGAAGTCAGTTCAGGCGCCTGGCCGATGATGCCCCAGTTAAAAGGTGTGAGCGCACGCTGCTGCAAGGCCGCCTTGAGAGAGCTGTTTTCTTCCTTGAGCGCCGCAGTGCGATGTTCCACGACCCGATGGATTTTAAAAAGTTGCCCCATCAGTTCGGCCACGGTACGCAATATTTGTAAATCGGCACCCAGTGACCGCTGGCGCGAGCGCAGCCGATGAATGCCCAGTACACCTTTGATGGCACGGTCAACCATAATCGGCAAGGCGATAAAAGAAACTGTTTCATCAGGCAGGGTGGCCCGTTTGACCGCTCGGGCAAGGTAGTGGGGCTCGTCGTCGATGTCCTGCACGATCAAGGTCTCTCCTGTTCGCATGACCCGACCGGTGATGCCTTCTCCCATGGCATAGCGCCCCCGGGCGATTTCGCTGCGCGTCAGCCCATAGGCAATCCGTATCGTCAGTTCACCGGTCTCTTGGTCCGGCAACACCACTCGGCCGCGATTCAGGCCAAGCAACTCAGACAGTAAGTGCAGCATTCCACGGAGGGCTTGATCCGAGTCCAGCCCACGACTGAGCAGGCGGATGCATTCCCGCAACAGCAGCTGTTCCTGCTCGGCGAGCTCTTCTTTAACTGGAGTCGGAGGTGAATGGGGGTTATTCACTCAACAGCCCCCAGACCCACTATGCAGATTTTCATATACGCAGGTCCTGTCAGTCGACGTCGTGGTGTCGGCGATTCAGGTTAAAGTTCGAAGGGACGCAACCAGAACGCGTGCCTGAACAATAGTTTGTTTAGGGTATTCAGGGCAAGCCTCAACGTCCACGAGATGGACTCATTCATTGAAAGAGTAACTGGCATGACCCAATCCCCGCGCGACCCCTATGACATTCTCGGTGTCGCCTCGAATGCAACGATAGAAGAAATCAAGCAAAGCTTTCGCCGAAATGCGGCTTTTTATCATCCTGACCGGAACCCCTCTCACGATGCGGCTGAGCGCTTTCGATCCATTAAGGAAGCTTACGATTTGCTCTCTGACGAAACACGACGCGAGGCCTTTGATCTGAAGCGTCAGAAGCAATTGCTCGACGATCCTGATGCCGTCGCGCGAACGATCTGGAGAACCTATCTGAGCGGAATCTCAGCATGAAAATTTCGCCATATTTTTCTCAATTGAAGGAATCCTATCAGAGCGAAATCGACGATTTGCGTTTTGATTCTGAAGGAAAAGATGTACTCAATGCTCGCCTGACAGACAAGAGGCGGCTATTTAAGGAACTGCTACCGATGATGGACCTCGCGCCAGAGATGGTGGCCGCGACGTTTCATGGCTGCATCACCGTGAACGATCGGGAACAGATGCAAACGTTTGTGCTCGAAGGCCCTGGTGCGCTGGCCGCATGGGAGGTGGTGTCGAGGAGTTTGACCGTTCGTGCTGACCAGGCGCACTTGATCGGGCTCGCGCTGACCAGAGACGGTGGCGATGAATTTCTGGTCACCATGGCGTGCCTGCAGTTTCTCTTTGATATGCCAGAAGAATCCAGCGCCTCAGAGATGGACGACGATCTCGGCATGTCAGATGAGGACAGCGACGAGCCAGGCGATCAGGAAGCGGGAACCGACAAGGCCGAGGATTGGCTAAACGAACACGGATTTGACAGGAGAAACACATTTTGAAGCATCCAATCATTGCAGTCGTCTCACGCATGGTCCAGGAAGGGGACCCACAAGAGGCCGAGCGCGCCTTGGTCGCACTGGCTGATGAAGAGGGCGACGTGGTCCTGTCGGAGGTGATTGAGACCATGCCGCCACGAGATCTGGTCGCGATTCTCCGAGAACATGATGCCTCACATCCATCAATCGTTGGAGAGCTCGTCACCCCGGCCAGTTTTATCAAGGCGCTTGCCATGGAAGCCAAGTACAACGACCGAACCCATGAGGCCCTGCGTGGCATGATCAATATGGTCCTCTTCCGCGAGGATGAGCCGGACCCGTTTATTGAGGCCATGGGCGATTCTGAACATGGAATTCTCGCCTTCGCAGATTATTTTTCCGAGTATCACGAAGAGCTTGAATGGTTCTTCCAGCACGGTACGTTGACCTTTCTGGAATGCGATCCCGTTGACCTTCCTCAAGACGATAGCGATCTGGAAGAGTCGGAAATGGGGTCTGCATTTCGTCAGCCTACCGATAATTTTCAAGACATCCAGGATCAGGACTGGCGTGAATTAGCCTGGCGCCTGCGTTGCGAACATTACGGCGTGTTTACAGAGTTGTTAAAGACCTTGCGCGGCCGCGCGCGCAGCGCTGCAGGCCATGTTGCACAAGCGGATGATGCGGTCGACAAACTGCTGAAGGGTGGCAATGACGACAAAGAGGAGAGTTTCCTTTGAGTCGACTGGTTAGCCACGATGCCCGTACGCTGTTTGAGAAAGCCTGGCGCGAGGGCATCGCTTCAGGGGTCATTGACAGCGATGTTTCCGAGCGGGTGGCCCGTGATGGCGCCAAGGCCATTGGTCAATTTGCCTCGATACTCGGATCTGCGCACCTGCGCGTAGACCTCGAACGTGCGATGCGATCGATGCTGGCACTGATCAATCTGAATCTTGAGTATGACGCGGGCGACGATGTCGGCAAGGCAGCACGGTCCATTGCGGTCAACGGCATCGGGCACCACACGCGCGAGGCGGCGCGCCATATGAAAGCAATGGGCTACGACGTTCGGGGCATTGTGACTGAGCGCGCGTTCATGGGTTTTCAGGGCTATCAGAGCATGATTCGCGAGAGCGAAAAATCAGTCAAAAGACTTGAGGCGGCGCAGTGGGCCATCGATGCGATTGGGTACACGGAGACGGTTGATTCTGTTCACGCGAGTCTGGCGATTCGTACCGCATTGCTTTTTATGTGTTTCAAGCCGAAGACGCAGTGGTCAGGAGATATGGCCGGTTTTGAATCCATGCTGCGTGCGGTACGCGCCAAGGCGAAAAGCAAAAAAATGACTGTCCCAGCGGCAGTCCCTGAAGACCTCCGGCTGTTGGTCGCAGACGAGTGCGAACGTTTGTCCAAGAAAATTCTTGAGACGATATTGGACGAGTCAGTTGAAATACACCAGCTTGCCTCGTCCCATGAACTCGCCGCATTGATACTGACACCGGGTGCCGCAGCGTTTTCCGATCGTGCCGAGGAAATCTATACGTCACACTGGTTAAAGCTGTCAGGCGGGGCAGACGATGAAAATGTGTTGTTGGCACTGATGCTGTCCGGAGTGTTCTTTGAAAAAGCCAGGCGATCTCTGACCCTCAATGAAGCGAAGGCGATTGCCGAAAAGATCAAAGAGCCACCCAATGAGTCTGGAGTGACCGCTTGGCTGCAGAGCAATGCGCCGCACGCACTTCAGGAGGACTTGCTTGGGCTTTGGCAACATTTCTGGCAAGAAGCGGATTTCTTGCATTTCGGTTCGCCAGCCGACCGATTGGATTACGTCAAAACGTCAACCAGGGTCGGCAGGAATCGAAAATAGGGATCAAGCGCAGTGCAAAATAATATTGTTGAGTTCCGACTCGGCCATTTCATTCATCTTTGTCATGTTCTCGGCGATGGTGTCGAGATCAAGAGGTGAGCTCGGCGTTGCGGGATCCATATTGATGATGTCTGCGTACATCTCGACCAGCTCTTCGAGCACACTCAGGCTTTCCGCTGCATCGGGATCAAGTTCGAAGTCTTCCTGATCCTGAAAAAAGCCAGTCATGAAGGCATCGAGCTCTTCACCACGAATGTGCGCCTGTGACATCAGATTGGCGAGCGAGATCGGACCCGCAAAGGGCGTCAGGGTAAACGGGTTGTCTTGATTCGCGTGGGCTGCCAGCGTACTCCACAGGCGATTCAGAAAAACATCCTGAACTTCGGTGAGTGCCGCTTCGGAGTCGAGCTCGGGAAACGCACCGTCCCAGAGCGCGTTCAGTTCAAAAATGGGATCAACCACAAAGAGGCTGGCAATCGCGCCCATGAACGCTGCCCTGACTTCATGAAGTTTATAGGGGCAATCGTATTGGGTGAGGAGACGTTGCGCGTCGAGGTTGATGGCTGTTTCGGCAAGCGATGGTGTAGACATAATGTTTGGCGGCAAGAGTGGCTAGGCGGTCTGACTTGTGAACCGATCAGGTTTGATTCAATCATGCCACAGTTACTGCACCTCTATATTTCCGTTCTTGGCGACCTCAGTCCACTTGACCTTTTCCTTGGCCAGGAAGGTTTTGAATTCGGCTTGGCTGTTGAGGATGACAATGGCACCTTGCTCGTCGAGCTGCCTGGCTATTGCAGGATCCTGGGTGACTTTGATCAGGCTAGCCAATATTTTCTGTACAACCGCGTCAGGCATGCCCTTTGGGCCGAATAATCCATACCAGCTTAAGGACTCGACTTCCGGGTAACCGGCCTCTTTAAACGTGACGGCGTTCGGGAATACGGCAAGCTTTTTCTCGTCCGTTGTGCCGATGACCATGAGCTTGCCGGACTTGACGTGGGGCAGGGCCGTCAGCACGCTGGTCACACCCGATTCGACGTGCCCACCGATGATGTCAACCATCAACGGTGAACCACCCTTATAGGGAACGGGCACGACCTTGATGCCGGCTTTTTGTTTGATGAGTTCACCAGTGAGCTGAGTCTGTCCTTCTGAATACCCGACGCTAATGTCGGTTTGCCGACCTTGCTTGATAAACGAGGCCAGGTCGGGATACTTGCCATCCTTTTGTACCACCAGCACCATGGGTGAGCCGGCCAGGAGCGTAATCGGCGTGAAGTCGTTGACGGAGTCGTAGGGCACGCTCTTGGTCAGAATCGGGTTGATGACATGTGAACCCACCACCAACATGATCTTGTAGCCATCGGGTGCGGACCGGGCAATTTCTGCTGAGCCAATCGCACCGTTTGCACCAGCCTTGTTTTCAATAATGACTGACTGGCCCCAGATTTCGGAAAGCTTGCTGCCGACCAGCCTGGCGATGATGTCGGTTCCGCCACCGGGGGCATACGGAACCATCAAGGTGACGGCTTTGGTGGGCCATGCGGTCGTATCGGCGGCGAACGATGCCGGGCATATCGCAACGAGCGACAGTGCAACGACCGACAAGCCCAAGGTAAGACGACGCATGATTCCGATGCCTGAGGCGCGCATGAGATTAACTCCCTGACAATAGTTGTCGTTCGAACGCCCTGATCTCATCAAGACCCAGTGCGGTATTGGTTTGAGCAAGCGAGGCCATTTTGTCGACCCAGCCACGGGAATCGCCGGTTTTCTTGAGGTCACTTAAAAAATCACTCACGGCTTTGATGGTTAGCCTGACCGTGCTACTGGGGAACAGCGCGATGGCGAAACCCATCTCCTGCAACTCAGTGGCAGACCTCAGGGGTGTCAGCCCGGTTTCAGACATATTGGCAAGCAATGGCCCTGGCAATTCGCGGCCAATGCACTCAAGTTCTTCAAGTGACTGGGGGCCGTCAACAAACAGTATGTCTGCACCGGCCTGCTTGAACAGCAGGCAACGGTCCAGAGCCTCTTGCATCCCCAAGGGGCCGCGTGAGTCCGTGCGTGCCACGATCAGTGTGTCCGGGTAATTCCTGGCTGCGACCGCGGCCCGGATTTTTCGAACGGCGACTTCGCGCGTTTCGACAACCTTGTTATCCATGTGCCCGCAGCGCTTGGGCCATGCCTGGTCTTCGATCTGGATAGCGGCCACGCCGAGCAGTTCCATTCCGCGCACAGTGCGTACAACGTTGGCGACGTCGCCATAGCCCGTGTCGCAGTCAACGATCAGCGGTATGTTAGTGACGCGACGGATGGCATGTACGGCCTCTTCAATTTCCGCATAGGCGCACAGGCCAATATCTGGCTCGCCAAAGCGCGCGGCGGCGGTTGCGTAGCCACTGACGTAGGCCGCCTCAAAGCCTGTCTGCTCAATCAGTCTGAGTTCGAGGGGTGACCCGCCACCCGGGATGAGCAGGATTTCGGGTTGTTCAAGACGCTTACGCAGCAATGTTGCAGTATTCATAGGGAGCCTGTTTACGTGGAAATTAGCAGATACTCGCTGTCTACAAAGTGTCCTACACTTGTGTAAGATAATTGTGTAGGATATTATTTGCCCATAATCGGACTGTCAACAGCTTTCTTTGTCTATTTCTGATGATGCAACAAGTTAAAAAATCCCCAGTTCCCGGAAAAACACCGACGCCAGCAATCGGGCGCAGCGGGGAAACTGTCAGCCGGATTGTCGGGCTGCTGACAGAGCAGATTCTTGACGGAAGGCTTGCGCCAGGCCAGCGGCTGATCTCAAGCGACCTGGTCGAGCAGTTCGGCGTCAGCCGTGGCCCCCTGCGTGAGGCCTTTCGACAACTCGACGCCGAACGGTTGATTGATGTTGCCCCGAACCGAGGGGCAATCGTCAGGCGGCTCGACGTTGGTGAGGTCATGGCTCTGTACCAGATCAGGGTGGCGCTCGAAGGTTTTGCTGCCCGGATGGCAGCCGAAAAAATTGATGAGGGTAACAACCGCAGCTATTTCACCGAGATCCTCGAGCGGGGTCAGCGCCATCGCGAAAATCCGATTTTTGCCGCGTTCATTGTCGACAATCGCGAATTTCATCAAGCCATCGTGCGCCTGTGTGGCAATCCTGAATTGGGCAGGCTGATCGACAAGTATCAGCAGCCAGTATTCATGATTCAGTTGCGGCAGGTGATCGGCACAGAACAGATCATCAAGAACTCACTCGACGAGCATGACAAGATTGCCGAGGGTATTTTGTCAGGCTCACCAGAGGCTGCCTATCTGGCCATGCAGACGCACCTTCACCATTCGGCGCAGCTGATTTTGAGCTCGCCGGCGCTGAACAACAAAACACACATCACATAAAAATCAGATGCGCAACATTGCACAGGAGCTGGCATGGGCTTGACGATGATTGAAAAGATATATGCCTTGCATTCAAAAACGGGCGTTGCCCAAGCAGGTGACATTGCCGTGTTGACACCTGATGTTGTGCTGCTCAACGATACGAGCGGTTCAATCACCGTCGTGCAGCTTGAGAAAATGGGTGTGCAGCAAATTTTTGATCCGGAAATCGTTGTCTTGGTCGCCGACCATTTTTCGCCGCCCAAGGATGTCACCAGTGCCGAGTCGATCAAGTTTCTGAAAGATTTCGGCAGCAAGTATGGAATCAGGAAGTTTTATGAATCCGGCCGAACGGGCATTGAGCACGCCTTGTTGCCTGAACTTGGCAAGGTCGGACCCGGTGGCTTGATCTTTGGCGCCGATTCCCATACCTGTACCGCGGGCGCACTGAATGCTGCGGGTGTCGGCTTTGGCTCAACGGATCTGGCTGCTGTCCTGGCAACAGGAGAATTGTGGGCCACCGTGCCCCCGACCATCAGAATAGACATCGAAGGTACCCCTGGTGAGTTTGTGACGGGCAAGGACATCATCCTGTCGCTGATCGCGGAAATCGGCGCTGACGGGGCAACCCATGCAGCGCTGGAGTTCGGGGGTTCTGGCTTAAAGAATCTGAATATCGATGAGCGCCTGGCCATTGCAAATATGGCTGTTGAAGCCGGGGCTGAAACCTGTGTCTTCGAGTGCGACGACCGGGTACTGCAATATATCAGCCAGACCGGCTGGGACGCCCAGCGTCCGGTCGCCCCGGACGTGGACGCTGTGTACAGCGCAAGGCGGGTGGTGGATCTGGACCGCCTTGAGCCGTTGGTGGCCTTGCCGCCGTCGCCGGCCAACGGGTCGCCACTATCAAAAGTGATGGGTACACCCGTTGATCAGGTCTATATCGGCAATTGTTCCAACGGGACGATCACCGATATGCGACAAGCCGCGCAGATCTTGAAAGGGCAGACCGTTGCGCCCAATGTTCGCCTGATTGTCGTGCCCGCCACAAGCGCCATCTATCGCCAGGCGGCAAAAGAAGGGTTGCTGGAAATTTTCGCAACCGCCGGGGCTGCCGTGTCGTTGCCGACCTGCGGGGCCTGCTTTGGCGGGCATATGGGGATTCTCGCTGCCGGAGAGGTCGCGGTCTCCACCACCAACAGGAATTTCAGGGGCCGGATGGGCCATCCTGAATCACGGATTTATCTTGCCAACGCATGGGTTGCCGCCGCCGCCGCCGTGGCGGGCTGCATCGTTGATCCCGCCACCATTGCGCCAACTGTTCGCAGAGAGATTTATTCATGAAACTTGCCGGAACGATTCATAAGCTGGGCGCACATGTCGATACGGATGCGATTTTGCCGGGCAAATATTTGAACCTGCACAAACCCGAGGATCTTGGCCCACATTGTCTGGAAGGACTGGACCCGAGCTTCGCAACACGCGTGCAAGCGGGCGACATTATTGTTGCGGGAAAAAATTTCGGTACAGGCTCCTCGCGTGAGCACGCGCCCATTGCCCTCAAGGCGGCCGGTGTGTCCTGTGTAGTGGCAGAAAGCTTTGCACGAATCTTTTATCGCAATGCCATCAATATCGGCCTGCCGATCTTTGAATGCCCTGAGCTGGCGCTGGCGGCGAAAAATGGTGACAAGGTGTTGTCTGATGTCCAGCGAGGCCTTTTTGAAGTTGAGGGCGCAAGTTATCAGGCCAAGCCCTTTGCACCGTATGTGCAAGGAATCATCAACGCTGGTGGTCTGGTTGAATTTGTAAAAGAACAACTGCATCTCAATAAAAGTCGAGCGACGTGACACGAAAATCAATGCTCGATCTTCAGCGTTTTGAAAAGTTAAAATAAGGAGGCCACATGTCACGCAAAATAGTTCACTCCATGAATCGCTGGGTGCTTTGCTGTGCTGCATCGGTGTTGACGTGCGTCGGTGCCCAGTCTTTCGCGGAAAATGTATATCCAAACAAGCCAATTCGGCTGATCGTGCCCTTTAGCCCGGGTGGGGTCACCGACACCAGCGGCCGATTGATTGCCGATCAACTGTCCCGACGCATCGGGCAGCAAATCATCGTGGAAAACAAGCCGGGGGCGTCTGGCAATATTGGCTCGGCGCAAGTCGCGTCCTCTGAGCCCGACGGCTACACACTGGTGCTGGGTTTCGATGGCACCATGGTCATCAACCCCCACATCTTTGCCACAGTGCCCTTTGACACCATCAAGGATTTTGCGCCGATCGGAAAAATTGGCGACACCATCCTTGTACTGGTTGCTTATCCAAAGTTCGAGGCGCAGACCTTGCAAGAGATCATCGCCCTGTCTAAACAGCCTGGAAAGACGGTGAACTTTGGGTCGTCCGGTGTGGGCAGCCCACAGCATGTCGCAATGGAACTCCTGAACCAGCGTACGGGATCCAGACTCGTTCATATTCCATACAAAGGGGGGGGGCAGGCCATGATTGATGTGCAGGGTGGCAACATTCCGCTGGTCTACACCGCGATCGCGGGCGCATATCCACATATTAAGTCGGGGCGATTGAACGCGGTCGCCGTCTCGAGCAAAGAGCGTGCACCGTCGCTCCCGGATGTCCCGACATTTATCGAAAGTGGCATTCCTGATTTTGTCGTCAGTGGTTGGGTTGGAATCTTTGCGCCAGCAAAAACGCCACGCGCTGTCGTTGAGTACCTGAACAAGGAATTAAACGCGGTTCTGTCAACACCTGAAGTCAAGGCAAAACTCGAGGTCCTTGGAATCGAAGCCACCCCGGGCACGCCCGAGCAATTCGCCACGGAAATCAAGTCAGATCTCGATCGCTATGGTGTGGTGATCAAGGCGGCGGGCATCAAGGCAGACTGAACGGACACATACTGACGGCGATCCTGACGGTTTGCACCTGGATATCCACGGTTGTATTGATATCCACACCATAGCCGCCTGCCATCGCCACTGCGATGGGGATGCCTTGCGCACGGGCAAACGCAAAGACTGTCTGGTCTCTGGCGAGCATGCCAGCGGTACTGATTTTCAGGCGCCCGAGTCGATCGCCCTCATGCGGATCAGCCCCGGCAAGGAAGATCAGGAAATCAGGCTGAAACACGTCCCTGACTTGTTGCAAGCCGCGATCCAGGGCGTCGAGGTATGGCTCGTCGCGACAGCCATCAGGCAGGCCGATGTCCAGGTCGCTGGGTTCCTTGCGAAACGGAAAGTTTTTTTCTCCGTGCAGCGAAAGTGTATAAATGGAGGCGTCATTTTTGACGATGGCGGCGGTGCCGTTGCCCTGGTGCACATCTAGGTCGATCACCGCCACGCGACGCACAGACGGGTGTGCGCGCTGGAGGACCCGGGCCGCGATCACGATGTCATTGAACACGCAATAGCCGCTGCCCTTGTCGCGATAGGCGTGGTGCGTGCCACCAGCAAGGTTCACGCCCACCCCCTCTTTCAGTGCGGATTGGCAGGCGGCGATTGTGGCACCGACAGAACGCCGAGAGCGCTCGACCATGGGTTCGCTCCAGGGGAAACCAATTTCACGCTGTTCCCTGGCGCTCAGGATCCCCTGGAGGACTCTCTGGACGTAGGCAGGTTCATGGGCCAGCAACAGTTCGGTGTCGGTCGCAGCCCGGGCTTCTTTCAGGCGCAGGCCGGGTAGCGTGCGGACGCGTTCGCGCAACAGGCCATACTTGTTGCCCGGAAATCGGTGGCCTGGTGGCAAGGGCAAAATAAAATGATCGGTATAGAACGCGTCCAACGGTCTGGTTACCTCTGAAACCTGAAAAAGGGGTAACTTTCAGGTTAACTTGATTCCATATCTTTCTGAAGACCCCATGCAAACAGCAATCGGGTATCTGGTCGCAGCACGCCGCTACGAGATACATGAACTCGAGCAACTCAATCGTACCTGCGAACTCGTGCATGCCGTCAGCGCGCTGGTGCATGGTCTGCAAGCCGAGCGTGGCCGCTCGACGGTCTATCGGCTTCCCGGAGACCCGTGTGTCGCGGCCCGCTGGGACGAGAGCATCACTGCGAGCGACTCAGCCAAGCAAAATGTGCTGGAAGGACTTGAGAAGATCAAGCCCGGTGATGGGCTGGCCGGTGGGTCTCGACTGTTCACCCGGATCGCGATTGCCGTGAACGCACTGGAAGACCTTCCCGTGATCCGTGACAGCGTGCGCCGTCAGACCTGCACGCCGGCGCAATCGACGGAGCGTTATAACCGGGTGGTTGGCGCGTTGCTTGCACTTGTTTTCGAAGCTGCTGACGTCACCGTTGATCCGACGGTGTCGCGTTTGCTTGTGGCGCTATTGAACTTGATGCAAGGCAAGGAGTTCGTCGGACAGGAACGTGCCACCGGGGCAAGGGTCTTTGCCGCGGGTCTCGTCAGCGCGGACGACTTGCGTTTCCTGACGCATCTGGTCGAACACCAGGCGCAGTGTTTTGAACGATTCGAACTGTTTTGCGGCGAGTCGATCCTGACCCAGTGGCAGGCGCTTGAGGCCACGATGCCGTTGGCCGAAATCGCACGGATGCGTGGCATGCTGAGGTCCAAACGATTTCCGGTCGATTCGGGTCTGGCCGTTGCATGGTTCGAACATTGCACGCGTCGCATCAACGACATCTATCTGGTCGAAACATTCTTGACAACCAGCCTTCAACAGGCCTGCCGGGCGCGCGTCGCCCACACGCAGTCTGCACTCGAAGACCAGCAGGCGCTGCTGGCAGCGTTATCGTCATCTGAACCGCTGTCTGCACTCAGCGCAATGATTGTCGGCCTGGATCAGGGCGATAGCCAGGTTGGGGCGCTTGCGAACGATGGTACGGAGCCGCGCCTGGCGCGGGCCATTGCCGATACGCTACAAACGCAGACGCGTCAGTTGCAGGTCGTCAGCGAAGAGCTGGCCTACGTGCGTGCGGCGCTGGATGAGCGCAAGCTGATTGAGCGGGCCAAAGGCCTGTTGATGGCCCACCAGTGTTTGAGCGAAGAACAGGCCTACAGCCAGTTGCGTGATCAAGCCATGAGCCAGGGCCGTCGTCTGGTCGAAGTGGCCCAGGCTGTGGTCGCCGCGGCGGGGTTGTTGCCAACGCAACCATGACACGACAGGCTGGTTCTTGGTGGGCAAGCCGCACCAACGAAGTGCCTTGTGCGCCGCGCCATGCATCAGGGTAGTGCAAATATTAGCCGTGCCTGATGCGGGAAAATATCTATAACATATTGATTTAAAAAGAGTTTGTAATAAGTTTGACAGCTGGCACCAATATTGCTTATTAATCGGTAATCACCGAGGCCACCATGCCTTGGCGTAGTACCTGAAGCAAGATTTACGGACAACGGCGTCCGTCGTTTCTCGAGAAAAAATCGAGGAATGGCGGCGCCGTTTTTTTTTGGGCTGGCGGAATCATCATGAAAAAACAAAAACTTGTACTCATCGGTAACGGGATGGCCGGAGTCAGAACGATCGAGGAGTTGCTCAAGATCGCCCCGGACCTTTACGACATCACGGTTTTTGGCGCTGAGCCGCATGGCAACTACAACCGCATCCTGCTCTCGCCCGTGCTGGCCGGTGAAATGACGTTGCCCGAAATCATGCTCAATGATCTCGATTGGTATCGCGACCATGGCATTACGCTGCACGCTGGCAAGACAGTCACCAAGATTGACCGACTGCGTCGTCGTGTGATTGCCGAGGACGGTACCGAGGCCGACTACGACCGACTGTTGCTCGCAACGGGTTCGACACCGTTCGTGCCGCCGATTCCGGGTAACGACCTGCCGGGGGTGCTGAGTTATCGGGACATCGCGGATACCGAGGCGATGATAGCCGCAGCCAGTCGCTATAAGCACGCGGTGGTGATCGGCGCGGGCCTGCTGGGACTGGAAGCGGCGAATGGTCTGATGCTGCGCGGCATGAGTGTCACGGTCGTGCACCTGGCAGACTGGATCATGGAGCGTCAGCTTGACCGCGTTGGTGCCGACATGCTGCAGGCGTCGCTTGAAGCCAAGGGCATGAAATTCCTGCTTGGGCGCAACACCGAAGCCTTGCTTGAGGGCGAAAACGGACGGGTCAGCGCAGTCCGTCTGAAAGACGGCATGCAAATTTCAGCCGACCTGGTCGTCATTGCCGCAGGCATTCGCCCCAATTACGCCCTGGCCGAGTCCGCGCTGTTGTTCTGCGGAAGTGGCAGGGTGCGCGGCATCCACGTGTCGGACACGTTGCAGACGATCACCGATCCGTCTGTCTATGCGGTGGGTGAATGTGTCGTGCACCGCGGCGTCGCCTACGGACTGGTCGCGCCACTGTTCGAACAGGGCAAGGTTTGTGCCAATCACCTGGCGAATTTTGGCATCGCTCAGTACAAAGGGTCAGTGACTTCGACCAAACTCAAAGTCACTGGCGTCGATGTTTTCTCGGCGGGCGACTTCAGTGGCGGCCCGGACACCGAGGACATCCTTGTGCATGACAAGCAAGCCGGGCTCTACAAGCGCATTGTCGTCAAGCATGATCGTGTGATCGGCGCCGTGCTTTACGGCAATACCGCCGATGGATCCTGGTACTTCCAGTTGATGAAAGACCAGCAAGAGATCCGCGAAATTCGCAGCCAGCTGCTGTTCGGCAATTCCATGGCCAACCAGCTCGGGGATGCGGGCCATAAAGGCGTCAGCCAGGCGGCCTCGATGCCGGATGGCGCCGAGGTGTGCGGCTGCAACGGTGTCTGCAAGGGAACGATCGTCAAATCGATCAAGGAAAATGGACTGTTTACGCTCGACGAGGTTCGCAAGCACACCAAGGCTTCATCCTCCTGTGGCTCTTGTACTGGCCTGGTTGAGCAAATTCTCGCCTCGACCGTGGGCGGTGCATACACACCGACTGCCGCGGACACCAAGCCGATTTGTGCCTGTACGGACCATTCGCACAAAATAGTGCGCGAGACGATCGTGGCGCAGCACCTGACGGCCAAAGAGGCAGTGTTCAAGGAGTTGGGTTGGAAGACGCCAGATGGCTGCGACAAGTGTCGCCCGGCCATCAACTACTACTTGATTTCGTCCTTCCCCCATGAGGCGATTGACGACCCGCAGTCACGCTTCATCAATGAGCGCGCGCATGCCAATATCCAGAAGGATGGCACCTTCTCGGTTGTGCCGCGCATGTGGGGCGGCCTGACGACCCCTGCTGAGCTGCATGCCATCGCCAATGCCGCCGAGAAATTCAAGGTGCCGACCGTCAAGGTGACCGGAGGCCAGCGCATAGACTTGCTTGGCATCAAGAAGGAAGACTTGCCAGCCATCTGGGCCGACCTGAACGCGGCTGGCATGGTGTCCGGACATGCTTACGGCAAGTCCATCCGCACCGTCAAGACCTGTGTCGGCGCCGAGCACTGCAGGTTTGGCACACAACACTCGATGGACACGGGCATCAAGCTGGAAAAGATGCTGTTTGACATGTACGCGCCCCACAAGGTCAAGCTGGCGGTCTCCGGTTGCCCGCGCAACTGCGCCGAGTCGGGCATCAAGGATGTCGGCGTGATTGGCGTGGACTCCGGTTTCGAGATTTACGTCGGTGGTAACGGTGGCATCAAAACTGAAGTCGCACAGTTTTTTTGCAAGGTCACCACCAACGAGGAAGTCATGGAGTTCACGGGTGCTTTCCTGCAAATCTACCGCGAAGAAGGCTGGTATCTGGAGCGCACCTCGCACTACCTGGAGCGCGTCGGCCTGAGCCACGTCAAGAACAAAGTTCTCGAGGACGCCGCAGGTCGCAAGGCTTTGTATGCGCGTCTCATCGACTCGCTGAAAAACGCCAAGGACCCTTGGGAAACTGCGCGCCAGGAAGTTCCGATCAAACAGTTCATTCCCATCATGGTCGAAGCCTGAACCCAACCGAATTGAGAGCAAAAAATGAGCACCTGGAATCT